>JAABQW010000080.1 GCA_011391275.1 Betaproteobacteria bacterium
AATGACGCCGCGTACCGCGCCACGGTGACGGCTTCCGGCCCGCTCGCGAAATTCGTCGCGACGCTGGAAGGCAGCGAGGGCGGGCTCTCCGGCAAGGCGAGTGCCACGCTCGAGCCATTCGCCGCCACGCCCCTGCAAGGGCTTTCGGCGAAGCTCGAGGGGCTGGACCTCTCGGCCTTCTCCGCCGCCGCCCCGTCCACGCGGCTTTCAGTCGTGGCGGACCTTGCTCCCGGCGCCGGTGCGACGCTCGTCGGGCCGGTGCGGATCACCAACGCTGCGCCCGGCACGCTCGACAAGGGCGGGCTCCCGGTCGCCTCCGCCGCGGCGCAGGTCCTCATCGCGAAGGACCGCGTCGAGGCGACGAAGCTCACGGCGGCGTTCGCCGGCGGGGGCAGCGCGGCGGGCGAGGCCCGGTGGTCCGGCGGCAAGCTGGACGCCAAGGTCGCGGTGAAGGGGTTGGACCTCCGAGGGTGGCACACGGCGCTTCGTGCGACCAGGCTCTCCGGCGACATCGTGGCGGTGGCCACGAGCCAGGCACAGTCGTTCGACGTGGCCCTGGCGGATCCGCGCTTCGAGATTCGCGGCGAGGCGCGCATCGCCGATGGGATCCTCACCCTGGGCAAGGCGCGCCTCGCGCGCGGCGCTGCCTTCGCGGAGGCGAGCGGGACATTGGCACTCGGTGGAGCGCGCGAGTTCAAGGCCGAAGGATGGATCGGGAAGTTCGACCCCGCGGCGTTCTCCACCTTGCCGGCCGGCGACCTGAACGCCTCGTTCACCGCTTCGGGGAGCTTCGCGAAGGGCGCGGCGGGGGAGGGCGTGCTCGAGATCGCGAAGAGCCGTTTCGGCGGCATGGCCGCGGAGGGCCGCGTGGCGCTCGCGACCGATGGCGCCCGCCTGTCGCGCGCGGAGGCGGATGTGACCCTCGGCGCCACGCGCCTGCACGCGAAGGGCGCGCTGGGGCGGGCCGGCGACACGCTGGAAGTGAAGCTCGCGTCCCCGGACCTTTCCCCGATCGGGCGTGCTTTCGGGCAAGCCATCGGCGGCAGCATCGACCTCGAAGGGAAAGTTTCCGGCGAGTTCGCGTCACTGTCGGGAGATGCGACGCTCGAGGCGAAGAACCTCGCGTTGCCCGGTGCGGTTCGCGTGGCGGCGGCATCCGGGCGCGTCGCGCTGGGCGCGGGCGATGCCGGGGCGGCCAACGGCCAGGTGCTGGTGACGGGGGTCACGCGAAGCGGGGAGAAGGCACCGTTCATCGAGCAGGCGTCCGCAACGATCAAGGGGACGCGACTGGCGCACGAGATCCGGGTGGAAGCCCGCTTCCCCGAGGCGTCCACGGCGCAGGTGCTGCTCGATGGCGGATTCGTTGCCGGCGCCCGCACACCGGCATGGCGCGGCCGGCTCGAGTCGCTCACGACCACCTGGCCCGCGCAGTTCGCGCTCTCAGCGCCGGCGGCGCTCTTCGTTTCCGCCGAGCGCATCGAGCTGGGCGAGGCGCTCATCTCTGGCGAGCCGGGCGAGATGCGGCTCCTCGTGACGCGCTGGACGCCGCAGGGCCTGGAGTCCCGCGGCACCTCGAACGCCGTCGTGATCCGCACCTTGCGCCAACTCCTGAACTTGCAGGAGGAGATGGCCTCGAACCTCGTCCTCGCGGGCGAATGGGACGTGCGCGTGGGCGATTCCGTGGACGGCTACTTCTCGCTGCGCCGCCAGCGCGGCGACGTGCGCCTGGGCGAGCCGCGGCAGGCATTGGGACTCGAGGTGGTGGCGATCCGGGCCGATGCGAGCGGCGGGCGCATCCGCGCGACTGCCGAAATCCGGGGAAAGCAGGCCGGGGTATGGAAAGGCGAGGCGACGGTCACGCTCGCGCGCGGCGCGGGCGGCTGGGAAGTGTCGCCGGTTGCGCCGATCGAGGGCCGCTTCACGGTCGACGTGCCCGACATCGCGTGGACGGCGGCGTGGATGGGACCGGAGGCGAAGGCCGGCGGGCGCCTGGCCGGCGAGGGCACGCTCGCGGGCACGCTGCGCGAACCCACCTGGAGCGGGCGCGTGGAAGCCACGAAGCTCGTGATCCGCGAGCCGGCGCTGGGCGCGGAAGTCGCCGACGGGACCATCGTCATCGCGCTCAAGGACCGCGAGGCGCGAATCGAGCGCTTCGTCCTCTCCATGCCGTGGCAGCCGGGGCCGGAAGCGGCGCGCGCGATCGCCGCCGCGAAGCGCCCCGCCGCGGGAACGGTGACGGCCGAGGGCAGCATCGACCTGGGCACGCGCAAGGGCACCGTTCGCGTGAAGACCGACGCCTGGCCGCTCACGCGCCTCGCCACGCGGTTCCTGGCCATCTCGGGAGAGGGCCGCGTGGACTTCGACGGGAACACGACGTCGATGAACGGCAGCTTCGTGGCGGACGCCGGCTGGTTCGGCATCCCGGCCTCGGCACCGCCCTCGCTATCCAGCGACGTGATCGTGGATCGTGGCGAGGAGGCGCCTGCCGTCGCCCGCGACGCGGAGCGCATCCGTCTCGACCTGCGCGTGGATCTCGGCGAGCACCTTTACTTCGTCGGGCGGGGGCTGGACACGCGGCTGGCGGGTTCGCTGCGGCTCGCGGGCGATGCGGGCGCGAACCTGCGCACGACGGGAACGATCCGCGCGGTGGGCGGCACCTTCGTCGCCTACGGCAGGACGCTCGCCATCGAGCGGGGCGCGCTCAATTTCCAGGGCCCCATCGACAACCCCGGCCTCAACGTGCTCGCGCTGCGCAAGGGCCTGCCGGTGGAGGCGGGAGTGGAAGTCGTCGGCACGGTGGCCCGGCCGAAGGTGCGCCTGGTCTCCTCGCCCGATGTGCCGGAATCGGAAAAGCTCGCCTGGCTGGTCCTCGGGCGCGGGCGCGGCGACGTGAGTACCGCCGATGCCGCGACACTCGTTGGCG
Organism: Betaproteobacteria bacterium; assembly: GCA_011391275.1. Classification (GTDB taxonomy): domain Bacteria; phylum Pseudomonadota; class Gammaproteobacteria; order Burkholderiales; family Usitatibacteraceae; genus FEB-7. The sequence continues at coordinate 2,924 of JAABQW010000080.1, forward strand.
CGGCGTCGTCGTTGCTCGGCGAGGGGGCGCTGTCCACGGAGCGCCTCTTCCGCGGACTCGGGCTCGACGAGGTGAGCGTGGGGGCCGACGAGGGTGGCGTTCTCGGAGTCCTGCCGCAAAGCACCGTGGCGGGCAGGACCGGCAGCGCATCCTCGGCCGAAGTGGTGACCGTCGGCAAGCAGCTCACCGACAACCTGCGCGTGTCCTACCGGCAGGGGCTGGCCGACGCGGAAGGGTCGCTGCGCATCACGCTGCAGTTCACGAAGAGCCTGCAGTTCATCCTGCGCGCCGGCTACCTGCCCGGTATCGACGCCGCCTATCGCTTCTCGTTCAAGTAACCAGCGAAAAAGGGGTCAGATCCCATTATTTGACCGGGTCAACTGACCCGGTCAAATAATGGGATCTGACCCCTTTTTCGCTGTTACACCGCGTCGAGCGCGGCGACGACCTTCTCGCGGACCTGGCGGGCCAGCGGCGCGATGTCCTGGCGGCCGGTGAGGGTGACCATGGTCTCGGGGTCGAGCACCGAGACGACGGTCTTGCCGTCGGCGGGGTTCTCGTAGACGGTGACGTTGCAGGGCAGCAGCAGGCCGATGTCGATCTCGTTCGACAGCGCCTGGAAGGCGAACCCGGGATTGCAGGCGCCCAGGATCACGTACTTGGTGAAGTCCTTGTCGATCTTCTTCTTGAGCGTGGCCTTCACGTCGATCTCGGTGAGGATCCCGAAGCCCTGCTCCTTGAGCGTGGCGGTGACTCGTTCGATGGCCTGTTCGTAGGGCATGTCGACCGTGCGCGAGTAGCCGTACGGTCCCTTCTTCGATTGCGACATCTTCATTGCTCCTGGTGGGTTTGCTCCAAAGATGAAAGTCTAACCGACGTCGCCGAGACCACCGCGAAGGCACACTGCCCGTGCCCCGGCCGCAAGGGCTCGATCTCGAGCGTTTCCGCGAGCGGCCGCGAGAGCGTCTGCCCCCAGGCGTCGATGGTGAAACCGGCCGCGGCCAGCAGCTTCTCGACCTCGCCGGCGGAAAGAAACGTCGCCTCGCGGTAGAACACGCTCTCGTGCTGCCGGGCGAGGTAAGTCCTGCCGAGCGCACTGTCGCGGTCGATGAACCCGATGACCAGGCGCCCGCCGGGCCTGAGCACGCGGCGCGCCTCGGCGAGCGCGGCGGCGGGTGAGTCGACGAAGCACAGCGTGGTCACGAAGATCGCGTGGTCGAAGCTCGCGTCCGCGAACGGCAGGCGCTCGGCCATTCCTTCGACGGCTTCGATGCCCCGCGCCGCGGCCCGCGCGAGCATGGCGGGCGAGGGGTCCACGCCGACTTGCACGCCCAGGGGCGCCGCAAAGCGGCCGGTGCCGACGCCGATCTCGAGCCCGCGCCCTTCGCTGGTCACGAACCTTCGCAGGGCGAGCAATTCCGAGAGGTACGCGGCTTCGTGTTCGCCGAACCACGCCTCGTAGCGCGCGACGTTGGCCTCGAAGGCAGCCGCCCCGGCCATGGCCTCGCCCTATGCGTGCGTGATGGGCTTCTCGGTGAAGAGGAACTCCTTCATCTCCTTCGAGAAGACCGGGTCCCTGCGGCGGATCCACTCGAGGACCATGGCGGCGTGCTCCTTCTCCTCGTCGCGGTTGTGCTCGAGGATGGCCTTGAGGCTGCGGTCCTTGCAGGCGTCGGCGCGCTGGTTGTACCAGTCGACCGCCTCCAGCTCCTCCATCAGCGAGACGATGGCGCGGTGCATGTCCCGGGTTTCGTCCGACATCTCGGAAACGGGTTCGTGGTAGCCGACGCTGGACATGGGAGTCTCCTGTTGAGCGGGGGGTAAACCCCATGCTACCGCCCGCGGTGGCCGGGTGCCCCGGGGCAGGTCAAACTTGACATCGATTCTATTTCGACTATGATAGAAATATAGAAACACGATTGCCGTGGAAGGAACCCGACTTGGCCGCCCGAGATTCCGAAGACCTGTCCCGCTTCGCCGACATGCTCTCCGCCATGGGCACGGAGCCGCGCCTTCGCATCATGCGGCTGCTCCTTTCCGCCCACCCGGAAGGCTTGGTGGCGGGGGAGATTGGTGCGGCGCTCGACATCGCAGGCTCGACGCTGTCGCACCACCTCGAGCGGCTGCGCAACGAGGGCCTGGTGAACGTGCGCCGGGAAGGCACGTTCCTCTGGTACTCGGCCAACGCCGCGGCGCTGCAGGACCTGCTGCGCTTCCTCTACGCGGAGTGCTGCACGCGAAGCGGCGCGTGCGAGCCGAAGAAGATCCTGCCCGCTGCCTGACGAAAGGAAGACCATGCCTGCACCGAACGAAATCAAGGATGTCGTCCGCGAGAAGTACGGCCAGGCGGCGTTGCGCGTGAAGAACGGGCAGGGCGGCTGCTGCGTGCCGACCCCGGCCGCCTCCTCCTGCTGCGCGCCGGCGCCGGAGGCCGCGAGTTGCTGCGCCCCCGCACCGGCCGCGACGAGTTGCTGCGGCTCGCGCGCCGCCTCGTGGGACGCCACCGACCCGATCACCTCGAACCTGTACGACGCCTCGCAGTCCGGGGACGTGCCCGACATGGCGCTGGCCGCCTCGCTCGGTTGCGGCAACCCGACGGCGCTCGCGGAACTGAAGCCCGGCGAGACCGTGCTCGACCTGGGCTCCGGCGGCGGCATCGACGTGCTGCTCTCGGCCAGGCGCGTGGGTCCCACCGGAAAGGCCTACGGGCTCGACATGACCGACGAGATGCTCGCCCTCGCCCGAGAGAACCAGGCGAAGAGCGGGCTCGCGAACGTGGAGTTCCTCAAGGGCGAGATCGAGGACATCCCGCTGCCGGACGGCGCCGTGGACGTGGTGATCTCCAACTGCGTCATCAACCTCTCGGGCGACAAGGACCGCGTGCTGCGGGAAGCCTTCCGCGTGCTGAGGCCCGGCGGTCGCTTCGCGGTATCGGACGTGGTCGTGCGCGGCGAGGTGCCGGAGGCGATCCGGCGGAGCATGGAGCTGTGGGCCGGCTGCGTGGCCGGCGCGCTCTCGGAATCGGATTACCGCGCGAAGCTCGCAGCCGCCGGCTTCACCGGCATCGATATCGAGGTGACGCGCGTCTACGACGGCGATGCCGCCCGTGCCTTTCTCGCCGGCGAGGGCTTCGACGACTCCGTCATCGCCGCGGCCGACGGCAAGTTCGTCTCCGCCTTCATCCGCGCCTCCAAATGATTTTTGGGACGGTTCTAC
>JAABQW010000081.1 GCA_011391275.1 Betaproteobacteria bacterium
GGCTGCTGGCCGCCATGCGCGCCCACCCGCTGGGCCGCGACGCGGCCGTCATCGGCGAGGTGGTGCAGGACGCGCACCACTTCGTGCAGATGCGCACCGGCTTCGGCGGCAGCCGCATGGTCGACTGGCTCGCGGGCGAGCAACTGCCGCGCATATGCTGAGAAGGCCCGCGTGAAGATCCTCTTCCTCACCCACGCCTTCAACGGCCTCGCGCAGCGCCTCTTCATCGAGCTGGGCGCGCAGGGGCACGAGGTGGCCATCGAGTTCGACGTGAACGACGCCACCACCGGGCAGGCCCTGGCGCTCGCGAAGCCCGACCTCGTGATCGCCCCGTTCCTCAAGCGCGCGATTCCCGAAACCGTGTGGAAGCGCGTGCCCTGCCTCGTGGTGCACCCGGGCGTGCCCGGCGACCGCGGCCCGTCCGCGCTCGACTGGGCGATCCTCGAGGGCGAGAAGGAGTGGGGCGTCACGGTGCTGCAGGCGGTCGCCGAGATGGACGCCGGCCCCGTGTGGGCGCATCGCGCCATCCCCATGCGCCTCGCGCCCAAGTCGAGCCTGTACCGGCGGGAAGTGACGGACGCCGCCGTCGAGGCGGTGGGCGAGGCGGTGAAGAGCTTCGCGAAGGGCGGCCACCCCGTGCCGGCCGCCGACCTCGGCTCCGCCACGCGGGGGAGGGCACGTCCCCTCGTCAGGCAGGCCGACCGCGCCATCGACTGGACGCGCGACGACACCGTCACGGTGCTGCGCAAGATCCACTCGGCGGACGGCTTCCCTGGCGTGCGCGACGAGATCCTCGGCCGGCCCGTGCGCCTCTTCGGCGCGCACGCGGAAGGCACGCTGCGCGGCCCCGTGCCGGGCCAGGTTTTCGCCACCCGCCACGGCGGGATCCTGCGCGCCACGCGCGACGGCGCCGTGTGGATCTCGCACCTGCAGGCCATCGCGCCGGAGGGCGGCGAGCCGACGCTGAAGCTCCCGGCCACCGAGGTCCTGGGCGATGCGCTCGCCGGCGTGGCCGAGATCGCCTATGCCGTGGACGCGCCCGAGCACGGCACGACCTGGCGCGAGCTGCGCTACGAGGAGCACGGCGAGGTCGGCGTGCTGCACTTCGCCTTCCACAACGGCGCCCTTTCGCCGTCGCAGTGCCGGCGGCTGCTCGCCGCCCTGCAGCACGCGAAGACGCGCCCGACCCGGGTGCTGATCCTCGCCGGCGGGCCGGACTTCTGGTGCAACGGCATCCACCTCAGCGCCATCGAGGCGACGGAGCGTCCCGCGGACGCGTCGTGGGAGAGCATCAACGCCATCGACGACGTCGCGCGCGAGATCGTCCTCACCACCGACCGCTTCGTCATTTCCGCGCTCGCGGGCAACGCCGGGGCCGGCGGCGTCTTCCTGGCGCTGGCCGCCGACCGTGTGTGGCTCGCGCGGGGCGTGGTGCTCAACCCGCACTACAAGGGCATGGGCAACCTCTACGGCTCGGAATACTGGACCTACCTGCTGCCGCGCCGCGTGGGTCGCGACAAGGCGAAGGAACTCACCGAGCGGCGCCTGCCGATGGGCTCGCAGGAGGCGGTGGCCATCGGGCTGGCCGACGCGCGCTTCGGGCACGATCCGCAGGGGTTCATCTCCGCCGCCATCAAGCGCGCCGAGGCGATGGCCCGCGACCCCCGGTTCGACGACCTCGTCTTCGCCAAGCGCCGCCAGCGCCTGGTCGACGAGTCGGCCAAGCCGCTCGACAAGTACCGCGAGGAGGAGCTGGAGCAGATGAAACTCAACTTCTACGGCTTCGACCCGAGCTACCACGTGGCCCGCTACCACTTCGTCTACAGGCTGCCCAAGGCGAGGACGCCGTACTACCTCGCGTCGCACCGCGTCGATCGCAGTTGACCCGGCCAGTTGACCCGGCCAGTTGACCCGGTCTGTCGACCCGGTCTGTTGACCCGGTCTGTTTCCGGCGCCGAGAATGTGCGGCCCACGGAGAAGGGCACGCAGGAACTCCACTTCCCCGTCTACGGGTACCGCCTGCCTGCCCGGGAGACACCGCCATGCCCCCTCCGAAAGCGAAATCCCTCCAGCACGCGACGCCTGCGGACACGACCAGGGCGGTCGACGACTTCATGGCGGCGCTCGACCATCCTTGCAAGGGTGGGATCGAGGCCCTGCGAAAGCTCGTCCTCGGCGTCGATCCGGTGATCGCCGAGGGCATCAAGTGGAATGCGCCCAGCTTCCGCACCACGGAGTACTTCGCCACCACTAACCTCCGAGCCAAGGCCGGCATCGGCGTCATCCTCCATCTGGGCGCCAGGTCCCGTGACCTGCCCCCCGGGGGGGTTGCGATCGAAGATCCCGATGGCCTGCTCCGGTGGCTGGGCAAGGATCGCGCGATGGTCGGGTTCGCCGACCTCGATGAGCTGGAGGCGAGGAGCGCAGCGTTCCGGGCCGTGCTGCGCCAGTGGATCGCGCTTGTCCAGGGGGGGCCTGTCTCGAGGCCGGAGCCCTGAAAAAGAAAGCCGGCAGAAGCCGTTAGGCCCTGCCGGACAAGAACGCCGTACCTGGGGGAACGGCGGGGAAGCCTGGTTGCGGGCCCTGCCGGGCGCCGCCGGCGCCGGATGCGCGCCACACAGGCAGTCTAGGGTCCGGACGTGAAGGACTTTTGACCCGGATCAACCGGCATGCATTGCGCCCGGGTCGATGCCGCGTTCGCAGGCCATTTCGGCGAGCGCGGCATCGATGCCGGCGAGCACCACGCCCGGGCCGTCCACGGGGCGGACCCGGCCGGCGTCGCGCTTGGCGCGCAGGTCCGCCATCGACAGGGCGAAGGAACGGTTGCGGGCCGTCTCCTTGAAGACGCAGGCGCCCTGCACGGGGGAGAGCCAGTTCAGGCGCGCGCGCAGGTGCGAGCCGTCGTCCTCGGTGAACTCGAACCACGAGCCGCGCGCGAGGCCCTCGTCCTGCACTTCCGCCGCCGACATGTGCAGGGTTGCGGTGACGTCATCGGTGATCTTCCTGCCCAGTCCCGCGGTCGTGGTGACCCGGGCCGACATCGCGGCCGGCTCGCGGCGCACCTGCGCGTGCAGCCGGTCCAGTTCCGCCAGCCGCGCCTCGATCTGTTCCGCGGGAACGCCTGCGCGGAAGAGCCCCTGCGCGGCGTGGTCGCGCACGGAAGGAAGCAACGCCGCCAGGCGCTCGCGTTCCTCCAGGCTCGTGCGCGGGGCGAGCGTCCAGAGCAGGTCGTCGAGGGTGGCGAGCGCCGCGTTCCACGCGGCGCAGCCGTGGCCGCCGGCGCGGTGCGCATGGATGAGCACGGGGCGCCAGGCCTCGTAGACGAACGCGCCCGCCTCCGCGGTGACCTCGGCCGAGGAGATGCGGTGGGCGATCTCGAGGGCGGAGTCCTGCACGGCCGCGCGCTGCTCCTCCTCGCGGCGCATGGTCCGCACCAGGGCATCGTCCTCCGCCAGGACGTCGTGGTGGCGCTGCGCGAGCTGGGCCAGGCGGTCGCGGGCGGCGGCCACCGCGGCGATCTCGAGGCGCTCGTCCAGGAGCAGCGCGTTCACCTCCTCGGCGATCCATTCCTCCGGCAGCTTTCCCTCGACGTGGTGGTGCGAGGTGCCCGCGGCGCCCAGGTCGGCCATGGCGTCGATGAGGCCCCGTACGGGATGCCCGGGGTCGGTGAAGAAGCGCCGGTCGGCCGCCGCGGCATGGCCCACCGCCGCCTGCAGCCGCGCGATCCGGGCCTTCGCCGCCGCCGTGAGGTGGGGGTCGGCCTCGATGCGCCTGAAGATCCCGGCGACGAGTTCCCTCACCACGGCCTCGGGGGCGACGGCATTGGCGATGATGCGCTCGAAGAGCGGCGCGACGGTCGCGGCCGGCTTCGGCGCCGGGGCCGCGGGCTTCGGCGGGGTGGCGCCGGGCACTTCGTGCGCCACCGCGTGCACCCCGGGAACCTGCTGCGGGGCGCCGTAGCTGCGGTGGAAGTCGGGCAGCACGCCACGCGAGGAGAGCAGGGCATTGGCGTCGCGGTAGGCCGCCGAGAGGGCCTGCAGCAGCGCCGGGTCGTGCGCGGCGAAGGCCGCGAGCTTCGCGCCCGTGTCGGGGGCCAGCTCCGCGATCACGTCGATCACCGCGCGCGCGAAGAGTCGCGGGTGCGCGGGGCTGCGCTCGTCCTCGAGGCTCGCCACGCCCATCACGACCGCCAACCGGTTGTTGAGCGCGTAGAACTGGTCGCCCGTGGCCTCGCGCAGGCGCCGCGTGGTGTTGCCCACGGCGATCTCCTCCTGCACCTCGTCCTCGGAAACGAGGCTCAAGGCCGAGGCGGCGAAGCGTGCGGTCTTCGAGAACTCGTCCTCGCCGGGGGAGAGCCTCGCGTCGATGCGCTTGCGGACGGCGGCGTCGAGCTTCCCGCGCACGTGCGGCCCGATGGCGCGCAGGGTATCCCTTGCGGCGCGCAGCTGCGCCCACTTGTCGCGATTGGCGCTCTGCGTGAGCTGCTGCTCGAGCACCTCCCGGATCGCCTTCTGTTCCCCGTCGATCGCGAGCGCGAACTGCCCCGCGAGGCAGTCGCGTACGGCGCTCAGGAGCTGCAGGTCGGCGGCGGGCGGGGGCATGGTCGCGATTTCGTCGATCGCCGTGCAGTGTAGGCCAGCCTCGCTGGCCGGGCTACATCGGGGGAGCCGGGCCCAGGCGCATGGCGATCGCGTCCTCGCGCTCCAGGTCCTCGAGACCCGTCTCCATGGCGGCCAGCTCCCGCGCGGCCTCGGGGATGAGGACGTCGTCGAGGGCGCGGGCACGCCGGATGGAGCGGCGGTACTCTTCCGAGAGGCGCTCCAGGTTCGCCGCCGCCGCCCCCACCTTCGGGGCCAGTTCGAGGAGGGCGGCGAACGCCGCCGCGCAGGCGTTGGCCTCGGGCGAGCCCCAATCGGGCGGGATGGACACCGCGCGCTCGCCGGCAAGCTCGGCGGTGGCGATCTTCACCCCCATCACCGGCCGCGTGCGCATTGCGAGCGAGAGCGCCCCGGCCGGCTGAACGGGGTGCAGGCGGAGTTCGGCCAGGCCGTGGCGGGCGATCGCGGCGGCGAGCGCGCGCGCCGCCTCGCGCGAGGCGCGCAGCAGCGTGGACTCGAGCGCGAGGTAGCGCGCGAGCTCGCGGACGATCTCCGCCGCGATGGCCAGGCACTTCTCGTCGAGGAACGCGTGCCCCTCGACCATGGCCTGGCGTTCGTCGCGCAGTTCCAGGATCGCGCTTCGGCTCGGGGCGACGTCGGCCATGGCGTCAGTCTCCGCCCCTGGCGAGGCAGCGCGCGACCTGCTCGTCGGACAGTCGCGTGAGCTCGGCGTGGGGCAGGCCGCGCAGCAGCTGCCAGCCGGCCTCCATGCTCTCGGGGAAGGTGCGCGCGCCCGCCTGGTGCACGAGGTTCCTCTCGAAGCCCTCGCCGAAGGCGAGGTAGCGCCGGTCGGCCTCCGAGAGGCCGTCCTCGCCGACCACGGCCGCCAGCACGCGCGTCTGCACGGCCCGCGCATAGGCGGAGTAGAGCTGGGAGGCGAGCGCCGGGTGGTCGCGGTGCGTGTACTTCTCGCCCGTGCCGTCCTTCATGAGTCGCGACAGGCTCGGCAGCACGTTCACCGGCGGGTTGATGCCCCTGCGGTCGAGGTCGCGCGAGAGCACGATCTGGCCTTCGGTGATGTAGCCCGTGAGGTCGGGGATCGGGTGCGTGATGTCGTCGGAGGGCATCGTGAGGATGGAGAGCTGCGTGAGCGTGCCCTTGGCGCCGTGCACGCAGCCGGCGCGCTCGTAGAGGGTGGCGAGGTCGGAGTAGAGGTAGCCCGGGAAGCCCTTGCGGCTGGGGATCTCGCCCTTGGAGGACGACACCTCGCGCAGCGCCTCGCAGTAGTTGGTCATGTCCGTGAGGATGGCCAGCACGTGCTTGCCCTCGACAAAGGCGAGGTACTCGGCGGCGGTCAGCGCGTAGCGCGGCGTGAGGAGCCGCTGCGTCGAGGAGTCGGCCGCGAGGTTGAGGAAGAGGGCCGTGCGCTCCAGCGCGCCGCCCTGTTCCAGCCGGCGGCGGAAGAACTCGGCGCTGTCGTGCGGCAGGCCCATCCCCGCGAAGACGATCGCGAAGTCGCCCTTG
>JAABQW010000082.1 GCA_011391275.1 Betaproteobacteria bacterium
GGGCGTTTGCTGCGGCTTCGAGCGCCACGTTGCAGCTCCTTTGGTCTACCGTTGGAAATCGCCGACGCCGGACCGGCGTCCGCCGGATCGACTTGTCAGGCCATCGAATGGAAACCGATCATGTTGCCTTCCGTGTCCTGTGCAAGAGCGAAGAAGCCGTGTTCGCCGATGGACGTCTTTACCTTGCAAAGGCCGCCACCATGAGCGGCGGCGCGTGCGGCTTGCACGGCACAGTCATCGCAACCGAAGTAAACCAGAGTGCCGCTACCGCCAGGGGAAGAGCCTTCCATTCTTACCAGCATGCCGCCTGCGCCGTACGTGTTCATCCCTGCTTCCTTATCCATGGGGAAGAACCACATGTCCGTACCCATCTCCCCTGTCGGATCGGGCATTTTCTCCAGTTTGACTCCGAGCACGGCTTCATAAAATGCCTTGGCGCGGTTCATGTCTTGCACGTGGATCTCGAAATGAACGACTGGATTGCTCTTCATGGCAGTTCTCCTCTTGAAAGAGGGCGGCTACCGATTCTTCCCCTGCTGCCAGAGGACATCCGGCCGCCCCGCCGCGCGATTGAGGACGCGCGCGATCACGAAGAGCAGGTCCGAGAGTCGGTTGACGTACCGCCTTCCCCCATCCGGCCCCGGCTGCGCCATGTCGAGCGCGACGAGCGCCCGCTCCGCGCGCCTGCAGATGGTCCGGGCCAGGTGCGCATCGGCCGCCGCGATCGAGCCGCCGGGCAGGATGAACTCCTTGAGCGGCGGCAATTCCGCGTTGAACGCATCGAGTTCGCGCTCGAGTCGCCCGATGTGCGCCTCTTCCACTTTCGTGACGCCAGGCAGGCACAGCTCCGCCCCCAGGTCGAAGAGGTCGTGCTGCACGCGGTCGAGGCACTCGCGCACCTCGCCCGGCGAATCGTGAGCCAGCACCCGCCCGATCGCGGAGTTGAGCTCGTCCACCGCGCCCATCGCCTCGACGCGAAGGTCGTCCTTGCCGACGCGCGTGCCGTCGCCCAGGCCGGTCGTGCCGTCGTCGCCCGTGCGCGTGTAGATCTTCGAAAGCCGGTGTCCCATGGATTTCCTCAGGTGGTGGTGGCGGTCGCCAGGCAGGCGGGGCAAAGGCAGGTGGCGCCTGCCGTGGGCGTCACCGGCGGGTAGCGCCCGCACCAGCACGCCCCTTCGGGCCCGTTGGCGCCGCAACCGAACGGCGTGCCGCATTGCGAGCAGCGTTTCGGCTCGAGCTCGGCGGGCTCGCCTTCGAGCCGCCGATGGCGTTCCGGCAGCGTCCCGACCACGCGCGCGCGCTCCTGGTCGGTGAGGCTTCCCCAGAGCGCAATCTCATCCGTCGTGCGCAGGCAGCCCAGGCAGTATCGCCCGCTCGCATCGAGCGTGCAGACCTTCATGCAGGGCGAGGCGATGGGGCCCGCGGCCCTCATGCGGCCGCCTGTGCACGGGCACCACGGCTTGCCGCCCAGCGGGAAATGATCGCGTGCAGCGCATCCAGCCCGTCGGTCAGCGCCGCCGGCCCCGGCTGCAGGATGAGCGGCGACTTCACCTCGTGCAGTTCGCCGTCGCGCACGGCGGGAATTGCATCCCAGCCCGGCCTCGCGGCAACGGCCGCGGGCCGGAACTTCTTGCCGCACCACGAGCCGATGATGATGTCGGGTGCGCGGCGCACGACCTCCGACGGGTCCGCGAGGATGCGGTCGCGCCCCATCGCGCAGGCCGCCTTCTCCGGGAAGATGTCCTCCCCACCCGCGATCCCGACCAACTCGCTCACCCAGCCGATGGCGCTGATGCAGGGGGCGTCCCACTCCTCGAAGTAGACGCGAGGATGCCGCGGAAGCGCCTTGCCCACCGCGCGCACGGCGGCCACCCGTGCCTCGAGCAGGTCCGCGTACTCCTCGGCCTTCTCTCCCGCTCCCACCATGGCGCCCAGCCTCCGCACGTACGACACGATGCCGTCGACCGACCGGTGATTGGCGATCCACACTTCCACGCCGCGCCTCACCAGGGCCTGCGCGATATCGGCCTGGATGTCGGAAAACCCCACGACGAGATCCGGCGCAAGCCGCGTGATCTCGTCCACCTTGGCGCTGGTGAAAGCCGAGACCTTCGGCTTTTCCTTCCTCGCGCGCGCCGGGCGCACCGTGAAGCCGGAGATGCCGATGACGCGCGCCTCCTCTCCGATCGCGTACAGGACCTCGGTGGGTTCCTCGGTGAGGCAGACGATTCGGCTCGGGTACATGCGATCGGCGTTCAGCGGTTCACGTCGACGACGGTTCGCCCGCGCACCTTGCCCTCGAGTACCGCAGGGCAGAACGCGATGACCTCGGAAAGCCCGACCTCCTGCGTGATGGCCTCGAGCTTCACGGCGTCCACGTGCCTCGCGATGAGCGCCCAGGCCTCGCGCCGCTCCTCGTTCGGGTTCTGGATGCTGTTGATGCCGTAGAGCGTGACGCCCCGCAGGATGAAAGGCATCACTGTCGCGGGGAAATCGAAGCCCTGCGCCAGCCCGCACGCGGCGACCGCGCCGTAGAAGCGAACTTGCGCGCAGGCGTTTACGAGCGTGTGGCTGCCGACGGTATCCACCACGCCGGCCCAGCGTTCCGATTGCATCGGCTTGCCCGGTGCGGAAAGCTCGGCTCGGTCCAGGATGCGCGCCGCACCCAGCCCCCTGAGGTAGCCCTCCTCCGCCGGACGCCCGGTCGAGGCCACGACCTGGTAACCCATGCCCGCGAGGATCGCGACGGCGATCGAACCCACGCCGCCGGCCGCACCCGTGACCAGCACCTCGCCATCGCCCGCTCTCACGCCGTGCTTCGCCAGCGCGCGCACGCAGAGCGCAGCCGTGAAACCGGCCGTGCCCACGGCCATCGCCTGGCGCGTGGTGAAAGGCGGCAGCACTTCGAGCAACCACTTCGACTCCAGCCGCGCCTTCTGCGCGAGGCCTCCCCAGAAAGACTCGCCCAGCCCCCAGCCGGTGACCACAACGCGGTCGCCGGGCTTCCAGTCCGGACTCCGGCTCGACTCGACCACGCCCGCGAGGTCGATGCCGGGCACCATCGGCCACCTGCGCACGATGGCGCCCTTGCCGGTGACGGCAAGGGCGTCCTTGTAGTTGATCGTGGACCACTCCACGCGCACGTCGACGTCGCCGGCCGGAAGCATCGCCTCGTCCAGGTCGCGAAGCTCCGCCTTCGTGGCCTTGCCCTCCTGCGTGAGATAGAGCGCCTTGAACATGCCGGCCTCCTACATGCTGCGGCGGTACTGGCCGCCGACCTCGAAGAGCGCGTTGGTGACCTGCCCCAGCGAGCAGCAGCGCACCGCGTCCATGAGCACCGCGAACACGTTCTCGTTGGCGATGACCGCGCGCTTGAGCCGCTCGAGGGCCGCCGGCGCCTGCGCCGCGTGGCGCTTCTGGAAATCGTGCAGGCGGTCGAGCTGGCTCTTCTTCTCCTCCTCGGTGGAGCGCGCGAGCTCCAGCGCTTCGTGCGCAGGGTCGCCGTGCGGGTTGCGGTAGGTGTTCACGCCGACGATCGGGTACTCGCCGGTGTGCTTCTGGTGCTCGTAGTGCATCGACTCTTCCTGGATCTTGCCGCGCTGGTAGCCCAGTTCCATGGCGCCCAGCACCCCGCCGCGCTCGGAAAGCGCCTCGAACTCCTTCAGCACCGCCTCCTCGACCAGTTCCGTCAGCTCCTCGATGATGAAGGAGCCCTGGCTGGGGTTCTCGTTCTTCGCGAGCCCCCACTCGCGGTTGAGGATGAGCTGGATGGCCACTGCCCTTCTCACGCTCTCCTCGGTCGGCGTGGTGATGGCCTCGTCGTAGGCGTTGGTGTGCAGGCTGTTGGCGTTGTCGTAGGTGGCGATCAGCGCCTGCAGCGTGGTGCGGATGTCGTTGAAGGCGATCTCCTGGGCGTGCAGGCTTCTTCCGCTGGTCTGGCAGTGGTACTTGAGCTTCTGGCTGCGTTCGTTCGCGCCGTAGCGCTCGCGCATCGCCACGGCCCAGATGCGCCTGGCCACGCGACCGAGCACGGAGTATTCCGGGTCCATGCCGCTGGAAAGGAAGAAGCTCAGGTTCGGCGCGAAGTCGTCGATCTGCATGCCGCGCGCGAGGTAGGCCTCCACGTAGGTGAAGCCGTTGGCGAGCGTGAAGGCGAGCTGGCTGAGCGGGTTCGCCCCGGCCTCCGCGATGTGGTAGCCGCTGATCGACACGGAGTAGAAGTTCCTCACCCCGTGGTGGACGAACCATTCCTGGATGTCGCCCATCACCTTGAGCGAGAACTCGGTGGAGAAGATGCAGGTGTTCTGCCCCTGGTCCTCCTTGAGGATGTCGGCCTGCACGGTGCCGCGCACGTTCTCCAGCACCCATTCGCGGATCTTCTGCGCCTCGTCGTCGGTGGGCTCGCGGCCGTTGTCGGCGCGGAACTTGTCCAGGTTCTGGTCGATCGCGGTATTCATGAACATCGCGAGGATCGTGGGCGCGGGGCCGTTGATCGTCATGCTGACGCTCGTCGCGGGCGCCGTGAGGTCGAACCCGGAATAGAGCACCTTCAGGTCGTCGAGAGTGGCGATCGACACGCCGCTGTTGCCGACTTTCCCGTAGATGTCCGGGCGCAGGTCCGGGTCGTTGCCGTAGAGCGTCACCGAGTCGAACGCCGTGGACAGGCGCTTGGCGGGCATGCCCTCGGAGAGCATCCTGAAGCGCCGGTTGGTGCGGAAGGGGTCGCCCTCGCCCGCGAACATGCGCGTGGGGTCCTCGTTCTCGCGCTTGAACGCGAACACCCCTGCCGTGTAGGGAAATGATCCCGGCACGTTCTCCAGGAGGAGCCAGCGCAGGAGTTCGCCCTGGTCCTCGAACTGCGGGAGCGCCACCTTGCGGATCCTGCTGCCGGAAAGGGACGTGTAGGTGAGCGCGGTGCGCAGCTCCTTGCCGCGGATCTTCACCACGTACTCGTCGCCGGCGTACGACTCGCGCATCTTCGGCCACATCTCCAGCAGCTTCCTCGAGCGGGGATCGAGCTTCGCCTCGCGCTCGGCGGCCAGGATGTCGATCGTCCCGGCGGCCTTCAGGTTCATGTCGCCCTGCTCGGGGTAGCAGCGCTCGGCCAGCATGCGCTTCGTCTCGGCGAGGCTCTGGCGCTCGCGGGCGATGCGCGACTGCTCCCTCGCCCGCGACTTGTACCCGCGCACCGTGTCCGCGATGTCCGCGAGGTAGCGCGAGCGGGCCGGCGGCAGGATGGGCGTCTGGTTGGTGCTGTGGCGCGTCGCGACGGCGGGCAGGCGCGAAGCCCCCGCCTTCAGCCCCAGGTCCCTGAGCTTCGCCAGGAGGGCCTGGTAGAGCGCGGTCACGCCGTCGTCGTTGAAGCGCGCGGCCATGGTGCCGAAAACCGGCATGGTGTCCGGGGTGCGGTCGAAGGCCTGGCGGTTCCTCTGCACTTGCTTGGCCACATCCCGCAGAGCGTCCGCCGCCCCCTTGCGGTCGAACTTGTTGATCGCCACGAAGTCGGCGAAGTCGAGCATGTCGATCTTCTCGAGCTGGCTCGCGGCGCCGTACTCCGGCGTCATCACGTAGAGGCTCGCGTCCACGAGCGGGACGATGGCGGCATCGCCCTGCCCGATGCCCGAGGTCTCGACGACGACCAGGTCGAAGCCCGCGCACTTGCACGCGGCCACCACGTCCGGCAGCGCCTTGCTGAGTTCGTTGCCGGCCTCGCGCGTGGCGAGCGAGCGCATGAACACGCGCGGGCCCTTCGCCCACGGGTTGATGGCATTCATGCGGATGCGGTCGCCCAGCAGCGCGCCCCCGCTCTTGCGTCGCGAGGGGTCGATGGAGACGACCGCGATCGAGAGGCTGTCGTCGAGGTCCAGGCGCAGGCGCCGGACGAGTTCGTCGGTGAGGCTGGACTTGCCGGCGCCCCCCGTTCCGGTGATGCCCAGGACCGGGATGCGGCGCCCCGCGGCCACCTCGAGCATCTTCGCGCGCAGGCCCGGGTCGGCCTTGCCCAGTTCGAGGGAGGTGATGAGCCGCGCCAGCGCCCGCCACCGCTTCGTGGTGTCAG
>JAABQW010000083.1 GCA_011391275.1 Betaproteobacteria bacterium
GGGCCTCGGTGGGCTCGGCGTCCTTCGACTGCGAGCGCAGGAAGCCGCGGAACAGCAGCCAGATGGCGAAGCCGATTGCCAGCAGGAGGAGGATTCGGGCCAAGGTGTCGGGTGCGGCGGGAGTTTTTCCGCTCCCAGTTTAGCTCACGCCCGAGGCAGGCTGCCGGGGGCGTCGGCCAAGGGCACTTCCACCTCGAAGACGACGCCCCGCCCGTCGGGCAGGTTGGCCGCCCGCGCCGCCCCGCCGTGGAACCCGGCCACCAGGCGCACGATGGCGAGCCCGAGCCCGAGATGGCCGCCGCGACCGCGCCCGTCGTCGCGTGCCGAGACCATGGCGTCGAAGAGGCGCGGGAGCATCGCCGGCGGGATGGGCGGTCCCTCGTTCGACACGGAAAGCCGCGCGCGGCGACCGTCGCTTGCGAGTGCGACGCGGATCGCGGTGCCCTCCGGCGCGAAGTCGAGCGCGTTCTCGACCAGCTTGTCGAGGAGCTGCGCGAAGGCGTCGGGCACGCCGCCCATCATCACGGGAGCGGCCGGCGCCTCGACGGCGAAAACACGCCCCGGGTAGGCGCCGCGATAGCCCTCCACGCAGCCGCGCACCACGGCGGCCAGGTCGAAGGGCTCGCGCTCGGCGCTTTCCAGCATCTTCTCAAGGCGCGTGCCTTCCGAGAGCCGCGAGATGAGCCGCGAGAGCCGCTCCACGCCCTCGCCCGCCCGGTCCAGGTAGACGCGCGCCTCTCCCGCGAGCGACTGGCTGCGCAGGTTGTCGAGCGAGGAGCGCACCACCGCCACGGGGGTGCGCAACTCGTGGGACAGGCGCGAGGCCATCTGCTCGAGGAATGCGTTGTAGTCGCTCAGGCGCGCGAGCACCGCCGCGATCGTGCGCTCGAGGTCGCCGATCTCGTCCTTCGCGCCGGTCGGGGTGATGGCGCCGCGGATGCGCCCCTGCGCGTCGATGGCGGACTCGGCCTCGGCGTGCAGGCGGCGGATGCGCGTGGCGAGCCGGCTCGCGAAGAAGAGCAGGATCGCGAAGGCGGCCGCGCACACGGCGAGCGTCAGCGCGATGAGGTTCTCGAGGGCCGATTGCCGGAGCAGCAGGATCGAGGCCGTCGTCTCCTCCACCACCACGGCGCCCACGATGTCGTCGCCCACGAACACCGGCTGCGCGGCCGACAGGATCGCCACCTCGCGGTCCCGCGTGCCGCGCCAGTGCGTGGACGAGACGCCGATGAGCGCCCGGTCGATCTGCGAGCGCACGGGCTTGGACTCGTCGCCCGCGGGCACCTCGGGCGAGGAGACGACCAGGGCGACCAGCGGCTTCAGCCATGCGGCTATGGCGGTGCGCGGCGCGTCGGAGCGCGCCGGCGGCGGCTCGCGAAGCGTCCCCGAGAGGCCGCGCACGCGCGAGCGGGTGTCCACCACCCAGAGGCGCGAGGCGCGCCGGCCCATGATGTCGAGGAAGCGCTCGATCTCCTCGGAGGGCGCGTAGGCCGCGCCCAGGCTTGCCGCGGCCACCGGGTCGGCAGCGGCAAAGAGGGCGACGATGCGGCGCCGCTCATCGTCCTCCGGGTCTCCGGGCTGGGCGCCGCCCGGCGGAAAGAGCGCGGTTCGGTCGGAGAGGGCCGAGGCCACGGCGCGCGCGGTGACGGCGATGTCCTGCTCCTGCGCGCCGCGCAGGAAGGTCTCCATGCGGCTGATGAACTGGGCCGCCAGGGCGGGGATGGCCAGCAGCACCAGGGAGGCGAGGAAGAGCCGGAAGCGGATGCCGTGCACGAAGGCCGGTCGCATGGCCGCGCTCTAGTCGAGGGCGATGGAGAGGCGGAGCGAGCCGAAGCGGTGCGGCGCGCGCCTCACGCCCTTTCCGTCCAGCGATAGCCCATGCCGTACACCGTCTCGACCGCGTCGAAGGCCGGGTCGACGGCGAGGAACTTCCTTCGGATGCGCTTCACGTGGGAGGTGATGGTGCCGTCGTCCACCACCATCTCGGCGTCGCGCATGAGGGTGTCGCGGTCCTTCACGTGGCCGGGGTGGCGCGCGAGCGAGCGCACCATCCAGAACTCGGTGACGGTGAGGTCGACGGGCGCGCCGCGCCAGCGCGCCGTCATGCGGGCGGCGTCCAGCTCGAGCGGCCCGCGCACGATGCGCTCCTCGTCCTTCGCCGGCTCGCGCGCCGCCTCCACGCGCCGGAAGAGCGCGGCGATGCGCGCCAGGAGGTGCGGCAGGCTCGCATCCTTCGTGAGGTAGTCGTCGGCGCCCAGGCGCAGCCCGGAGACGATGTCGAAGTCGGAATCGCGGGCGGAGAGGAAGATGATGGGAAGTGTCGCGGACATCGCGCGCAGCTCCCGGCACAGCGCGAAGCCGCCGTCGATCTCCGCGCCCAGCCCGATGTCGATGATGGCGAGGTCGGGCAGCCGCGTGGCCAGCGAGCGCATGGCCTGCGGCCGGTCCGCGAACGCCTGCACCTCATAGCCCGCGCGCGCCAACGCGTCGGCGTAGTTCTGGCGGATGGTGGCGTCGTCCTCGACGAGCGCGATTCGGCGTGGCATCCCCCGGATTATAGGGGACAGGTCCGGCCGCCCTTGCCGGACCTGTCCCCTGCAGTCCGCAATGCCCTTTTCTTGTCACTATTGGTCGCCACCCCAGCCCAATCTCTCTAGAAGTGCGCCCCCCCGCCCGCGCGTAATGGCCCTGCCGAATGGGTCGGCGGACAAGGGGAAAGAAAATGGCGGACGGCAAGGGCGGATACCGGGGCGGCGCCGATGCGGCGCTCGGCGACTTCATCGGCCTCCTGGGCAAGGCGATCCTCTCCGGCATCGCCGCGAGCGTGGTGCTGGGCCTGCTCACCCTGGGCCTCGCCACCACGGCCGGCGCCCAGGAGAAGCCCAACGACGCGAAGACGGGGACCCTGCTGCTGCGCACGGGGACGCCGGGCGGCTTCGTCGCCGCGCCCAAGGTCGAGACGGATGTCGCGATCCACGTCACCGGCATCGTGGCCCGCACGCGCGTGGCCCAGACCTTCCACAACCCGGGCACGGACTGGGTCGAGGGCGTGTACGTGTTCCCGCTGCCCGACAACGCGGCCGTGGACCGCCTGTGGCTGCGCATCGGCGATCGCCTGATCGAGGGCCAGGTGAAGGAGAAGGAGGAGGCCCGCCGCGTCTACGCCAAGGCGAAGCGCGAGGGCAGGAAGGCCGCGCTCGTCGAGCAGCAGCGGCCCAACCTCTTCACCAACGCCGTGGCCAACATCGGGCCCGGCGAGCAGGTGCGCGTGCTCATCGAGTACCAGCAGACGCTCGCCTACGACAACGGCGAGTACCGCCTGCGCTTCCCTCTTGCGGTCACACCGCGCTACGAGCACCTGCAGGAAAAGGGGTCAGATCCCTTTTTCAACGACGAGAAAAGGGATCTGACCCCTTTTCTTCCTATCCTGCATCCTGGCTACGCCCCCGCCGGCAGCGGCGTGAATCCCGTGGTGATCGGCGTGGTGATCGATTCCGCCGTCCCGCTCGCGAGGGTGTCGAGCTCCTACCACGAGGCGGTCGTGGAAAAGGAATCCGGCACGCGCACGGTGCTCTACCTGCAGAAGGAGCAGGAGGAGGCCGACCGCGACTTCGAGCTGGTGTGGGCGCCCCTGGGCGGCAGCGGGCCGCAGGCCGCGGTGTTCACGGAGTCGCGCGGCGGTACCGACTACTCGCTCCTGATGGTGATGCCGCCGCAGGCCACGGCCGCCGAGCAGGCCGCCCGCGGGACGCTGCCGCGCGAGACCGTGTTCGTGATCGACACCTCGGGCTCGATGCAGGGCACCTCGATCCAGCAGGCGAAGGAAGCGCTCCTCACGGGCCTTTCCACGCTCGCCCCGCGCGACCGCTTCAACGTCGTGGAATTCAACTCGGCCACGCGCCCGATGTGGCCCGACGCGCTGCCCGCGACGGCCGACAACGTCCTTTACGCCCGCACGTGGATCGCGAAGCTTCGCGCCGACGGGGGCACCGAGATGGCCGGGGCGCTGGCCTTCGCGCTCGACGGCCGCGACACGCCCGGGTTCCTGCGCCAGGTGATCTTCATGACCGACGGCTCGGTGGGCAACGAGGACCACCTCTTCCGGCTGATCGCGCAGCGCCTCGGCGCCACGCGCCTCTTCACCGTCGGCATCGGCTCGGCGCCCAACAGCCACTTCATGACCAAGGCCGCGCAGTTCGGCCGCGGCACCTTCACCTACATCGGCGACCTGCGCGAGGTTCAGGAGAAGATGGCGAGGCTCTTCGCGAAGATCGAGGCGCCGGTGCTGCGCGACGTCTCGATCCGCTGGCCCGACGGGTCGGCCGTGGAGACCTTCCCGGCGCGCGTGCCGGACCTCTACCTGGGCGAGCCCATCGTCGTGGCCGCCGCCCATCCCGCGCTGAAGGGGACGATCGTCGTCTCCGGCACGCGCGGCACCGAACCCTGGAGCGTGGCGCTCACGCCGTCGCCGAGTGGCGAACCGAACGGCGTGGGCGCCCTCTGGGCCAGGGCCAGGATCGCGAGCCTGATGGACGAGTTGCGCCTGGGCGCGGATGAGGCGCTCATCCGCCCGGCCGTGGTGAAGGTGGCGCTGGAGCACCACCTCGTCTCGCGCTACACCAGCCTCGTCGCGGTCGACGTGACGCCGACGGCGCCCGCGGGCGAGAGACGCACGGCGCTCGTGAAGGCCTCCGCGCCGCGCGCCACCGCTGCCGGCGAGCTGCCGCAGACCGACACCGAGTCGACGCTGCAGATCCTCCTGGGCCTCCTGGCGCTGGCCGCGGCCGCGGCGGTCGCCCTCGTCGGGCGCTACATCCCGGTCGAGGGGAAGCCCGGCGCCGAAGGTGCGAAGTGAGCGCCTGGCCGGTGGACGGAAACTCGAGCTTCGCCGTGCGCGGGCACTCGTACCCGGCGGGGGATGCCGAAGTGGCGCGCCTGGCGGCGCCCGCCGCGCGTCGCTCACGGTCCTGGCCCCTCGCCGCCCTCACCGCGCTGCTGCTCGCCTTGTCGGCGTGGCAGCTCGGCGGCGCGGCGTGGATCCACGCCAAGGCGGCGCTCGCGCAGCACCTCATCGCATCGGCATGGGAGGGAACGAAGAAGGACGGGGCCAGGCGCCCGTGGCCGTGGGCCGACACCCATCCCGTGGCGCGCCTCACCGTGCCCTCGCGCGGCATCTCGCTCTACGTGCTCGCGGGCACGAGCGGGCGCTCGCTTGCCTTCGGGCCGGGACACGTCGACGGCACGGCCGCGCCGGGCGCCGCGGGCAACAGCGTGATCGTCGCGCACAAGGACACGCACTTCGCGTTCCTGCGCCACCTGCACGAGGACGACGAGATCGCGGTGGAGGATGCGCGCGGCCGCGTGACGCGCTACCGCGTGCGCGAGGTGGCGGTGGTGGACAAGTCGGAAACGCGGCTCCTCGACCCGGCCGATTCCGCGCAGCTCACGCTCATCACCTGCTGGCCCTTCGACGCCGTCCGGCCAGGCACGGCGCAGCGCTACGTCGTCATCGCCGACCGCGCTTGAGAAAAGAGGGTCAGATCACATTATTGGGACGGTTCCTAGGGACGGTTCCTAAAAGAAACGGTTCCTGACGACTGCGTCAGGACACTTTTAGGAACCGTCCCTAGGAACCGTCCCAATAATGTGATCTGACCCCTTTTTCGATGCTGCACTGCAACCCAATTGTCACCGACTCGGGGGTAGACTCCGCGCCCATGAACCTGTTCGACACTCCCGCGGGATTCGACGATCCCATCGGCATGTGGATGGGCTGCCACCGCCGCATCGAGAAGCAGCTCAACACGCTCTCGAAGCTGCCCGCGCACCTCGCCGACAAGGGCGTGGACGCCGAGGCGAGCACCGCGGCGCAGGCGATCCTCCGCTACTTCGAGAAGTCCGCCGGGCACCACCACGAGGACGAGGACCGCGACCTGTTCCCGCTGCTCGAGAAGCGCATCTCGGACGCGGGCGAGCTCGAGCGCTTCCGCGAGCTTCGCCGGCAGCTGGAATCGGACCACGCGCGCATGGC
>JAABQW010000084.1 GCA_011391275.1 Betaproteobacteria bacterium
CGGCGATCCCGGGCATGCAGGTCTCCTGCAGCGAGGCCGCCCGCAAGGCGGTCGTGTCGGTGGTCAACATCTCGGCGACCAAGCAGGTCCGGCGGCGCAGCCCGCTTCAGGACGACCCGGTCCTGCGGCGCTTCTTCGGCGACCGGTTAAACCCCCCCGAGACCCAGCTCTCGCTCGGCTCCGGCGTGATCGTGAGCCGCGAGGGTTTCGTCCTCACCAACTCGCACGTGGTGGAGGGAGTGACGGAGATCCGGGTCACGATGAACGACGGGCGCACCGTCCCGGGCCGGATCGTGGGCGCCGACCCGGAAACGGACCTCGCCGTCGTGCGCATCGCCGCCCAGGGGCTCACGCCCATCACCTTCGGACAGTCGGACCGGCTCCAGGTGGGGGATGTCGTGCTGGCGATCGGCGACCCGTTCAGCGTCGGCCAGACCGTCACCATGGGCATCGTGAGCGCCGTCGGGCGCGAGATCGGCGCGGCGAATCCCTTCGGCAGCTTCATCCAGACCGACGCGGCCATCAACCCCGGCAATTCCGGGGGCGCCCTCGTGGACGCGCAGGGCAACCTCGTGGGCATCAACACGCTGATCTACTCGCGATCGGGAGGCAACCAGGGCATCGGCTTCGCCATCCCGGTCGGGCTCGCCCGCAAGGTCATGGAGGAGATCATCGAGACCGGGTCGGTCACGCGCGGCTGGTTCGGCGTCGAGGTGGCCAACATCACGCCGGAGCTCGCGGAGTCCCTGGGGCTCGCCGGCACGCGCGGGGCGATCGTCGGGGGCATCGAGCGGGGCAGCCCCGCGGACCGGGCCGGGATCCGCCTCGGCGACGTGATCATTGGTGTGGGCGACCGGGCCGTCGCCGATCTCACGGCCACCCTGAACGCGATCGCGGACATCCCGCCCGGCAAGACCGTGCAGGTGAAGGTCCTGCGCAAGAACCAGGAAGTGGCGCTGTCCGTCACCGTCGGGCGGCGCAAGCCGCGGCCGGCGGACGAGGAGTAGGCGCCCCGGGAGCCCGGCGCTACTGCCCCGCGCCGGGCTCGACCTCCGCGCGCGGCTTCTCGACGAACCGGGCGAAGAAGATCCCCACCTCGTAGAGTATGCAGAGGGGAATCGCGAGCATGAGCTGCGAGACCACGTCCGGCGGCGTCACGACCGCCGCGACCACGAAGGCGCCCACGATCACGAAGGAGCGGATCTCCTTGAGCTTCTCGACGGAGATGATCCCCGTCATCACCAGCACGACGACCACGACGGGCGTCTCGAACGTGATGCCGAAGGCCATGAACATGCCCAGGACGAAGTTGAAGTAGGCCTCGATGTCGGGGGCCACCGTGATCGACTTGGGGGCGAACTGGGCGATGAACGAGAAGACCGTCTGGAAGACGACGAAGTAGCAGAACAGCATGCCGAGGAAGAAGAGCAGCGTGCTCGAGATGATGAGCGGCACGACGAGCCTCTTCTCGTGCGCGTAGAGCCCCGGCGCCACGAAGGCCCAGGCCTGGTAGAGGATGTAGGGCAGCACCACCAGGAACGAGACCATCAGCGCGATCTTCATCGGGATGAAGAACGGCGTGATCACGCCGGTGGCGATCATCTTCGAGCCCTCCGGCAGCGTGCGCATCATCGGCATCGCGAGCAGGTCGTAGAGCTCCGAGGCGAAGAAGAAGGTGGGCAGGAACGCCAGGCCGAGGGCGACCAGGGAGCGCACCAGCCGGTCGCGCAGCTCGAAGAGGTGCGAAAGAAATGTCTCCTGGGCGGACTCGCTCATGCCGCGCCCGGCTTGCGCTCGGCAGGCGGCTCGTCGATCGCCAGCTCGAGCTGCGGCGAGGCGGGTGCGGGGGCCTCCTCGGGCTGCGCCGGGCCGGGAGCCGGGAGCCCGGGCGGGGAAGACTCGGGGGCGGGCACGGTCGCGCCGGCGCCACCGTCGCCGCGAAGCTGCCTGTCTATGTCGGTCTCGACGTCGCGCAGGTCGCGCTCGGCCGCGGACACCCCGGTCTCGATGTCGCGCTGGAACTCGCGCGCGGCGCCCTCGAACTCGGTCTTCACCTTGGAGAGCTCGGAAAGCTCCATCTCGCGGTTGATGTCCGTCTTCACCTGCGCGACGTAGCGCTGCAGGCGGCCGAACAGGACCCCCATGGTGCGGGCGACCTTGGGAAGGCGTTCGGGACCGATGACGACGAGCGCCACCACCCCGATCAGCAGCAGTTCGGAGAACGCGATGTCGAACATGGATTCGCCCGGCGCGGCAGGCCTGCCGCCCGCGCGGTCAGCTCTTCTGCTTGTCCTTGACCTCGCCCTCGAGCGTGGCGCCCGTAGCGGCGATCTCTCCGGCGGGTTTCTTGTCGTCCTCGCCCTTCACACCTTCCTTGAAGCCGCGAACGGCACCGCCCAGGTCCGAGCCGATGTTGCGCAGCTTCTTCGTGCCGAACACGAGCAGCACGATGACGAGGACCACCAACCAGTGCCAGATGCTGAATGAACCCATTGAACGCTCCTTCGCGGCGCCGCTATTCCGCCGCGATCATGCGGGGGAGGCGATCGGGGCCGCCGATGATGTGGATATGCAAATGATACACGTCCTGCCGGCCGACCCTTCCCGTGTTCACGATCGTGCGGAAGCCGTCCCTGGCCCCCTGTTCCGACGCCAGGCGCCCGGCCATGGCCATCATCCGGCCGAGGACCGGGGCGTGTTCCGGGCCGCATTCGGCCAGCGAGGCCACGTGCGCCTTCGGGATCATCAGCAAGTGCACCGGCGCCACCGGCTGGATGTCCTGGAAGACGAGGATCTCGTCGTCCTCGTAGGCCTTCTTCGACGGGATCTCGCCCGCCGCGATCTTGCAGAAGATGCAGTCGTCCTTCTTCATCAGGGTTCCTTTCTGGAGGCCTTTTCCTCGATTCCCGACCGGCCCTCGCGCCGCTCGAGCTCCGCCAGCACTTCCGACGCGGCGATCCCCTCCCGGCCCAGCAGGACGAGGCAGTGGAACCAGAGGTCCGCCGTCTCGTGGACCAGGGCGGCCCGGTCGCCGGACTTGGCGGCGATCACCGTCTCCGTCGCCTCCTCGCCGATCTTCTTGAGGATCGCGTCGATCCCCTTCGCGTTGAGCTTCGCCACGTAGGACGAGGACGGGTCCGCGCCCTTCCTCGCGGCGATGGCTGCCTCGAGGCGCTCCAGGATGGACTTGTCAGCCGCCATCGGAGGCTCCCTGCAGACCGGGAAGCGCCGGGTCCGTGGGAACCCACCGCCGGGCCCCGCCAACGCCCTCCAGGAGGTTGAAGAAGCACCTTCGCCTTCCCGTGTGACAGGCGATCCCGCCCACCTGTTCCACGCGCAGGACGATCGCGTCCGCGTCGCAGTCGAGGCGGATCTCCACGACCTTCTGGAAATGGCCGGACGTCTCGCCCTTGTGCCAGAGGCCCGCGCGCGACCGCGACCAGTACACCGCCTCCCCCGTGGCCACCGTCCTCGCCAGGGATTCGCGGTTCATCCACGCGAGCATCAGCACCTCGCCGGAAGTGGCGTCCTGCGCCACCGCGGGCACGAGCCCGTCGGCGTTCCAGGCCACGGCGTCGAGCCAGTCCACGGCGCTAGAGCCTCATCTCGATGCCGCGCGCGGCCATGAAGCGCTTGGCCTCGCCCACGGAGAACTCGCCATAGTGGAATATCGAGGCGGCGAGCACCGCGTCCGCGCCTCCCAGCTCCACCCCCTGCGCCAGGTGCTCCAGCGTGCCCACCCCGCCGCTCGCGATGACGGGCACCGGCACCGCGCGCGCCACCGCGCGAGTGAGCTCCAGGTCGAACCCCGACCGGGTGCCGTCCCGGTCCATGCTGGTGAGCAGGATCTCCCCCGCGCCCATTTCCGCCATCCTCGCGGCCCAGGCCACGGCATCGAGTCCCGTGGGCTTGCGCCCGCCATGCGTGTAGACCTCCCACTTGCCCGGGCCGGCAGCCTTGGCGTCCACGGCCACCACGATCGCCTGGGAGCCGAAGCGCCCGGCCGCCTCGGCGACCAGCGAGGGGTTGTCGACCGCGGCGGTGTTGATGCTCACCTTGTCGGCGCCCGCGTTGAGGAGCTTCCTCACGTCCTCCACCTTGCGCACGCCGCCGCCCACCGTGAGGGGGATGAAGACCTGCTCGGCCACCCGCTCGATCACGGGCACGATGGTGTCGCGGGCGTCGCTCGACGCGGTGATGTCCAGGAAGGCGAGCTCGTCGGCGCCCGCCTCGTCGTAGCGGCGCGCGACCTCCACGGGGTCGCCCGCGTCGCGCAGGCTGACGAAATTGACTCCCTTCACCACGCGGCCCGCGTGGACGTCGAGGCAGGGAATGATGCGCTTGGCGAGGCCCATGGTCGCGCTTCGGGGGGAACCGCGCCTGGCGGCCGGTCAGGCCTCGCCGTCGGCGAGCTTCTGGGCCGCGGCGAAGTCGAGGCGCCCCTCGTAGATGGCGCGGCCGGTGATGGCGCCGACGATGCCCTCGCCCTCGACCTCGCAAAGGCGCCTCACGTCGTCGAGGCTCGCCAGCCCGCCGCTCGCGATGACCGGGATGGTGAGCGCCTGCGCGAGCTTCACCGTGGCCTCGACGTTCACGCCCTTGAGCATGCCGTCGCGCCCGATGTCGGTGTGGATGACGGCCTCCACGCCGTAGTCCTGGAAGCGCTTCGCGAGGTCCACGACGTCGTGTCCCGTGAGCTTGGACCAGCCGTCGGTAGCCACCTTCCCGTCCTTCGCGTCCAGGCCGACCATGATGTGGCCGGGGAATGCGTCGCAGGCCTCGTGCAGGAAGCCGGGGTTCTTCACCGCCGCCGTCCCGATGATCACGTAGGAGACGCCGTCGTCGAGGTAGCGCTCGATGGTGTCCAGGTCGCGGATGCCACCGCCCACCTGGACGGGGATGTCGGGGTCGACGGCGGCGATGATCGCCTTGATCGCCGCCTCGTTCACCGGCTTGCCGGCGAAGGCGCCGTTCAGGTCGACCACGTGCACGCGCCGCGCGCCGAGGCCGGCCCAGTGGGCGGCGGTCTTGCCGGGGTCGTCGGAAAAGACGGTGGCGGTCGCCATGTCGCCCTGTTCGAGGCGGACGCAGCGGCCATCCTTGAGGTCGATCGCGGGAATGATCAGCATGGGAACGGTCGGGGCCGGATCCTCACGGGGTCCAGGTGGAGAAGTTCTCGAGTAGCGTGAGCCCCGCGGCGCTGCTTTTCTCGGGATGGAATTGTGTCGCGAAGATGTTATCCCGCGAGATCGCCGAGGTAAAGGCGTGCGGATACCGCGACACCGCCGCCGTCAGGGACGCCTCGCCGGGGACGCAGTAGTAGCTGTGCACGAAATAGAAGCGCGCCCCGTCCGCGATGCCGCGCCAGAGGGGGTGGGGCCGGGACTGCCAGGCCTCGTTCCAGCCCATGTGCGGGATCTTCAGGCCGGCCGCGCGCGTCTCGGGCGCCCGGGCGAAGGCGAGGACCTCGCCGGCCATGATGCCGAGGCCCGGGGTGTCGCCCTCGTCGCTGCGCTCGAAGAGCATCTGCAGGCCGATGCAGAGTCCCAGGAAGGGCCTGGACGCGGCCGCCTCCCGGACCGCGTCTCCCAGCCCGCTTTCGGCCAGGCACTTCATGCAGTCCGGCATCGCCCCCTGGCCCGGGAACACGACCCGGTCCGCGGCCCGGATGGCGTCGGGCTCGGCGGTGATCTCGACCTGCGCCGCGGGGGCCACGTGCAGGAGCGCCTTCTGCACCGAGCGAAGGTTGCCCATCCCGTAGTCGACGATCGCGATGCGCTGTGCCATGGGGAAGCCGGGGTGCATGCCCCCGGCCGGTGGGGGCGGCTAGAGGGAACCCTTGGTCGAGGGAACGACGCCCGCGGCGCGCGGGTCGGACTCGGCCGCCATCCGCATCGCGCGCGCGAACGCCTTGAAGATCGTCTCGCACTGGTGATGCGAATTGTCGCCGCGAAGGTTGTCCAGGTGCACCGTCGCGAGCGCGTGGTTCACGAAGCCCTGGAAGAACTC
>JAABQW010000085.1 GCA_011391275.1 Betaproteobacteria bacterium
CGCCGCGCCTTTTCCCACTGGCCGCTGCCGAGCCGGTGCACGGGGGCGTCCTCGGGGGCTGCGCCCGTGTAGCGGCTGATCATGTGCAACTGCGAGACCGGCACGTAGAGCTTGTCGCCGCCCTCGTACTCGAGGTGCAGGAATTCCGTGGGGCCGTCGCCGAGGTCGAGCGTCACCAGCCCGCGGTAGCGTCCGATGCCGTGCTGGCTGTGGACGACCGGGTCGCCTTCCTTGACCTCCGCCAGGTCGCGGAGCATCCCTTCGGCGCTCGTCTTGCCGCGCGCATCGCGACGCCGCGACTGGCGGACCTGCGTCGGGTAGAGCTCCGCCTCGGTGACCAGCGCAAGGCGCTCGGCGGGGAGCGCGAAGCCGTACGCCACCGGCCCGTGCGCAAGGACGAGCGGCGCCTCCGATCGCACGCAGTCCGCCCAGGTATCGGCGAGCACGGCGCGCATCCCGTGCTCGGCAAGGAACTGCACGAGCGTCTCGCGACGGCCCGGCCCCTCGGCGACGAGAATGACGCGACCTTCGAACGAGGCCACGAAGCGCTCGAGGGCGCGCAGAGGCTCGGCGGCGCGGCGGTCCACGCCGATGTCGGGAAGGTCCTCGGGGGCGAATGCAGGCGTGCCCAGTGGCATCGGGCCCCGCGCGCCCCGCTTCACGTCGAGACGCGGCAGGTCCTGCAGCGCCACGAAGAACGATTCGGCCGAAAGGTAGAGCTGGTCGGGCGGCAGGAGCGGCCGGTCACTGTCGCCGCGCAGCAGCTCCCAGCGGCCGCGGAGGTCGCGCCAGAATTCCTCGGCGCCGGCCGGCACGTCCTCGTGCATGACGAAGGTGGCGCCCGCCGGCAGGTAGTCGAAGAGCGTGGAGGTCGTCTCGAAGAAGAGGGGCAGGTAGCACTCCACGCCCGGGGGCGCGATGCCGTTCGAGACGTCCTTGTAGGCGCGCCGCTTCGTGGGGTCGCCCTCGAAGCGCTCCCGGAAGTTCGCCCGGAAGCGCGTGCGGCCCTCGTCGTCCATGGGGAACTCGCGCGCCGGCAGCAGGCGCACTTCATTCACCGGGTAGATGGAGCGCTGCGAGTCCACGTCGAAGGTGCGGATCGACTCGATCTCGTCGCCCAGGAGGTCGAGGCGGTAGGGCACGGCGCTGCCGGTGGGGAAGAGGTCCACCAGCCCGCCGCGCACGCAGAACTCGCCGGGCGCCATCACCTGCTGCACGGCCGCGTAGCCCGCGACCGCGAGCTGCGCCTTCAGCGCCTCCAGGTCGAGCCGCGACTTCTGCCTGAGAAAGAAGGTGCGCGCGGCGAGGTAGCTGCGCGGGGAAAGGCGCTGCAGCGCGGTCGAGATGGGAATGATCCCCACGTCGCATGCGCCCTGCGAGAACTGGTGCAGGGTGGCCAGGCGCTCGGAGACGAGGTCGGGGTGCGGCGAGAACTGGTCGTAGGGCAGGATCTCCCAGTCCGGCAGGCGGTGCACCGCGAGGCCCGGGTCGAACCACGCGATCTCGTCGCGCAGGCGCTCGGCGTCCTGCGCCGACTGCGAGATGACGAAGATGGGCTTCGCGGCCCTCGCGAGGCGCGCGATCCAGAAAGCGTCGGAAGAGCCCGAGCGGGCGACCGCGGGCCGAGCCACCTTGCCTACGCGACGACTACCGGGATCTTCCCGATCTTCGCGCGCCATTCGGCCGGGCCGGTCTTGTGCACCGCTTTGCCCTCGGGGTCGACGGCGACCGTGACCGGCATGTCCTTCACCTCGAACTCGTGGATCGCCTCCATGCCGAGGTCGGCGAAGGCCAGCACGCGCGCCTTCTTGATCGACTTCGACACGAGGTAGGCCGCGCCGCCCACCGCGATGCAGTAGGCCGCCTTGTGCTTCTTGATGGATTCCGTGGCCACGGGCCCGCGCTCGCTCTTGCCCACCATGCCGATGAGCCCCGTCTGCGAGAGCATCGTATCGACGAACTTGTCCATGCGCGAGCTGGTCGTCGGGCCCGCGGGGCCCACGGCCTCCTCGCGCACCGCGTCCACCGGGCCCACGTAGTAGATGAAGCGGTTGGTGAAGTCCACGGGCAGCTTCTCGCCCTTGGCGAGCATGTCCACCATGCGCTTGTGCGCGGCGTCGCGGCCGGTGAGGAGCTTGCCGGAGAGCAGCAGCGTCTCGCCGGACTTCCACGTGGCGAGGTCGGCCTTGGTGAGCGTGTCGAGGTCCACGCGGCGGCTCGACTTGAAGTCCAGTTCGAGCTTCGGCCAATCGGAAAGGTCCGGGGGATCGAAGGTGGCGGGGCCGGTGCCGTCGAGGACGAAGTGCAGGTGGCGCGTGGCGGCGCAGTTGGGCAGCAGCGCCACGGGCTTGGAGGCGGCGTGGGTGGGGTAGTCGTTCACCTTCACGTCGAGCACCGTGGTGAGGCCGCCCAGGCCCTGCGCGCCGATGCCCAGCGCGTTCACCTTCTCATAGAGCTCGAGGCGAAGCTCCTCCGCGCGGGTCTTGGGGCCGCGGGCGACGAGCTCCTGGATGTTGATGGGGTCCATCATTCCCCACTTGGCCATGAGCATCGCCTTCTCGGGCGTGCCGCCGATGCCGAGCGAGAGGAGGCCCGGGGGGCACCAGTCCGCGCCCATGGTGGGCACGACCGAGAGCACCCAGTCGACGACGGAATCCGACGGCAGGAGCATCGCGAACTTGCTCTTGTTCTCCGAGCCGCCACCCTTGGCGGCCACGATGACGTCCAGCTTGTTGCCGGGCACGAGCTCCACGTGCACGACCGCGGGCGTGTTGTCGCCCGTGCTCTTGCGCTTGCCGTCCGGGTCCGCGAGGACGGAAGCGCGCAGCGGGTTGTCCTTGTCGGTGTAGGCGCGGCGCACGCCTTCGTCCACCATCTGCTGCAGGGTGAGCTTCGCGTCCCAGCGCACGTCCATGCCGACGCGGATGAAGGCGATGGCGATGCCGGTGTCCTGGCACATGGGGCGGTGCCCCTCGGCCGACATGCGCGAATTGATGAGGATCTGCGCCATCGCGTCCTTCGCCGCGGGCGATTCCTCGCGCTCCCAGGCCTTGGCGAGCGCCCGGATGTAGTCGGCCGGGTGGTAGTAGCTGATGTACTGGAAGGCGTCGGCGACGCTCTGGATCAGGTCTTCCTGGCGGATGACGGTCATTTGGGGAGTGGGGGTGCCCGGCCTGCGGCGACCCGTTCAACGAGGAATGAAGGCGTCCATTCTAGACCATCGGCGCCCCCTTCCCGCAGTGGCGGAAGGGCCAACAGGCCGCCGCGGCCGCCCTCCGGCCGGGTCACGCGGCGGAGGGGCCGGAAGGGCTAGTGAGCCGGGGACTCGGTGTGCGGCATGATGCGGTCGCAGGCCGCGATCGCCATCGCCGAGAGCAGGAACGCGATGTGGATCGCCGTCTGCGCGATGAGCACCTTCTCGGTGTAGTTGTCCGCGTTGATGAACGTCTTGAGGAGGTGGATCGACGAGATGCCGATGATCGCGGTCGCGAGCTTCACCTTCAGCACGGAGGCGTTCACGTGCGAGAGCCACTCGGGCTGGTCGGGGTGGCCTTCCAGGTCGATGCGCGAGACGAAGGTCTCGTAGCCGCCGACGATCACCATGATGAGGAGGTTGGAGATCATCACCACGTCGATGAGCGCCAGCACCACCAGCATGATCACCGTCTCGTTGAACTTGGGCGCCGCGTGGCCGATCACCGCGCCGGCCGCGTCCTTGATCTCGGGAAGGCTGTAGCCGACGCTGTCGATAAGGAGGGCCAGCGCCTCCTTGTTGCCGAAGGCCGCCTCGACGAGGTGCACCAGCTCCACCCAGAAGTGGAAGACATAGACCGCCTGCGCGACGATGAGGCCGAGATAGAGCGGCGCCTGCAGCCAGCGGGTCCAGAAGATGAAGCTGCCCAGCGCGACGATGGCGGCGGGGCGGGGGTTCTTGGGAGACGGGAAGGGAGTAGTCATCCGCGAATTCTAGCCTGCCGACCGTGACACGGCGATGGCGGGCGAGATTTCGCGGCGCAGGATCTTGCCGTTGCGCGTGCGCGGGAAGTCCTTCGCGAGGTAGACGACCTTGGGCGCCTTGTAGGCGGCGAGGTGCTCGCGGCCGAAGGCGGCCAGTTCGTCGGGCGTGGCCGCGGCGCCGGCGTGCGGGATCACGTAGGCGACCACGAGGAGCTTGTCCTTGCCCGCCTCCTCGCCCACGCAGGCGCAGTCGGCCACCGCCGGGTGGCTCTTCAGCACGCGCTCGATCTCGTAGGGCGAGACGCGGTAGCCGAAGCTCTTGATGATGTCGTCCTTGCGGCCGAGGAACCAGATGTAGCCGTCGGCGTCGTAGCGGGCGTAGTCGCCGGTGAAGAACCAGCCGTCGTGCTTGAACTTCGCCGTCTCCTCGGGGAGGTTCCAGTAGCGCAGGAAGAGCCCCGGGTCGGATTCCGGGATGCAGATCATTCCCTCCTCGCCGGGCGGGGCTTCGGCAAGAGTCTCCGGGTCGAGCAGGCGGATGTCGTGGCCGGGTTGCGGGAAGCCGGCGCTGCCCGGGCGGATGGGTCGGAACCGGCTCTGCGAGAGGTAGTAGCTGAATTCGCTCATGCCCACCGCCTCGAAGATGTCCAGTCCGAAGCGGTCCTTCCAGAGTCCGAATACCTCGTCCGAGAGGTGCTCGCCCGCGCTCATGCAGTGGCGAAGTGTCGGCACGTCGGCCTTCGCGAACGCGGTCTTTTGCAGGATCTGGCGGTAGATCGTCGGCACGCCGATGAAGATCGTCGCCCCGTGCTTGGCGACGAGGCGCGGCCAGGTCTCGGCGTCGTTCTTCCCCTCGTGGGCGATCACGGTCTTGCCGTGGAAGAGCGGGTCCATGAGGGCGGAACCCAGCACGTACGTCCAGTTGAACTTGCCGGAGTGCACGATGCGGTCGCCCTGGCCCGGGGAGGAGCCCCCTTCGTGATCGCCGTGTTCGAGGAAATGGAACCAGTAGAGCGCGGCCGGCGTGCGCCCGATGAGCGAGCGGTGGCCGTGCAGCACGCCCTTCGGGTAGCCGGTCGTCCCCGAGGTGTAGACGAGGTAGGCCGGGTCGTCGACGGCGGTGTCCTCCGCCGGCTCCCACGCGCCGATCTTGGCGAGCGCGGGATCGAGGTCGATCGATTCCACGCCCGGGTGCACCGTCACCTCGCCCGCCCCCGAGAGGAGGGCGAAGCGCAGCGATTCCCGGCCGGCGAGCTGGGCGCCCATCGCCTTCCACGCGGCCTTGTCGATGACGATCGCCTGTGCGCCGGAGTCGTGCGCGAGGTACTCGACTTCCTCGGCCGTCAGGAGGGTGGACGTGGGCACGCTCACCGCGCCGCGCTTCATGGCGCCCAGGAAGGCCGTCGGGTAGTCGATCGAGTTGGGCAGGCGGATGAGGACGCGCTCGCCGGCGCCGATGCCGAGGTCGCGAAGCAGCTGGGCGAAGCGGCTGGTGCGCTCCGCGAGCGCGCGGTAGGTGATCGAGCTGGTGCCGAGGGCGTCGTCCTCGACGATCATCGCCACGCGGTCCGCGGCCGGGGTGCCCAGGTGCGCGTCAGTGCAGGCCACGCCGATGTTCAGGCGCGCCGGCACCTCCCACTTCCAGGGCGGGAAGGGCGCAAGCGTCACAGGATGACCCCGTACGGCCAATTGTGGCGGTCCCGTAACCTGAAGGTTAGTGACCGCCGAAACAGTCCATTGCACTTCGTCACAGGATGACTCCGTACGGCCAGTTTTCCCTGACCACCTGGGCGGGCAGGCGGCGCAGGACGTCCATGGCGAAGTCGGTGTCGGCGGCCGAGAGCGCGTGCAGGGCGTGCGCGCGCAGGAGCGTCTGCAGCGCCTTGCCGAACATCGGCGGGTCTAGCATCTCGCCCTGGAACTTGATGGCGCCGCCGAGCAGCGCGTCGGCCTCGATCGCCGCCTTCAGGATCGCGATCTTCGTCTTGGTCTCCGACGGGGACGGCGTGAAGGCCACCTTGCAGGGATGGATGTGCGAAGGGTGGATCA
>JAABQW010000086.1 GCA_011391275.1 Betaproteobacteria bacterium
CTTGGGCGAGACGCGCGTGTGCGCGACCAGCGCCTGCACGTAGTCGAGCAGCGCTTCCGACACCAGGGTGCCGGTGACCGAGCGCTGCAGTTCCAGGAGCTGCGCCGTGGACATGGCCGGCTCGAGGTGGGAGATGAGGTCGCGGCGATCCTCGCCCCGCAGGAGCTCGCGCTCGGCCTTGGCGTCGGGGTACCCCAGGCGCAGGCGCATGAGGAAGCGGTCGAGCTGGGATTCCGGCAGCGGAAAGGTGCCGACCTGGTGCAGCGGGTTCTGGGTCGCGATGACGAAGAAGGGCACCGGGAGCGGGCGCGTCTCGCCCTCGGCGGTCACCTGGTGTTCCTCCATCGCCTCGAGGAGGGCGCTCTGGGCCTTGGGGCTGGCGCGGTTGATTTCGTCGGCGAGGATGATCTGCGAGAAGATCGGCCCCGGGTGGAACCGGAACGTCGAGTTCTCGCGGTCGAAGATGGACACGCCGATCACGTCCGCCGGCAGCAGGTCCGAGGTGAACTGGATGCGCCGGTGCTCGAGGCCCAGGAGCCGCGCGAGCGCCTGCGAGAGCGTGGTCTTGCCGACGCCGGGGACGTCCTCGATGAGGAGGTGCCCGCGCGCCAGGATGCAGGCCATCGCGAGGCGGATCTGGCGCTCCTTGCCCAGGATCACCTTCGAGGCGCGGGCAACGACCTCCTCGACGGGGTTCATGGCAAGTCGTGCGCGGGCTTCCAGGAGCATGGGCGTGCGGGCGGTCCGGGGTGGGTGGGGAGAGGTCGCGGTCGCGGCCGCCATCCGGATTCAGGATAGCATGGGCTATAGTCGCCGAAAGGGGCCGCCGCGCCCCCTGAAGACAACGCTTTTCGGAGAAAGTGCATGAACCCGCCGCATTCGCCGGCCGGCTCCGGCCAACGGCCCGGCCCGGGGAGGTCCGCATGGCCGTCGTCCTCCTGACCCACCCCGACTGCGCCCGGCACGAGATGGGGGCGCACCACCCCGAGTCCCCGGCGCGCCTTCAGGCGGTGCTGGGGGCGCTCGAGGACGGCCGCGTCCTCGGCCGCCTGCGGGAGGAGGAGGCGCCCCGGGCCACCGTGGAGCAGCTCGCGCGGGTCCACCACGAGGTCCACATCGACTTCGTCCACGAGTCGGCGCCGGAGAACGACTACGCCTACCTCGACCCCGACACCTGCCTCAACCCCAGTTCGCTCGCGGCGTCGCTGCGCGCGGCCGGGGCGGTGGCGCGCGCCACCGACCTCGTGCTCGAAGGGAGCGCCACGCGGGCGTTCTGCGCCGTCCGGCCGCCGGGGCACCACGCCACGCCGGACCGGGCGATGGGGTTCTGCGTCTTCAACAACGTCGCCGTGGGGGCGGCGCACGCCCTGGAGCACCACGGTCTCGAGCGCATCGCGATCCTCGACTTCGACGTCCACCACGGCAACGGCACCGAGGACATGTTCCGCGACGACCCGCGCGTGATGTTCTGTTCCACGTTCCAGCACCCGTACTACCCGTTCTGCGGGGCCGACTCGGGCAACGACCACGTGATCAACGTGCCGCTGCCGGCGATGACCGGGAGCCACGGCTTCCGCGCCGCCGTGGAGCGCCACTGGCTGCCGGCGCTCGAGCGCTTCGAGCCGCAGCTCGTCTTCGTCTCCGCGGGCTTCGACGCGCACCGCGAGGACCCGCTCGCCTACCTGCAGCTCGAGGACGAGGATTACGAATGGGTCACGCGCCGCATCGTGGCGCTAGCCGAGCGCCACGCCGGCGGGCGCATCGTCTCCACGCTGGAAGGCGGCTACAACACGGCCTCGCTCGCGCGCTCCGCGCTGGAGCACGTGCGCGCGCTGGGCGGCTGAACCGGAGGCGCCTACAGCCCCATCGCGGCCGCGGGGTCCAGCGCGCTGCCCCGTATGCGCAGGCGCTTCTGCCGCGACTTCGCCCCCGCCACGAGGGTCACGTCGCGGCGCGCCACCCCGAAGCGCCCGGCCACGAAGTCGACGAGCGCCTCGTTGGCCCGGTCCTCCAGTGCGGGAGCCGTCACCCGGATGCGCACGCTGTCGCCGTGCAGGCCCGCCACCTCCGTGCGGCGGGCGCCCGGCTGCGCGTGGACGCAGATCGTGACGGCGCCGTCCGCTTCGAGGCGGAACCAGTCGCTCATGGGGGTGCGGGGGAAGGGCGGCCCGTTACCGGGCGGACTTCGGCGCGGCGGAGAGCTTGGGGCCCAGCCCGATCTGCGCCCAGTTGTGCGTCTGGATCGCCGAGTGGATGAGCGCGCGGTAGCGCTGCGCCTGCTGGTAGACGAAAGGCGAGGCGATGAAAGTCTGGTAGTGCTGCTCGAAATGGCCGGCGCCGCAGTAGGAGGCGAACGCGCAGGCCTGCTGCAGGTCGCGGTGCTGGCTGCCGCAGTCGAGGCCCATGTCGCAGGCCACGAGGTTCCAGGCGCCTAGGAAGGCGGACGGCTCGGGCATCTCGTCGTTGGGGCCGATGCGCAGCTGTTCCTTGAGCGGCGACTGCGACAGCAGCCCGCCGACCGCGAGGACCGCTTCGGGGTCGCCCGTCTGCAGGATGTTCACGATGCGGGCCACGTCCTCCGGCGAGATGCGCGGCGGTGCGCCGCTCTCGTCGCGCGGCTGCGACTGGATGCTGCGCTGGATCTCGCCGGCGAGGAGACGGGCCTGCGCGCGGGCATCGCCCAGCCGGGCGGCTTCCTGGTAAAGGTCGTCGATGTCGCGCGGCGAGATCTTGGTGCCGCGGAAGCGCAGGCAGCGCGTCGCGTCGTCCACGTTGTCGTAGGCCGAGACGCGCTGGGCCGCGTTCGGGTCTCCCGCGGGGACGGTCGCGAGGAACTGGCGGCGCTGCTTGGCGCTGTAGGAGGCGAGGTCCTCGTTCACCGAGGTCGCGAACAGGCAGGATTCCAGCGCCCTGGCGAGATGGAAGCGCTCGTCGGAGGTGAGCGTGCCCTTGCGCGCCATGAGGGCGTCGGCGAAGGCCTTCAGGTCGCGGGCGGCGCGGTAATCCGCGGCCACGGAAGTCGCCCGGGGGGCGACCTGGGCGACCACCGGCACGGCGACGGGCTGGACGCGCGGCGAGGCCGGTATGGCGTGGATCGTCTCGTGGCGCGGGGCGGCCAAACCGCTCCCAAGGGCATCGGTTGCCGCGGCCGTCTGCTCGCCGGCAGACGCCTGCGCGCGCGCGGGTTGCTCTTCCCACTTGGCAGCGAGGAGCACCCCATATGCGACGAGGGAGGCGAGGCCGATGGCCGTCAGGCGATTCATGAGGGGGAAGTTTCGTCCGAAAGGGGAAATTCGTCAATGATTTCCGAGGGAAAGCGATACTTTCCCATGCAAGATCCGGGCCCGGAAGCGGGGGGAGGCCCCCCGGGGCTCAGTGGTGGAGGATCTT
This sequence comes from Betaproteobacteria bacterium, assembly GCA_011391275.1. Taxonomy (GTDB): domain Bacteria; phylum Pseudomonadota; class Gammaproteobacteria; order Burkholderiales; family Usitatibacteraceae; genus FEB-7. The sequence goes on from JAABQW010000086.1 coordinate 3,391, forward strand.
GGACAGGAACGTCTGGGCGCGTTCGGACCGCACCGAGCCGAAGAACTCGTCCTTGGTGCAGTCCTCGACGATCTGCCCGTGGTCCATGAACACGACGCGGTGGGCGACCTTCCTCGCGAAGCCCATCTCGTGGGTGACGACCATCATCGTCATCCCCTCGCGCGCGAGCTCCACCATCACGTCGAGCACCTCGTTGATCATCTCCGGGTCGAGGGCCGAGGTGGGCTCGTCGAAGAGCATGGCGATGGGGTCCATGGAGAGCGCCCGGGCGATGGCCACGCGCTGTTGCTGGCCGCCGGAGAGCTGGCCGGGGAACTTGTCCTTCTGCGACAGGAGGCCCACGCGGTCGAGGAGCTTCATCCCCTTGGCCTCCGCCTCCTCCTGGGAGCGCCCGAGGACCTTCACCTGGCCGAGGGTGAGGTTGCGGGTGATGCTCATGTGCGGGAAGAGCTCGAAGTTCTGGAACACCATGCCGATGTGGGCGCGCAGCTTCGGGAGGTCGGTCTTCGGGTCTCCCACCGAGACGCCGTTCACCACGATCTCGCCCTTCTGGAAGGGCTCGAGCCCGTTGACGGCCTTGATGAGGGTGGACTTGCCCGATCCCGAGGGCCCGCAGACCACCACCACCTCGCCCTTGCCGACGCTGGTGGTGCAGTCATCGAGCACCTGGAACGAGCCGTACCACTTGCTCACGTTGCGCAGTTCGATCATGGGCATGGCGGCGTTCCTAGCGGCCCGCGGCGAGCCGGGCCTGGAGGCGCTTCACCGCGTGCGAGGCGAGGAAGCAGAGGATGAAGAACACGACGGCGACGAAGATGTAGAGCTCGACGATGCGGCCGGTGAGCTGCCCGGCCTTGGAAGCCGCGCCGAGGAAGTCCTTCAGCGCCACCACGTAGACGAGGGAGGTGTCCTGGAAGAGGATCACGGCCTGCGTGAGCATCACCGGCAGCATGTTCCGGAACGCCTGCGGCAGGACCACGTGGCCCATCGACTGCCAGTAGTTCAGGCCGAGCGCGTAGGCGGCCGCGGGCTGGCCGCGCGGGATCGACTGGATGCCGGCGCGCACGATCTCGGAGTAGTAGGCCGACTCGACCATGATGAAGGCGACGACCGCCGAGGTGAAGGGTCCCACGGCCTCGCCCTGCTGCCCGGTGAACTTCGAGACGATCACCGGGGTGAGGAAGTAGAACCAGAAGATCGCCATGATGAAGGGGATCGAGCGGATCAGGTTCACGAACCCCGCGGCCGGCACCGACACCAGTTTCCAGGGCGCGAGCCTCGCCAGGGCGAGGAGGGTGCCGAAGAAGATCCCGCCGGCGAGCGCGATGGCGAACAGCTGGAGCGACGTGAGCATGCCGTCCCAGAGCGACTCGCGGTACTTCCAGATGACCCCCCAGTCGAACTCGAGCATCAGCGGCCCCCGCCCTGGGCGATGTAGCCCGGCACGGCGACGCGGCTCTCGAGCGCGCGCATGGCGAAGATCACCGTCATGGTGATGACGATGTAGATCAGCGTGGCCGCGGTGAAGGCCTCGAAGGTCTTGAACGTGTACTCGGAGATCTGGCGGCTCTGCGCGGTGAGCTCGAGCACCCCGATGGTGAGCGCCGTCGAGGAGTTCTTGAAGATGGTGAGGAATTCCGAGGTCATCGGCGGGATGACGATGCGGTAGGCCATCGGCAGCGTCACGTGCCGGTAGACCTGCGGCAGGGTGAGGCCCATCGCCAGCCCCGCGTTGGTCTGCCCGACGGAGAGGGACTGGATGCCCGAGCGCACCTGCTCGGCCACGCGGGAGGCGGTGTAGAGCCCCAGGCACAGGACGGCCGCGGTGAACTCCCACAGGCTGAACTGCGCCGCGAAGGGCAGCGTGAGGAGGTTCGGCATGTCCTGCTTGAGCCAGTCGCCCCACGCCTTGGGCACCAGCTCGGGCATGACGAAGTACCAGAGGAACATCTGCACGAGGAGCGGGATGTTGCGGAAGAGCTCCACGTAGGCCGTCGCGACGGCCCGGGGGACGCGCAGCGGCACGGTGCGGGCCACCCCCACCACGGAACCCACCGAGAAGGCGATGACCCAGGCGCAGAGGGAGACGGCCAGCGTCCAGAAGAGGCCCGACCACAGCCATCCCAGGTAGGTCATGCCGCCGCTGGGGGCTTGCTCGAGCAGTACCTTCCAGTCCATCTCTCGGTCGCCGGAGTCCGTCTGGGGAGCGGGCCGCGCCGCGGCGCCGCTGCCGCCGGCGCGGGCCGGAAAGGGGGAAGGGGGGGCGGGGCGGCCCGCCCCCCGGACGGCCCTAGTCGGGCAGCGCCTGCAGCTGGATCGCGGCCTTGAGGAGCGGGCTCATCGGGACGTTCATCATCTCGCCCGAGGGCAGCTTCTCGAGGAACCACTTGCTGTAGATCTTGTTGATGTCGCCGCTCGCCATGAGCCTCGCGACGGCGCGGCGGACCACCAGGCCGAAGTCCTCGTCGCCCTTGCGGTACATCATCGCGTACGGGTCGTAGGACAGGTAGTCGCCCACCACCTCGAAGTCCTTCGGGCTCTTCGCCTTGGCGAC
>JAABQW010000087.1 GCA_011391275.1 Betaproteobacteria bacterium
CGGAGCGAAGCGCCTTCGAACCCTCGAACTTGTCGCTGCCGGTTTCGAGCCAGTCTCGCGTGGCGGCCGGCGGTTTCAGCAGCCAGGACGGCAGCGCTTCCAGCGGGTCGAGGATGCGCACGATCGCCGTGACCGGGTCGCCGAGGACGGCGCCGACCGCGCCCGAAAGGCGCAGCGTGAAGACCTCCATGCCTTCCGCCGCGTCGGCCGCGACGGGCAGGGTGATGGTGCGCGGCGAGGAGTCGCCGCCCACCCAGTTGAGCATGCCGGTGGTGGCCACCACGTCGGAGCCCACGAGGGCCGTGCCGCTTTCGAGGGCGTAGGCCACCAGGGCCGAGCCGCTGGCGCCGCCGGAGCGCGTCACGGTGACGGTGGCAGCGGCGCCCTCGACCGCGTCGAACTCGGTGCGCTGGAACTGCAGCACGCCCACCGCGTCGGGCACGCTCACGGCGGCGCGGAACATCCCGCGGCCGTGGGTGGCCGCCACGAGCGTGGAGCCGTCCATCCAGAAGACCCGGTCCACCGGCACCGAACCCGGACCCTCGGTCGTGGTGCTCCAGGACGCGCCGCCGTTCTCGCTCGCGTAGACGCCGACCTCGGTACCCACGTAAAGGAACCCCGGGCGCGACGGGTGGCGCGCGATGGAGCGGATGGGCGCCATGGGCAGCGTGTTGGTGCCGGAGTGCAGGCTTGTCCACGTGACGCCGCCGTCCTCGGTGCGCAGCAGGTTGTTGGTCGAGTAGCCGCCGAAGGCAACGTACACCATGTTCGGGTTCGTGCCGTCCACGGCGATCGAGGTGATCATCCGGCGCGGGATCGCGTCCAGCCCGTCCCACGCGACGGGTTCGCTCCACGCGGGCGTTGCCGCGGTCGCGTTCGCCGTCCGGTAGAGGCGCCCGTCGTTGTAGCCCACCCAGACGATGTCCGGGTTGGACGGGCTCACGGCGATCGCGCTGATGAGGTTTCCGCCGGGGTTGGCGGGGCTCGAGGAGACCGGCGGCTTGATCGCGGTCCACGACGGCTGCGGCACGCGTGCGTTCGCGGTGCGCCAGAGGGATTCGCCGCCTGCGAGGATGCGCCGGCCGTCGGCGGGATCCACCACGAAGGGGGCCAGGAAGTTCGCCTTGGGCACCGGGGCGCCGCCGCAGGGCGAGTCCGGGATGCCGGCGCAGATCGGCTGGGCGGTGGCGCCCGCGTCCGAGGAACGGAACAGCCCGAGGAACGCGGTCGAGCCGTACATGAGTTGCGAGTCGACCGGGTCGACCGCGCTGCGGCCGCCTTCGCCGCCGGCGGTGCGGGTCCACGATGCGCCGGACCAGGTGAAGGTGCCGAGGTCCTGCGCGCCGCCGATGATGCGCCCGCCCAGGGCCGTGGAGCCGGCGCCGCCGTTGAACTGCGTGATCGAGAGCCCTTCGTTGGCGGCCTGGAAGGCGAGGCCGTCCGGCCCGGCCGTGTGCGCGCCGCCGGCGACGTAGACGCCCGCGTCCGTCCCCGCGTGGATGCGGCCGTTGGTCGCGTAGCCCGGGTCCTGCATGAAGGTGTGCGTACGCCCGGTGATCGAGGCGATGGGCGCGCCGAAGGTCGCCCCGCCGTCCACCGAGAAGCGCGCCTGCGCGCCGCCCACGAGGACGCGCGTGCCGTCCGGCGAGACCCAGAGCGCCATCGAGTACCATCCGTCGGCGCCGAGGTTGGCCGGCGTGGAGACCTTGGTCGCGGCCCACGCGGCTCCGGTGTTCTGGATGCGCCAGAGCTCGCCGCCGTTGGCGCTCACGAGCGCGAACCACAGGCCCGGCACGCCGGTAGCGGGCGCGACTTCCACGCGGTCGGCGCCGGCCAGGTGCAGTCGTGTCCAGGTCTGGCCCTCGTCGTTGGACCAGGCGAGCGCCCCGCCCGACATCGCGCCGGTGGCCGGGTCGACGTAGGCCTGCTCGCCCAGGAGCGCCTTGTTGCCGTCGTTGGGGTCGAAGCGCACGTCGTTCACGCGCCGCGCCGCGGTCAGGCTCGGCACGCCGGACGGGTCGAGGAGCGTGCCGTAGACGAGGGTCCAGGAAAGGCCGTTGTTCGAGGAGCGCAGCAGCCCCTTGTGCGTGGCGGCCAGCAGGATGTTCGGGTTGGAGGGACGCACCGCGAAGCGGTTCACGTAGTTCCACGCGCCGTCCGCCGGGGAGGTCCGCGGGTCGGTGCTCGGGAGCCGGGTCCACGATTCGCCGCTGTCGGCCGAGCGCAGGATTCCGGCGCCGCGCACGGAGTCGATGTTCGACTTGCCGGTGGCGGGGTTGAACGGGCCCTCGCCGGTGCACGCGTACACCGTGCCCGGCACCGACGGGTCGTGCACCAGGCAGGTGATCGACATGTTGGGCAGGAAGTCGTTGATCGGCTGCCAGAGCGCGGAGGCATTGGCGCGGCGCCAGACGCCGCCGGACACGCTGCCTGCCAGGAGGCGGTCGGCGATCGTCGGGTGGGGTGCTACGGCGCGCACGCGCCCGCCGACGCTGGCCGGGCCGATCGCCACCCAGGAGGCCGGCGATACGCCCCCGGCCTTGATGCCCCAGGCCGATGCCTGGGAGGACTGCCCGGTGGCGGCGAAGCGCTGGCCGAGGGCGATCTCCAACCCGTCTACGCGGACGCTGCCCGAATCGTCCGCCTGCTGCAGGCGGCGGTGCTCGATGGCCGGCGCCACTTCGCCCGCAAGGGCCGGGGCCGGCATTGCGAGGAAGGAAAGGGCGATCGTGCCCGAGATGCAGCGGGCGGACCGGGCGAAACGGCTTGCGGTGCAGGAATGTGTGCGCATGTTGCCTCCAGCTTTGCTGTCGGCACGGGTCGCGTGGCCCGGGCCTGTGTCTGTGCTTCTGAGCGTCCTCGCGGAAGGGGCGGCGAACTCTGTACCCAATTCCACCCGAGTGACGCTACGCACGTGCCGCGGTGGCAACTGTGAACTGCGTCACACTTTGTCGGGGAGCGGCGACAGGCATCGCCCGGACGACAATAAATGTTAATTTAATCAACGTGTTGCAAACGACACGCGCCATGTTTCAGTTGCAATCCAGGAGCGCTTTCTCGGCGACGGAACGGTGAATCGGGCGTTCTGTGGTCTAATTTCGGCTCGACCAGGGAGCACCCGATGAACGCATACGTCTACCAGCCCACCGCCCGCGCCACCGACTTTCCCTCGGCCATCCGGGCCCTGCGCGAGGGCGGCCGCCGCGTGGTGGAGGGGGGGATCGACAACGCCTCGCCGGGGCGCGTGCGCCGCATCCTGCAACTGGGAATCGACGCGGGGCTGCCCTTCATCGCCTGCCCCGTCGACGTCGATGCCTATCGCGCCTATGTGGAGCGCGCGGGGTACCGCGGGCCATACAAGGAGTACTACGCGGGCAACCAGGTGGAGAAGTCGCTCGAGCACTTCGTGGGGCTGACGCTCCTGGGGGTGACGAAGGACGACGTCTTCGTGGACCTCGCGAGCGAACACTCGCCCGTGCCCGACATCTACCGCGCGCTCACGGGCTGCACGAGCTATCGGCAGGACATCATGTATCCGGCGGGCATCGAGGGCGACCGCATCGGCGGCGACGCCGCGGCCATGCCGGTGCCGGACGGCTTCTTCACGAAGGCCACGCTCACCTGCTCGCTGGAGCACTTCGAGCAGGACGCCGACCGCGGCCTCTTCCGGGAGCTCGCGCGCGTGCTGCGGCCAGGCGGCCAGGTGTGCGTGGCGCCCTACTACTGCTACGAGGAGCTCGCGGTGCAGACGGACCCGGTGATGAGCGTGCCGGCCAACGTGCCTTTCGACGAGGGCGTTCCCGTCTACTGCGCGCCGGGGTGGAACAACCGCCACGGGCGCTTCTACAGCCCGCAGGCCTTCCGCGAGCGGATCGTGGACGCGGTCGGCGACCGGATGCGCTTCGACTTCTACCACCTCGTGAACGCGCACGAGGTGGACCCCACCGTCTACCTCCGCTTCGCCGTCGTCGCCACGCGGCTCTAGGAAAAGGGGTCAGCTCCTTTTTTCGAGGCATTTCCCTCGTGCGTCGTGGAAAAGGGATCTGACCCCTTTTCCTAGCGCGCGGTGAATCGCGCCAGGGCGAAGCCCAGCTTGCGGGTGTCCTCCGACAGCCCGGCCTCCTGCGGCGAGGTGGGCCTCGCGATCGCGAACTCGAGAACGACGCGGCCCGCCGGTCCGATGTCCGTTGCCTCGATCCTCGCGGAGCGCTGCACCGCCTTCCATCCCTGTGTCATCTCGGCCTGCGGGAAGATCCACTCCGCCACCGCGCGGCCGTTGGCGCTCACCGCCACGCGCTGCTCCGCGAGAGTCGGCGGCAGGAAGGGCATGACGTCGAAGTCGATCGTGGCGCCCTTCGCGAACGCGGCGTCCGAGAGGTCGAGGAGCAGCTTCGCGCACGGCCCCTTCGACCAGGTGCCCCAGGACTCGGGAGCCGACCAGCCGGTGGCGAGCATGAGGGCACCGGCCGCGCCCAGCGAACAGGGGTACGACTCGCCCGCGCGCAGCGTCGGCACCCGGTTGGCGATGATAAGGTCGGCCCAGTGCGTCTCCCCCGAGGAGAGGCGCCGGAAGGCGAGCCCGTTGCGCATCAGCAGCTCGAAGAGGTAGGCCTCGGTGAAGCCCAGTTCCATCCAGCCGAAGCGGCGGATGGCGCGCAGCGTCTCGCCGTCGAGCCGGGGGCCCCACGGGTAGGGCAGGACGTCGCGCTGCGCGGGCAGCACGGGCTCGGCCGCGAGCACCAGCAAGCCGCCGGGCTTGAGGAACGTGAGCGCCTTGGCGATGGTGGCCGGGTGGTCGTAGGAGTGGTGGAACGACTCGTAGAAGAGCACCGCGTCGTACTCCGCGGGCAGGTCGAGCGCGTTCATGTCGGACGCGATGGTCGTCACCTTGCCGGGCGAGCCCTCGCAGACCTTGGCCACGTGGTCGGCGAAGTTCCTGTTCACGTCCACGGCCGTGAGGTCGTAGCCCATGCGCGCGAGGTGGATCGAGAGCGACCCCGTGCCGCAGCCGATCTCCAGGATCTTCGAGGGCACCGGCAGGTTCATCGCGCGGATGATGTAGCCGTAGGACATCAGGTAGCAGCCCACGGTCGAGGGCGAGCGGCTGGAGTGCGGGAAGCCCACCTTCAGCATGGGCGTGAGGTCGTGGTCGAAGCCCTCGCTCGCGAGCGCATAGTCGCCGCCGTGCAGGAAGCGCATGAACTCGTCCACCTTCGCCGCGTAGGCGGGGCTGTACGGGTCCATGGCCGCGAGGCTCTCCGGGAAGCCGCGGAACACGCCCGTCTCCACCTTGAGGGATGCCCAGGCGCTGCGGCGGTCGTCGTCGGTGGGCGCCGTCTCGGTCGTGCGCAGGAATTCGTCGAGCTGCTCGAGGGTGCTTACGGTGGTCATCGGGGAGTGTTCCGGGCCCGCGGGTGCGGGGAAGCCGACATTGTAACCAATGGCCTTCCCCCTCCCGCTTGCGTCGGGGAGGGCGGTCCCCGGGGGCGAACCCCGGGGCGGGCTACGGCAGGAACCGCGACCGGTACTCCACCGTGCCGTAGAACCCGTCGATCACCTGCAGGTGGTTGTACGCGCCCGAGTCGAGGGCGGCCACCCAGCCGCTGAAGCCGGCCGCGTCCGGCGTGCGCCGCATCATGCCCGTGTACATCATGCTCACGAACACGCGGTTGGCCGACACGGACTGGAATTCCGTCGAGTCCGAGAACCCGAGCAGCACGCCGCCGCGCGAGTAGGTCCCCGCGTCCAGCGCCGACACCCAGCCCGCGAGCCCGATCGCATCCGGCGCGCGGCCGAGCACGTTCTGGTAGAGCTGCGTCACGAACTGCGTGTTGTCGAGCGCGCCGTAGGTCGCCAGGAACTCGGGGCTCGCCGCGAAGAACTCGGCCAGCTGCGCGATGGTGATCGTGCCGGCGCGCACCA
>JAABQW010000099.1 GCA_011391275.1 Betaproteobacteria bacterium
GGTTCGGCCGCGGCATCCTGCGCCGGGAGATCCGCGCGGGCTCGGTGCCCGGCGTGGACAACCCGCTCTACACGCACGGCCACAACACGGTCCTCAACGTCGCGCTGCAGGGGGGGCTCGTCGGGCTCGCGCTGTTCGCCTGGATGGTGGGCGCCGTCGTCCGCGAGATGGCCGCGGGGCTTCGCGAGGCACCGCCGCGCCGCTACGTCGCGGTGCTGGGACTCGTCCTCGTCACGGGCCTCGCCATGCGCAACATGACGGACGACTTCCTCGTGCGCCACAACGCGCTCCTCGCGTGGGCGCTCGCCGGCGCGGTGCTGGGGGCGCTGCGGCCTACTTCCGCCAGAACGCCGGGGTGAAGAGCACGATGATCGCGAAGAGCTCCAGGCGCCCCAGGATCATGGCCGCCGTGCATACCCAGGTCTGGAAGTCCGTGAGCGGCGCATAGGTGGACGCCGGCCCGACGAGACCCAGGCCGGGGCCGAGGTTGTTGATCGAGGCGAGCACGGCCGAGACCGAGGTCACTATGTCCAGCCCGCTCGCCATCAGCAGCATCATGGTCGCGATGACCGTCGCCCCGTACATGAGCATGTAGGCGAGCACCGCGAAGATGAGGTTGTTCTCGATCACCCGGCCGTCGACCTTGACCTGGACCACCGCGCTGGGGTGGACGATGCGCGTGAGCTCGCGCACGGCCTGCTTGAACAGCACGACCGCCCTGATCATCTTGACCCCCCCGCCGGTCGAGCCCGCGCTCGCGAGGAAGCAGGACAGGAAGAGCATCAGCGCCGGCGCGAACACGGGCCACTGCGCGTAGTCCGCGGACGAGTAACCCGTGGTCGTGCCCACCGAGACCACGTGGAAGACGGCGTAGCGCATGGCGGTCGCGAGGTCCTCGTACGTGCCGTGCCCCCACAGGTGGAAGCCGATCATGAACGTTCCCGCCCCCGCCCAGAAGGCGACGCGACGAGCCTCGGGGTCGCGGGCATAGGCGAGGAAGCTGCGCCCCCGGAAGGCGAGGAAGTGGACCGTGAAGTTGACCGCCGAAAGCAGCATGAACACCACGGCCACGGCCTCGACGAGGGGCGAGTCCCAGTACGCGAAGCTCGCGTCGTGCGAGGAGAAACCGCCCAGCCCGACGGTCGTGAAGGCGTGCAGGATCGCATCCGTCCCGCTCATCCCCGCCAGCGAGTACGCGCCCGCGCACGCCGCGGTGAGCGCGAAGTAGACCAGCCACAGGCCCTTCGCGGTCTCCTCGATGCGCGGGGTGAGCTTCGTGTCCTTCATCGGCCCGGCCATCTCGGCCCGGAAAAGCTGGCTCCCCCCCACGCCCAGGAGCGGCAGGATCGCCACGGCGAGGACGATGATCCCCATCCCCCCCATCCAGATCATCAGGGATCGCCAGAGGTTGATCGAGACGGGAAGCGCATCCAGCCCGGTGAGCGACGTGCCGCCGGACGCGGTGAGCCCGGAAACGCATTCGAAGTAGGCGTCCGTGAACGACAGCCCGGGAATCTGGGCCATGAGCGGTACCGTGGCGAACGCGGGCAGCACCGTCCACACGAGCGCGACCAGGAGGAAGCCGTCGCGCGGCTGGATCTCGCGGCGATGGCGCCCGCGCGTGCCGAGCAGCAGGGCGAGGCCGGCCACCAGCGTCACCGCGATCGCCTCCCCGTAGGCGCCGTGCGCCCCGTCCTCGAGCAGGCGGGAAGCGGCGAACGGAACGGCCATGCTCGTGCCGAAGATCATGAGGACGACGCCCAGCACGTTCAGGACCGGCGCGACCCGGTCGAACACGGTGAAGCGCCGCGGCGCCGCGGCGGCGGCTGGTGCGGGAGCCCGCTTCGCGGCCATCACCGCGCCTTCAGAAGAAGCCCACGCCGACCTCGAAGAGCTTCTCCACCTTCGGGATCATGCGCTTCTGCGTGAGGAAGATCAGGACGTGGTCGTCAGGCTCGATCACGTGCCCGTCGTCCTCGGCGACGATGGCCTTGTCGCCCCGGATGATCCCCAGGATGGTGGCCCCCGGCGGCAGGTCGATCTCGCGGATCCGGCGGCCCACCACCCGCGAAGTCCCGCGATCGCCGTGCGCGATGAGTTCGAGCGCCTCGGCGCGGCCGCGCCGCACGCTGTGGACGGCCGCAACGTCGCCGCGCCTCACGTGCTCGAGGAGGCTGCCCAGCGTGGCCTGGGCCGGCGAGATGGCGATGTCGATCTGGCCGCCCTGCATGAGGTCGCCGTAGGCCCGGCGGTTGATGAGCGCGATGACCCGGCGCGCTCCCATCCGCTTGGCGAGCAGCGCCGACATGATGTTCGCCTCGTCGTCGTTGGTGACGGAAACGAAGAGGTCGGTCTCGTCCACGTTCTCGTCGCCGAGCAGGTCCTCGTTGCTCACGTCGCCGTTGAGCACCAGCGTCGAGCCGAGCTGTCCCGAGAGGTACTCGCAGCGCCGCTTCGATGACTCGATCACCTTGACGTTGAGCCTGTCCTCCAGGGCGCGCGCCAGCCGCAGGCCGATGTTGCCGCCGCCGGCGATGATGACGCGCTGCACGGGGCGGTCCATCTGCCGCATCTCGGCCATCACCTCGCGGATGTCGCTCGCCGCGGCCACGAAGAAGACCTCGTCGCCCGCCTGCACCACCGTGTCCGGGGCGAGGGCCAGCGGCCGGTCGTTGCGGTAGATCGCGGCCACCTTCACGTCGGTGGTCGGCAGGCGCTTCTCGAGGTCGCGCAGGGGGTGGCGGACGATCGGCCCGCCCTCGATGGCGCGCACGGCGACGAGGTCGATCTTGCCGCCGGCGAACTCGGCCACCTGGAGGGCCTCCGGGAACTCGATGAGCTTGCCGATGTACTCCGTCACGATCTGCTCGGGACAGATGGCGTGGCTCACCGAGAAGCAGTCGCTCTCGAGGAGCTGCGGGTGGCTCTGGAACCAGGTCGAGCGGATCCGGGCGATCCGCGTCGGGATGTTGAACACCGCGTGGCTCACCTTGCACGCGACGAGGTTGGTCTCGTCGCTCGCCGTCACCGCGAAGAGCATGTCCGTGTCGGCAGCCCCCGCGTCCGCCAGGATCTCCGGGTGGGCGGCATTGCCGGTGACGGTGCGCAGGTTGAAGCGCGACTGCAGGTCGCGCAGGCGGTCGGCGCTGGTATCGACGACGGTGACGTCGTTCTTTTCCGATACCAGGCTCTCGGCCACGCTGGCGCCGACCTGGCCGGCACCGAGAATGAGGATTTTCAAGGGTGGGGGAATCCGTCGGGGTGACCGCGAGAATCTTACGCCGGGTCGGGCTGTCCCGCTGCGGGTTGCGTCACAGCGCGGTGATGAGCTTGGCCGCCAGGGCCAGGAGGAAGACGGCGAATACCTTCTTCAGGAGGCCCACCGGCAGGCGGTGCGCGAGACGGGCGCCCCACGGCGCCACGAATACGCTCGTGACCGAGATGCCCACCAGCGCCGGCACGTACACGTAGCCCACGGTCCAGGCGGGCAGCGAAGGCACGGTGAGCCCCGCGGCCGCGTAGCCGATCGTCCCCGCGACGGCCACCACGAAGCTGATCGCGGCCGAGGTGCCGATGGCGGACTTGAAGGGCACGCCCCACATCGTCATGAAGGGCACCGAGATCATCGCGCCGCCCACGCCCGCCAGCCCCGACAGGCCGCCGATCAGCGCGCCCACGCCGAAGAGGCCCGCGCGCGCCGGCACCGGGCGGCTGCGCGTGGGCTTGCGGCCGAAGAGGATCTGCGCGGTGACGTAGATGACGAAGGCGAGGAAGAAGTACTTGAGGAAGGCAACGGGGGCGGCGCGCGCGATGGCCCCGGCGGCCAGTCCCGCCGCGACGATGCCCGGGACGAGCCCGCGCACGATGTCGCCGCGCACCGCGCCGTGCTGGTGGTGCGCGCGCGCGCCCGAGGCGGTGGCGACGATGATCGCGGCGAGCGACGTGCCGAGCGACAGGGGCATCACCTGGTCGGGCGGGAAGCCGGAGGCGACGAACACCAGCCCGAGGATGGGCACGATCATCGAGCCGCCGCCGATGCCGAGCAGCCCCGAGAAGAACCCGACGATGACGCCCAGGCCGGCGTAGGTCAGCCAGGTGAGCGCGTCACCGGGCATCGGGCGCGAGGAGCCTGCCGATCGCCTTCCACTCGGCGGCGGTCACGGGCGTGACCGACAGGCGGTTGCCGCGCTTGAGGATCACCATGCCGGCGAGCGCCGCATGGGTGCGCAGCTCGTCGAGCGGGAGAAGCCGCGTCTTCCTGGCGAGCTTCACGTCGACCAGCATCCAGCGCGGGTTCTCGCGCGCGGCCTTGGGGTCGAAGTACGGGCTCTTCGGGTCGAACTGCGTCTCGTCCGGGTAGGGGGTGCTCGCGACTTCCGCGAGCCCGGCGATGCCGGGCACGGCGCAGCTGGAGTGGTAGAAGAGGACGCCGTCGCCCACGCGCATCGCGTCGCGCATGTAGTTGCGGGCCTGGTAGTTCCTCACGCCGAACCAGGGCGTGGTCTTCTTCGGCGCGCGGACGAGGTCGTCGATCGAGAACTCGTCCGGCTCCGACTTCATGAGCCAGTAGGGCATGGGGGGGCGCTTCCTAATCAGATTACTTTTCGGGGCTCGAACGCAGTCGAGACCCGAAAAGTAATCTGATTAGACTGATTTCCTGCGGTGTTCGTCCGGGCCGCACTCGAACCCACGGGTTCAAGGCGGGTGCCTACCGGGTGCCGTAGGTACATCCGACTTGGGACGCGCACAAAAGCACCACTTTGGCGGGCATCCAGGCTAAAGATTATCGGCTCGAAGATGTAAGCCCGGACGAACACCGCAGGAAACCGGCACGCCGGTCGCGCGGCGCCCAGGCGCCGCTAGAAGAGCTTGTCCTGGTCGGCGGCGAGCGCCGAATCCAGCGTCTCCTGCATCGCGGCGATTCTACGCCGAATGTCCGCACCGTCAACGGATGCCGCGCCCTTCACGGACTTGTGCGCGAGGAACTCGTGCGCGATGTTGAGCGCGGCCATGATGGCGACGCGCTCGTTGCCGGTGACCTTGCCCGTGTCGCGCAGCTCCTTCATGCGGCGGTTCAGGTACTCGACCGACGCCTGCAGCTGCTTCTCCTCGCCCTCGGGGCACGCGACGCGGAAGTCGCGGCCGAGGATCTGGATGGCGAGCCCCTTGTCGCGGGCCCTGTCCTCGTCGGCGCTCACGCCTCGGTCTCGGGAATCTGCTTGAGCAGCGCTTCGATGCGCACCTTCGCCGCCGCGAGCTTCTCCGTGAGCCGCGCGTTCTCGTCGGTGCGCGCCGCCAGTTGCTGGCGCAGCTCGCGTCCTTCCTCGCGCAACTGCTTGAGCTGCGCGACCGCCTGCTCGACCTTCGCCTCGAGGGCGGAAAGCTCGGAATCCATGGCTGGAAGATTATTGGAAAAACATTTCCCCGTCAATGCGTAAGCGCTTATTTTGAAAGTGATTTCGAATGTAACGGTAGGCCATCCGGCCATCCCGGGAGTATGATGAAAGCCGCTTCCAGGTGTACGGGAAGCCGGTGAAATGCCGGCGCTGCCCCCGCAACGGTAAGCCAGTGTGGACCTCCTTCCAGCCACTGCCGCCCTCGGGCCGCGGGAAGGCGGAGGTCAAGTCTGGCGAGCCCGGAGACCGGCCCGGACGCGACGGCCTCCGGCCCCGAACCGGAGGGTTTCCCACCTTGGGGCCTGCGGGGACGCTGGCCTCACGCGCACCAAGGACCCTTCATGAAAACCAAGCCCCTCGCCGGCCTCGCCGCCGCGATGGCATTGGGCGCCCACGCCCAGCAACCTTCTCCTCCGCCGAGCCTCGCCTTCGCCCCCCTGGAGACCATCGTCGTCACCGCCGCCCGCGCGCCCCAGCGCGCCTCGGACGCGCTGAGGGACGTCACCGTCATCACGCGCGACGAGATCGAGCGCGCGGGGCCCGTCTCGCTGGCCGAGCTGCTGCAGCGCGTGGCCCAGGCGGAGTTCCGCGGCACGGGCGGCCCCGGGCAGCCGGCGGGACTCTTCCTGCGTGGCGCCAACGCCGGGCACACCCTCGTCCTCATCGACGGGATGCGCGTGAGCTCGGCCACCGTGGGCACGACCTCCATCGAGAACCTGCCCCTCGAGATGATCGAGAGCATCGAGGTCGTGAAGGGGCCCCTGTCGAGCCTGTACGGCCCCGACGCGATCGGGGGCGTGGTGCAGATCTTCACGCGCGCCTCCGCGAAGCCGCGCTTCTTCGCCTCGACGGGCTTCGGCACCGACTCCGAGCTCAACGGCGCCGCGGGCTTCACCGCCGTGGAGGGAAACAACACGGTCTCGTTCACGGCCGGGGGGCGCAAGGTGGACGCCGCGAGCGCCACCAACGAGCGCGCCTTCTGCCACGACCCGGACCGCGACCGGTACGAGAACGCCTTCGCCAACGCGCAGGTCGTCTCGCGGCAGATGAACGGGGAGACGATCACGCTCTCCGGGTTCGTGAGCCAGGGCAAGGCCCGCTTCGACGGCTGCCCCGACGAGTCGGGGCGCTTCGCCGACGACCTCAACAAGCAGACCCTCACGGGCGCGCGCCTCTCCTCGTTCATGTTCTTCGCGCCGTGGTGGTCGAGCCGGTTCACGGTGGGCGAGGGCCGCGACGAGCTCGACATCCAGGGAAGCGCTCCCGCGCGCTTCGAGACCCGCCAGTTCCAGGCGTCCTGGCTGAACGAGTTCGGCACGCAGCTCGGCACCGTGATGGCCGGCCTCGAGACGCTGCGCCAGGAGGTGCTCTCCCCCACCGTCTTCACGCAGACGCGCCGCGACACCAACTCGGGTTTCCTCGCGATCAAGGAGAACTGGCGCGGCCAGCGCCTGGAGGCGTCGGTGCGCCGCGACGAGGACGACCAGTTCGGCGGCCGCAACACCGGCACCGTGAGCTACGGGGCGGCCTGGCCCGGTGTGGGCTACCTCGTGTTCACCGAGGGCCGCGGCTTCCGCGCGCCGACCTTCTTCGACCTCTACGCGCCCTCGTCCGACTTCTACGTCCCCAACCCGGAACTGCGCCCCGAGTCGAGCGACAGCACCGAGATCGGAGTCCGCAGCGAGCCCAGGGCCCCGTGGCCGTGGCGCCTCACCTGGTTCGACAACCGCATCGAGGACCTCATCACCTATTCCTACCCCACGATGGAAAACGTGCGCCGCGCGCGCATCAAGGGCGTGGAGGCCTCCGTCGAGGGCACGACCTGGGGCGTGGCCCTGAAGGCCTCGGCGACGTTCCAGCGCCCGCGCGACGAGGACACGGGCTTCCTCCTGCAGGGCCGGGCCGAGCGCTTCGGCCGCCTCGAGGCCTCGCGCCGGTTCGGGAAGTGGTCGGTCTCCGGCGGCGTCACGGCGAGCGGCGAGCGGTTCGACTCCGCCAACGAGGCGCCCGCCTCCCGGTTGCCCGGCTACGCCATCGCCGACGCGGCCGTGCGCTACGCCGTGGACAGGAACTGGACGCTGGAGCTCACCGCCGCGAACCTCTTCGACAAGCGCTACGAGTACGCCGTAGGGTACGACGCCCCGCGCCAGGGCTTCCTCCTGGGCGTTCGGTTCACGGGGCTCTAGGAGCGGCCGCCCCCGATGTGCCTGCGCGTTTGCTAATCTGGCGGCCATGGTCCCCGACCCGATAGGCGTCGACTCGCTGCGCCGCGTGCTGGTGGTGAAGCTGCGCCATCACGGCGACGTGCTGCTCACCTCGCCCGTCTTCAGCGTGCTCGCCGCGCGAGCGCCGCAGGCCGAGATCGACGCGCTGGTCTACGCCGACACGCGCGACATGCTCGCCGGGCACCCTGCGGTCTCGCGCATCCACGCGATCGACCGCGAATGGAAGCGGCAGGGGCCGCTCCTGCAGGCGCGGCGCGAGGCGGCTCTCCTGTCCGTGCTGCGCGAGCGGCGCTACCAGCTCGTCGTGCACCTCACGGACCACTGGCGCGGCGCGTGGCTGGCGCAGCTCCTGCGGCCGCGCTGGTCGGTGGCCCCGGCGCGGGCCGGCTGGGCGTGGAAGGCGTGCTTCTCGCACCGCTACCCGCTCCCGAAGGCGAGCCCCCGCCACACGGTCGAGTCGAACCTCGACGCCCTTCGCCGCCTGGGGATCTACCCGGAGGAGGAGGAGAAGCGCCTCGTCATGGTTCCGGGCCCCGAGGCGGAGGCGAAGGTCGAGGCGCTCCTCGCGCAGCATGGCCTCGCGCCCAAGGGGTTCCTGCACGTCCACCCCACGTCGCGCTGGCTCTTCAAGGCGTGGACGGACGAGCGCAACGCCGAGCTCCTGCAGCGCCTGGCCCGCGACGGCCACCGGATCGCGCTCACCGGCGCGCCCAACGCGCGCGAGCAGGCCATCGTCAGGCGCATCCTCGAGCACGCCGGCATCGAGGTGGCCGACCTCTCGGGGCAGCTCACGCTTCGCGAGATGGCGGCGCTGGCCGCGCGTGCCCGGCTCTTCTTCGGCGTGGATTCCGCGCCCATGCACATCGCAGCGGCCATGGGCACCCCCGTCGTGGCGCTCTTCGGGCCCAGCGGCGAGCGCGAATGGGGCCCCTGGATGGTGCCGCACCGGGTCGTCGAAAGCGGTCACGCGTGCCGGCCCTGCGGCAATGACGGATGCGGCGGCGGCAAGGTGAGCGAGTGCCTCACGCTGCTGCCCGTCGACCGCGTGTACTCCGCGATCAACGAACTGCTCGCGCAGCCGTGAGCCCGACCGTCCGGGGGCAAGGCACCGGCGGCCCCCGGGTGGCGCTCGTGCGCAGCCGTTTCGACGCCTTCGGCGGCGCGGAGCGCTTCGTGCAATCGGCCATCGTCGCGCTCTCCGCGCAGGGCGCCGTCCTCACCCTGGTCACCCGGCGCTGGCCGGACAACGACGGCACCGCCATCCTCCTCGACCCGTTCTACGTGGGGAGCCTCTGGCGAGACCGCGGCTTCGCGCGCGCCGTGTGCGCGGAGCTCGCGAAGCGCCGCTTCGACCTGGTGCAGTCCCACGAGCGCATCGCCTGCTGCGACGTCTACCGCGCCGGCGACGGGGTGCACGCCGAGTGGCTCGCCCAGCGCGCGCGCATCCAGTCGCCGCTCTCCTGGCTCGCCACCTCGCTCTCGCCGCATCACCGCTACCTCCTCGCGGCCGAACGCGAACTCTTCACCTCGCCCCGCCTCAAGGCCGTCATCTGCAACTCCGGGATGGTGCGCGACGAGGTGCAACGGCACTTCGCCACGCCTGCGGAGAAGCTGGTCCTCATCCGCAACGCCGTCGACGGCGCGCGCTTCCATCCGGGCCTTCGCGCGGAGCACGGCGCGGCGGTGCGCCAGCAGCTCGGCATCCCGGCCGGCGCGACCGTCTTCGCGTTCGTCGGTTCGGGTTTCGAGCGCAAGGGCGCGGACCCGTTCCTGCGCGCGCTGTCCCGGCGCCGGGAGCCCGCCTGGGCCATCATCGCCGGCAAGGACAAGCACGCCATGGCCTACGGGCGCCTCTCGGTGCGCCTGGGTGTCGCCGGCCGGGTGCGCTTCGTGGGCGGCGTCTCCGACGTGCGCCCCTTCCTCGCCGCCGCCGACGCCTTCGTCCTGCCCACGCTCTACGACCCCTTCCCGAACGCGGTGCTGGAAGCGATGTCCGCCGGCCTGCCGGTCGTGACGAGCACCAAGTGCGGCGCGGCCGAGATCGTCCGTGAGGGCGAGAACGGCTTCGTGCGCGACGCCCTCGACGTCGGCGGGCTCGCGCAGTGCCTCGACCGCCTCGACCCCGCCACCGCCCGGGGCATGGGCGAAGCGGCCCGCGATGCCGTCGCCCCCCTCACCCCAGAGGCCATGGGGCGCGAGTACCTCGGCCTCTACGAGAGGCTGCTCGCGGGCAAACTGGGATAATGCCGGGATGACCGACCCGCAGCCCGACGGGCGCGCCCTCTACCGCCGGCTCCTCACGCACGTGTGGCCCTACCGGGCCGCGCTCTTCGCGGCGATCGCCGCCATGGTGGTCGGCGGGCTCGCGGACGCGGCCCTCGTGAAGCTCACCGGGCCGCTCGTGAACGAGCTCTTCGTGAACCGCAACCGCGAGCTCGCCCTCCTCATTCCCCTCGGCGTGGTGGCGGTCTTCCTCGTGGGCGGGCTGGCGAGCTTCGCCTCGGGCTACCTCATCCAGTGGGTGAACAACAAGGTGATCCTGGACCTGCGCGCGGCGATGTTCGCCAACGTCCTGAGGCTGCCGCCGGAGTTCTTCGACGAGGTGCCCACCGCGCGCCTGGTCTCGCGCTTCACCCACGACGTGACGCAGATCGCCTCCGCCTCCACCAGCGTGCTGGCCACCCTGGTGCGCGACACGGTGACGATCGCGGCGCTGCTCACGATCCTGCTGTGGTCCAACTGGCGGCTCACGCTCATCACCTTCGTCGTGATCCCGCCGCTGGCCCTCGCCGTGCGCTACTTCAGCCGGCGGCTGCGCGACATGAGCCGCGCCAGCCAGCGGGCGGTCGGCGGCGTGGCCGAGGTCCTGGACGAGTCGATCACCAACCAGCGCGTGGTGCGCGTCTTCGGGGGCCAGCCGTACGAGAGCGAGCGCTTCGCGAAGGCCGCGCAGCTCATCCGGCGGTACAACATGAAGCAGGCCGCGGCCGCCGCCGCCACCGTGCCGGTGACGCAGCTCCTGGTGGCATGCGCCGTGGCCGCCATCATCTACTTCGCCGCGCAGCTCGCCTTCGCGGGGCAGACCGACGTGGGCCGGTTCGTCGAGTTCATCGCCGCGACCGGCATGCTGCTGCAGCCGCTCAAGCGGCTCACGAGCGTGAACGAGCACCTGCAGCGCGGGCTCGCCGCCTGCGAGAGCGTCTTCGGCCTGGTCGACGAGAAGCCCGAGGAGGACCGCGGCACCGTCTCGCTCGGGCGCGCCACCGGCGAGGTCCGCTTCGATGCGGTCTCGCTCACCTACCGCACCGGCACCACTCCCGCGCTCGACGGCGTGACGCTCGACATCCGGCCCGGTGAGAACGTGGCGCTCGTGGGCGCTTCCGGCAGCGGCAAGTCCAGCCTCGTCCACCTGCTGCCGCGCTTCTACCACCCCACCGCGGGGCGCATCACGCTCGACGGGCACCCGCTCGGGGATCTCACGCTCGAGAGCCTGCGGCGGCAGATCGCCCTCGTGTCGCAGAACGTGGTCCTCTTCAACGACACCGTCGCCGCCAACATCGCCTACGGCCAGGGCGAGCGCGCCGACGAGGCGGCGATCGTGCGCGCCGCGGAGGCGGCCCATGCGATGGAGTTCATCCGCGACCTGCCGCAGGGGCTCGCCACCCAGATCGGCGAGAACGGCGCCAAGCTCTCGGGCGGCCAGCGCCAGCGGATCGCCATAGCGCGCGCCATCCTCAAGGACGCTCCCATCCTGCTCCTCGACGAGGCCACTTCCGCCCTCGACACCGAGAGCGAGCGCGCCGTGCAGGCGGCGCTGGAGACGCTCATGCGCGGGCGCACGACCATCGTGATCGCGCACCGCCTCTCCACCGTCGAGAACGCGGACCGCATCGTGGTCCTCGCGCACGGCCGCATCGTGGAGATGGGAACCCACGCCGCGCTCCTCGCAGCGGGCGGCGTGTACGCGGGGCTGCACCGGCTGCAGTTCGCCGGGGCCTGAGGCGATGGTCGAGGCCCCCCTTCGCATCCTGCACACGGAATCGTCCCTGGGCTGGGGCGGGCAGGAGATCCGCGTGCTGACCGAGGCGCGCGGCGTGGCCCTTCGCGGGCACGCGGTGGCGATCGCCGCGCCGCCGCAGTCGCGCATCTTCCAGGCGGCGCCGGGCTACGGCATCGAGGCCATCGCGGTGCCGATCGCGCGAAAGTCGTTCCAGGGCCTTCTCGCGATGACCCGGCTCCTGCGCGACCGCCGCTTCGACGTCCTGAACACGCACAGCTCCACCGACAGCTGGCTCGCGGCCGTGGCGACCTGCCTGCTGCGGCTGGCACCGCCCATCGTCCGCACCCGGCACATCTCCGCGCCCGTGCCGCGCAACTTCGCCACGCGATGGCTGTACCGGAACGCCACGCGGCGCATCGTGACCACGGGCGAGCGCCTGCGCGAGCAGGTGATGGCGGAAACCGGTGTCGCTCCCGACCGCGTCGTCTCCATTCCCACGGGCATCGACCTCGACCGCTTCAGGCCCGGCGACGCGGCGAAGGCGCGCGCGGACCTGGGCCTCGCCGCCGGCGGCTCGCTCGTCGGCATCGTCGCCACGCTCAGGAGCTGGAAGGGACACCGCTACCTCTTCGAGGCCCTCGCGGGCCTCGCCGACCGCGACGTCCGCCTCGTGGTGGTGGGTGACGGGCCGCAGCGCGAGCCCCTGGAAAAGCTCGCGGCCGAGCTCGGCATCGCGGAGCGCGTGCGCTTCGCCGGCAACCAGGCGGACGTGGCGCCGTGGATGCGCGCGCTGGACCTCTTCTGCCTTCCCTCCTACGCCAACGAGGGCGTGCCGCAGGCGCTGATGCAGGCGATGGCGTGCGGCCTGCCCGTCGTCACCACGCCCGTGGGCAGCATCGGGGAGATCGTGCAGGACGGCGAGACGGGGCGGCTCGTGCCCCCCGGCGACGCAAGCGCGCTCGGCGCGGCGATCGGGGCGCTGCTCGCGGACGCGCCCCTGCGCAGCCGGCTCGCCGCGCGCGCCCGGGAGACGGCCCTGCAGCGCTTCGGCGAGGAGCGCATGGTGGAGCGGATGCTGGAGGTTTTTTCGGTGGTCGCGCGCGCGTCCCGGCGCTGACCCGCGGCCAGGGACCTGTCGGAGAGGCGGAAGATGAACACGGCGCAGATGACGGAGTACGCGAAGGGGCGCAAGTGCCTCGACGTGGGATGCGGCAGGGACAAGATCCCGGGCTCCACGGGAATCGACATCGCGGTGGCGAGCGAGGCCGACGTGCGCCACGACCTGGGCGTCTTCCCGTACCCGGTGGAGGGCGATGCCTACGACGCGATCTTCTGCCGCAACGTGATCGAGCACGTGCCGAACGTCGTGAAGCTGATGGAAGAGATCCACCGCGCCGGCAGGCCGGGCGCCGAGGTGTTCATCACCACGCCGCACTTCTCCAGCGTCTACTCGTACCAGGACCCCACGCACGTGCGGCACCTGTCCTGGGAGTCGCTCGACTACTTCACGACCGACACCCGCCATTCCAACTTCTACACCGACCGGCGCTTCGAGATGGTGTCCCGGGAGATGGACTTCGGGAAGTCCTTCCCCTTCTCGACGGTCGCGAGGGCGCTCTTCGCCCTCTCGCCGCGCCGCTACGAGAAGCACTTCGCGTTCATCTTCCCGGCCAACAGCCTCTTTTTCCGGCTGCGGGTGGTGAAGTAGGGGCGCGCGTGTCCTCGCGGTCGCGCACCTGGCTCGCGATCTACGCGCGCGCGCTCGCGCACATGGCCACGGGCGTGGCGGCCGGGGAGCCGCCGCGGCGCATCCTCCTGCCGCACCATTCGCTGCTCGGCGACACGATCCTGCTGGCCGCGGTCACCGCGAAGTTGCGCCACCTCCATCCGGAAGCGCGGATCGTGCACGTGATGCCGCGCGCGTTCGTGCCGCTCTTCTCGCGCCGCCCCTGGGGCGTCGAGGCGGTGGGCTGGAGCGTGCGCGACCCCGCGAGCCTCGAGGCGCTCTGGCGCCTGGGGCCGTTCGACCTCGCCCTCGTCAACGGGGATGCCCGCTACGGCTGGCTCGCGCGGGCGATGGGCGCGCGCCGCGTGGTCGCCTTCGCCGGCGACCGGCCCGCCTACAAGAGCTGGGCCGCGACCGACCTGCTGCCGATGCCCGGCGAGCCGATGTCCTGGTCGGACCTAGTCGCCACCCTCGTGCCCGGCGCGCCGCCTCCACCCTACGCGCGCGGGCAGTGGGAGGCGCCGGACTGCCGCCCCTACGACCGGCCCGGCGGGCGCTACGCCGTCCTGCACGTCGGCGCGAGCTCGATGCACAAGACGTGGCCGCCGGAGCGCTGGGCCGGCGTCGCCGCGGCGCTCGAGGCGCGCGGCCTCGCCTGCTGCTGGAGCGCGGGCCCCGGCGAGGAGGCGCTGGTTGCGGCGATCCCCGGCAACGCCGGCCGCCGCTCGTACGCGGGGCAGCTGGATCTCGCGCAACTCTGGGACCTCGTCGCGCGCGCGAGCCTGGTGGTGACAGGCGACACCAGCGTGGCCCACATCGGCCGCGCCGCCTTCACGCCCACGGTGGTGCTCTACGGCCCGAGCGGCCCGGTGCTGGGCGGGCCCGGCCGTTTCTGGGCCGATTGCCCCGGCGCCAGCGTCGCGATCGACCCGTTCCCCTGCCGCGACCAGGACGTGCTCTTCAAGCGCCGGGTTGCCTGGGTGCGCCGGTGCGCGCGCGGCGTCGACGAGTGCCCCGCCCCGCGCTGCATGCACGCGATCACCGCCGAGCTGGTGCTCGCGGCGGCCGAGCCCTTTATTGGGACGGTTCTACAGAACCGGTCTATTCCGTGACTGGCGGGGCCCGTGTTCGAGTTCCTGAATAGACCGGTTCTGTAGAACCGTCCCAATAAAGGGATCAGACCAGCTTGATCGGATCGGGCGGGGCGTGGAAGCGGCGCTCGACCAGCGCGACCATCCAGAAGGCGAGCAGCGGCACCATGTGGAAGATGGCGCGGTTCACCGTGGAGAAGTCGCTCACCCACTCGCCGGCGATCGAGAAGTAGAAGACCACCGCGAGGAAGTAGACGCCGGAGCCCACCATCGCCGTCATGCCGGCGATCGGCCCGTCGAGGAGCTTGCGCCACGCGGCCAGCGCCATCGCGGGCACCAGCCAGAAGAAGAGGTTCCAGTTGCCCATCTGGAAGAGGTTCTGCGCGAGCGCCTTCGTGATCTCGGCCGTGTCGGAGTCCGCGGTGAGCGCGTAGTTGAACACCCGCAGGCCCGTCTCGCGCAGGAAGAAGAGCGCAACCAGCCCCGCGACCGACGCCGCGCCCAACCCGATGACCGCCGCGCGGGGCCTGAGCAGCACGAGGTAGGCAGGCAGGAAAGAGGCGAGCCAGAAGATGCCGGGCTTCTTGAGGAGAGGCAGCGAGAGCGCCAGCAGGAGCGCGAGCCACCCCTGCCGCGCGTCGCCGTCGCGCATCCAGAGGAAGAAGGCCATCGCCGCGAGCCCGTACATCGCCGCCATGTGCAGTTCCGCGTAGCCCGCGAGCGCCACGTGGACGTTCACGAAGGGCACCGTCATCAGTACGTAGGTGGCCACGGCCGCGAGGAACGCCGAGGCGCCCCAGGCGCGCACCTGCCCGTGGAACGCGAAGCCCAGCGCGACGCCGCAAGCGAACCAAGGCACGTTCATGAGGGCGTCGTCCCAGCGGCCGAGCGCGAGCGCGCTCCACACCTGGAGCAGCGGCACGGTGGCGGGATAGCCCGGGGCCGGGTCGGTGAACACTTCCGCCGGGTCGGCGCCGACCCACTCCGCCAGCGGCACGAAGGGCGCCATGTGGCCCAGCTCGAACCAGACGCGCGCCTTCGTGGCCCACTGCATCCACGCGTCCCACGCGAAGAGCGGCCGCCAGAGGAGCTCGGCGAGAAGGCCCGCGTAGCGCACGGCGACCGCCACCAGGAGCACGGCCGCGAGGATCGCCTTCCAGCGCGCGAGACCGGCCCAGTCGGCGCGCCAATCCGGCGCCGCGAGTGCCGCGCGGCGGTCCCGGCATCGCCACATGGGCACGAGCCCGAAAATCGCCAGCACGGCCGCGATCGCCCAGAAGTTCCACTTCACGCCCGCGAGGCTCCACGCGCGCATGAGAAACGTGAGCGCGAGGAGGCCGACGAAATGCCCGTAGCCGATGGCGGTCGCCCAGGGCAGTGGCGCACCCTTCGGCAGGAAGCGCAGCCACGCCGTGCCCGCCGCCCAGGGCAGCGCCACGCTGAAGGCGAGGAGGACCGCGTCCATGGCTCAGCCCGGCCCGGTCACGCGGAACACCGCACTTCCGCCGGAGAAGTGGATCAGGTCCGCCTTCACGGCCTGCGAGCCGTCCCAGCGCAGCGTCTTCTCTCCCGCGTTGTACTCGACGCCGCGCTTGCGATAGACCACCAGCACGTCGCCCGGCTTGAAGGTAGCGGCCGGCAGCAGCGACTGGCGCTTGGGCTGCACCGTGACGTTGCGCGGGTAGAGGTGGTAGGCACCGCGCACGCGCTCGAACTCGTCGTCGGCGAAGACGAACACGTGCGCCGGCGCCTCTCCCATCTTCGCGGCGGCCTCGCGCATGAATGCGAAGAGGCGCCCGTCCTCGGCCGCCAGGCGCTTCCCCTCCCAGCTCTTCCCCGCGTACTGCCAGCGCGTGATGTCGAGCTGCTTCCAGAGGTTCAGCTGCCAGCGCGCGTCGATCACCGCCCAGCCGAGCAGCGCGATGGCGAGCGCGGCCTGCGGCTCGAAGCGCGTGTGCCCGAGGACGATCACGAGGAGGTAGAGGCCGATCGCCACGACGAACGAGATGCCCAGGAAGAGCGGCAGCGGGTGCCGCAGCGACGGATTGCCCCCGGCCATGAAGTGGACGGAGCCGCCGTCCCAGGGCTCGAACTCCGCCCAGTCGCCGAAGATCCGCCCGGCGGTGGTCCATGCGGAGGCGGGCACCAACTCGATGCCATCGACGAGGAGCGGGCCGGCAAGCTCGCCGCGCACCGCGAGCCCGACGCCGATGATGCGCCCGCTCCAGCCGTCGATCTCGCCGAGCGTGAGAGGCAGCACGCGCCCGCCCGAGGAAACCACCTTCATGCTCGGCACCTTGGCCTCGCCGCGGTCCGTTCGCCAGATGAACGACAGCCCCTCGCGCGGAAAGGCGCCCGCAAGGCGCACGCGGGCGTAGCGGTAATCGGCCGCGCTGAGCGGCGGGTCGACGTTCGCGGAAACGACGAGCGTGCCGTCCTGCCCCGGCTTCTCGAGCCAGATCGCGTTGCCGTCGACGCGGACGGTGCCCTGCACGACCGTGAACTTCGACCCCTGCACGGTGCGCGCTTCCACCCTGGCCGACCCGGGGCCGGCGTGGAAGCCGAGCAGGAAGCCGCCGAAGGTGAGCGCGAGTGCCGCGATCCAGCAGGAAAGCGCCCAGAAGAGCCAGTGGCGCTGGGGGACGGCGGGAGGGGAGCTCAAGGGTGGCGAAGCGGGGTCCGGAATATGGCGAGTATAAGGGCTGGGGTCCCTTTTCGCCCTGCCGCGTGAAGGCGGCGCGGCTCAGTACGCGTTGCGGCTGCGCACCACCTGCCATGCCGTCATGAGGATGATGCGCAGGTCGAACCACAACGACCAGTTCTCGATGTAGTAGAGGTCGAACTCGATCCGGCGGGCGAGGTCGGTGTTGCCGCGCAGGTCGTTCACCTGCGCCCAGCCGGTGATGCCCGCCTTCACGAGGTGCTTCTGCATGTAGCCGGGGATCTGGTCGCGGAAGCGCTCGATGAACTCCGGCCGCTCGGGGCGCGGGCCCACGACGGACATCTCGCCCCGGAGCACGTTGAAGAACTGCGGCAGCTCGTCGAGGCTCCAGCGGCGGATGAAGCGGCCGAACGGCGTGGCGCGGTCCTCGCCGGCGCGCGCCCACACCGGCCCCGTGCCCGACTCGGCGTCGACGGGCATCGAGCGGAACTTGAGCATCTCGAACTGCGCCCCGTTCCACGTCACCCGGCGCTGGCGGTAGAACACCGGCCCGGGCGAGGAGAGCTTCACGCCGAGCGCGACCGCGGCGAGCACCGGGCTGATCGCCGCCACGATGAGCGCGGCCAGCACGTAGTCCTCGATCGCCTTCACGAGGACGTTCGTGCCCGACATCGGCGATTCCGTGAGGTTGATGACCGGCAGGCCCGCCACCTCGGTGACCGAGTGGTTCAGGAGCTGGAAGCCGAAGATGTCCGGCACGTAGCGCACTTCCGCGGTCGTCGCGCGCAGCTGGGCCAGCACCTGCTTGGCGCGCAACTCCGCGCGCAGCGGCAGCGCCAGCCACACCTGGTCGATGCCCTGGCGCGAGACGAACGCAGCCACCTCGTCGAGGGTGCCGAGCACCGGCACGCCTTCGATTGCCTGGCCCGCGAGCGCGGGCTTGTCGTCGAAGAAGGCCGCCACGTGCAGCCCCGTCCAGGGGGCGGCCTGCAGGCGGCGCGCGACCTCGCTTCCCAATGCGCCCGCCCCCACGACGGCGATGTGGCGCAGGTTGTAGCCGCGGCGGCGCACGGCGCGCAGCGCCACGCGCAGGGCCACGCGGAAGCCCACGAGCGCGATGAAGCTCGACGCGGCCCACGCCGTGAGCCACAAGCGCGAGTAGAGGTACGTGGTCTTGCTGAGCACCAGCAGCACGGCGAAGATCGCCACCGTCGCGAGCCACGCCTTGAATATCCCCTGCACCTCCGTCCACAGGCTCATGCCGCGGTAGGGCTGGTAGATGCGGAAGAAAGGGAAGACGAACATCACGACCGCGAAGGCGGTCGCGAGGCCCAGGCCGTAGCCGCGGTTGAACTCGTCGGCGTCGAAAAGCAGCGGGAACAGGAGCCACCCTGCAGCGACCACCACCACGGGGTCGGCCAGGCGGAAGACGCGCTCGAGGAGCCCCGCGTTTTCCTTGAGGTGGGTGCCGCGCCCGTTCACCGCTCGCGCGCCTCGCGAAAATCCCGCAGCCCCGCCTCGGCGAAGGCATGGAACTCCTTGCGGAAGCGCGCCTCGGAGAACCGCTCCGCCTGCGCGCGGCAGCGCTGCGGCCCGATCGTGCCCTCCAGGGACTCGAAGCGTTCGACCGCCCCTGCGATGGCTGCCGGCGCGGGCTCCTGGAAAAAGAGCCCCGTCTCGCCCTCCACGACGGTCTCCAGCAGCCCGCCGCGCCCCAGCGCGATGACCGGCGTGCCGCAGGCCATGGCCTCGACGGGCGCGATGCCGAAATCCTCCTCGCCCGCGAACAGGAAGGCCCGCGCACGGCGCAGGTGGTCGAGAACGACTTCGTGGGGCGCGTGGCCGAGGAGACGCACGTTGGGCGGCCTCGTCGCCTCGATAGCGGCGCGCTGGGGGCCGTCGCCGATCACGACCAGCTCCCGGCCCGGCATGCCGCGGAACGCCTCGACGATCGCGTCGACCCGCTTGTAGGGCACCAGCCGCGAGACGACCACGTAGAAGCCCTCCCTGGCCCCCCCGGGGGTGAAGGCGCCCACGTCGACCGGCGGGTAGATGACCTTCGCTTCCAGGCCGTAGGCGACCCGGATCCGGTCGGCGATGAAGCGCGAGATGCCCGCCATGTCGTCGACGCGCCCGGCTGCGGCGCGGTCCCAGTCGCGCAGCTTCGCGAGCTGGCGCCGGGCAAGCCAGGCGACCGGGCCCCGGGCCAGCCCGAAATCCTGCAGGTACTCGCCTTCCATCGCCCAAGCATAGCGCATGGGGGTGTAGCAGTAGCACAGGTGGTACTGGCCGGGCCGCGTGCGCACGCCCTTGGCGAACGCGTGCGAGCTGGAAATCACCATGTCGTAGCCCGAGAGGTCGAAGGACTCGACGGCGCGGGCCATCAGCGGCACGTACTTGCGGAAGTGGCGCCTCGCGAACGGCAGGCGCTGGAGGAACGAGGTGGTGATGCGCCGCCCCGCGAAGGGGGCGCGGTCGGCCTCGGGCAGGAAGTCGACGAGGACGAAGAGGTCGGCCTGCGGCCAGATGGCGAGGATCTGCGCCACCGCGCGGTCGGAGCCGGCCCACGTGTCGAGCCATTCGTGGACGACGGCGACCCTCGGGCGGGGGCCGCCTGCTAGAATTTCCACCGGATCCCGGCCTGCGTTGGACATGCCCTCACTTGCCGCCCTCTTGCAGGGCATCTCCCGTTTCCTGGTCGTTCGTGCGCCCGCGCGGGGCCAGGCCGTCCGTCCCGCGGCGAAGGACGGATTTTACTTGGGTTGCCCCGGGGCCGCGCGCCTCTAGGCGACCATGTCGCCCGCCACCCTCTCGATCGCCATCGTCACCCACGCGCCGGACGAGCGCCTGCTCGCGCGCACGCTGGCGAGCGTGGCCGAGGCGGCCGCCTTCGCGCAGGGGCTCGGAACGCTCGGGGATGCGCGCCTGCAGCTCGTGGACAATGGGCCTGCCGACCTCGCGTCCATGCTCGAGCGGCTCGCGCAGGCGGCGCTGGCCCGCGCGCCGGGCGTGTCGTTCGAGGTGATCTCGGGCCACGGCAACGTGGGCTTCGGTCGCGGCCACAACCTCGCCCTCGCCACGACGGCGGCGCAGCTGCACCTGGTGCTCAACCCCGACGTGGAGGTCGCGCGCGAGGCGATCGACGCGGCGCTGCGCTACCTGGATGCGCATCCCGGCGTCGGTGCCCTCACCCCCTCGGTGCGTGGCGCCGATGGCGAGCGCGAGTACCTGGTGAAGGCCTGGCCCACGCCGGCCGTGCTGTTCGTGCGCGGGTTCGTTCCGCGCTTCCTGCATGGACCTTTCCGCGCCTCGCTGGACGCCTACGAGCTGCGCCACCTCGACTGGGACAGGGAGCAGTCGCCCATCACCATCGCGAGCGGCTGCTTCCTGCTGTGCCGCACCGCGGCGCTCCGTGCCGTGCGCGGCTTCGACCCCGGCTACTTCCTCTACTTCGAGGACTTCGACCTGACGCTGCGGCTCTCGAAGGTGACCACGGTGGCCTACTGCCCGCTGGTGCGCATCGTGCACCACGGCGGCAAGGCGGCCTCGAAGGGGCTGCGGCACATCGCCTGGTTCGTGAAGTCCGCGCGGCGCTTCTTCGCCGTGCACGGGCGCGCGCCGGCCGGCTGACGGCGGCTCCCCGGCCGCGGAAATGGCGGCTCATCTTTCCCGGATTTCCGCGGGCATCCGCCGCGCCACGCTCCTAGCATGGGTTCCAGCCCGGTCGCGCCCCGCGCCCGGACCTCGAAGGAGATGCCCATGAAGGAGCTGACCGACCGCGAAGTGCTCGCCATCGCCGGCGGGCTGCCGCCCGGCGCCGCCCTCGACGAGGTGCTCTACCGCGCGCCGGCGGAGCCGCTTCGCGATCCCGTGGCGTTCGCCGAACTCGCCACCGACGCGCGCCCGAAGGCGGCAACGGATTGACCCGGGGCGCGGCACCTGTCCGGTCGCCCCGTGCCGCGCCGCCCTGCCCTCGCGACCGAACCCCCAAGGAGACAACCATGAAGGACATCGACAAGAAGGACACGCCCGAGGTCTCGGGCGGCATCGCGCCCGACGACGACTGCTTCCCGCCGCTGCCGTACCCGACGGAACCCATCGTTCCGTTGCCCTGGCCGCTTCCCGGCACGAACGACCCGGCGCTCCTCGCGCCGGACGCGTAGCACCCACCACGTACAGGAGATGCAAATGAACGAACCCCAGGTGTTGAAGATACCCGCAGCGAGCGAACTGGATGCCAAGGCAACGGAGGCGGCGGCCGGCGGAACGTGCACCGGAAGCGAGGTGGTCGGGATCACCGAATCGCTGATCCAGGCGTACGACAATCTCGTCGACTTCACCTCGCACGTAATCGAACGGGTGGCCGGGAGCTGACAGATCGCCCGTCAATAACCTGCCGAAGGGCTGCCCTGGCGCAGCCCTTCCCTCGGAGCGCCCATGCCCACAGCATCCGGTTTCCAGGTCGCGATCCTCATCTTCGCGTTCCAGTTCTTCACGGCGCTCATCGCTTCCCGCGCTGTCTCGCAGATGTCCTGGCCGCGCGCGAACCTCGAGTTCATGGGCCAGCTCATCCTCTTCTCACTGGCGATCGCCGTGCTCGCCGCCGTGCCGGCCCTGCGCAGGTTCTGCCTCGGGGAATTGCGCCGACCCCTGCCGCCGGGCGGCTTTCTCGAGACCTCCGCCGTGACGCTGGGCAAGCTCGCGATTCCCTTCGCAGTTAGCGGCGCGATTGTCGTCTGGACCTTCGCCCTCGGCGAGCCTTCGCTTCTGGCGACGAAGCTGCGCTCCACGGACCCTCTTGAGGCCTGGAAGTCGACGCTGTCGCTCGCCGGTCTCGTGAGAATGATCGCAATTTCGTGGATCATCGGCCCGGTCGTCGAAGAGCTGGTCTTCCGGGGTCTTCTCTACCGTGCATGGGAGCGGCAGTGGGGATGGATCCCCGCGCTCATCCTCACCTCGGCCTGCTTTGCGTTGTTCCACCCGAGCCACATGGTGTCCGCCTTCCTGGGCTCGGTCGTCTATGTCTGCCTCCTGCGTCGAACCGGAACGCTTCGCGCCGGCATTCTCATGCACATGGCTTTCAACTTCCTCGTCTCCTGGCCGCTCCTTGGCCAGTACCTCCTGACGCTGGAGGGCCGAGAACTCGCCCGTATGTCGACCTGGACCGCGGAGCTCGCGAGCCTCGTGTTCGTCGCCGTCGCGCTGCCCGTCTACCTCGCCCTGTCTCGCACCGACGTTCGCACTGCGGCAGCCCGGTAGCCACCCGCCATGGGAAGCCCCGCATTCCGCGACGAGGTCCGCGCCGAGCAGGCCCGCTCGGCGATGGGCGCCATCGTCCTCATCCGTCCGCTCTCCTACACGCTCATGACGGCGGCGGCCGCGGCGCTGGCGGCGGCGGTTCTCGGCTATCTCGCCGTCGCCGAGTACGCGAAGAAGGCCCAACTTGCCGGAACCCTCGTGCCCGCGAGCGGTGCGATCCGGATCGTGTCGCCGCAGCCCGGCCTGGTGCGGGAGCGGCGCGTGCGCGAGGGAGAACGGGTCGTCGCCGGCGAAGCGTTGCTGCGGCTCGTCGATCCGCGCGCCACCCGGGACGACGGCCCCGTGGGCGCGGCCAGCGTCGCGCATGCGGCGCGGCGCCTGGCGGACCTGCGCAGGCAACGCGACGGGACGCGCGACGCGGCGCGTGCCGAGCGCGATGCGATCGCGTCACGGGTCGCGGGGCTCGAGGCGGAACGGGCCCAGCTCGATGCCGAGCTCGCGGCGATGCGCGAGCGCGAGGCGCTGGCCGGCCGGTCCCTCGCGCGGCTGCGGGATCTCGAGCAGCGCGGATTCGTGTCGCCCGCGCAGCGGCAGCAGAAGGAAGAGGAATCGCTCGACCAGCGGCTGCGCCGGCACGCGATCGCGAGGTCCCGGCTTGCCACGGAACGGGAGATCGCCGGCGTGCGCGCGGCGCTCGTCGAGGCGAAGGCGCGATCCGCCGCCCAGCTTTCCGCCCTCGACGCGCAGGTCGCGGCCGCCGCGCAGGAGCAGGTCGAGCGCCGCGCGCAGGCCGAGGCGGTGGTGACGGCGCCCGCCGCGGGCATCGTGGCCGCGCTGCTCGTCGAGCCGGGCCAGGTCGTGGCCGGCGGCGCGAGCCTCCTCACGCTGCTCCCCGAGGGCTCGCCGCTGCAGGCCCACCTCTTCGCCCCGTCGCGCGCCGTCGGCTTCATCCGCGCGGGCCAGGAAGTGCGGCTTCGCTACCCGGCGTTCCCGTTCCAGAAGTTCGGCAGCCACCGCGCCCGGGTGGTCTCCGTTTCTCGCAGCGCGATCGCGCCGGCGGAACTGGGTTTCTCGCCCGCCGACGGCTCGCGCGAGCCGCTCTACCGCGTCAAGGTGGCGCTCGACTCACAGACGGTGGCCGCGTACGGCCGGGCCGAGCCGCTGCAGGCCGGCATGCAGGTCGAGGCCGACGTCCTCCTGGACCGGCGCCGCCTCATCGAGTGGGTGTTCGAGCCGCTCCTGAGCCTCGCGGGCAGGGCGTGACGTGGCGGTGCTCGAGGGGCTCGACTTCGGCGCGCGCCGGCGGCTTCCCGTCTTCCTGCAGACCGAGGCGGCGGAGTGCGGCCTCGCGAGCCTGGGCATGGTCGCGAGCTTCCACGGCCACCGCGTCGACCTCGCGGGCCTGCGCCGGCGATTCACGCTTTCCCTCAAGGGCGCCACCCTCGCCTACCTGATGCAGGCGGCAGGCAGGCTGCACCTGGCGCCCCGCGCCCTGCGCCTGGAACTCGACGAGTTGCCGAGGCTGCGCACGCCCTGCATCCTGCACTGGGACCTGAACCATTTCGTCGTGCTCGCGTCGGCCGGGCCGCGCGAGGCGGTGATCCACGACCCCGCCGCCGGCGTGCGCCGCCTGCCGATCGCGGAAGTCTCGCGGCACTTCACCGGCGTGGCCCTCGAACTCGCGCCCACGGCGGAGTTCCGCCCGGTCGACGATCGCCGCCGCGTGCGGCTTCGCGACCTCACCGGCCCGGTGACGGGGCTCGCGCGGTCGCTCGCGCAGGTCCTGCTGCTGGCGCTGGCACTCCAGGCCTTCGCCCTCCTCGCGCCCTTCTACATGCAGTGGGTCGTCGACGGCGCCGTCGTCTCGGCCGACCGCGACCTGCTCACGGTGCTGGGGCTGGGCTTCCTCCTGCTCGCGGTGGTGCAGGTGGCCGTGGCGGCGCTGCGCTCGTGGGTCGTGCTCTACCTCGGCACGACGCTGAACCTGCAGTGGCTCGCCAACGTCTTCTCGCACCTGCTGAGGCTGCCCGTGGCGTGGTTCGAGAAGCGCCACCTCGGCGACGTGGTGTCGCGATTCGGGGCGGTGACGACGATCCAGCGCACGCTCACGTCGAGCTTCGTCGAGGCGGTGATCGACGGGCTCATGGCCGCAGCGACGCTGGCGATGATGCTCGTCTACAGCGGCACGCTCGCGGCGATCGCGGTGGCGGCCGTCGCCGCCTACGCCGCCTCCCGGGCCGCGTTCTACGCGCCGCTGCGCCGCGCGACGGAGGAGCACATCGTGCACGCGGCGCGGCAGCAGAGCCACTTCCTGGAGACGGTGCGCGGCGTGCAGTCGATCAAGCTCTTCGGGCGGCAGGAGGAGCGGCGTTCGCGGTGGCTCAACCTCGTGGTCGACACCGTCAACCGCGACCTCGCGGTGCAGAAGCTCTCGCTGGGGTTCCGCTCCGCCAACGGCCTCGTGTTCGGCGCCGAGCGCATCGCGGTCGTCTGGGTGGGCGCGACCCTCGTGCTCGACGCGGCCTTTTCCGTGGGGATGCTCTTCGCGTTCATGGCCTACAAGGAGCAGTTCTCCGCGCGCGTGGCCGGACTCATCGACAGGCTGATCGAGCTGAGGATGCTGCAGCTCCAGGGCGAGCGCCTCGCCGACATCGTGCTGACGCCGGCCGAGAGCGAGTTGGCGGGGCCCGCGCCGGCCGTCGCCGAGGCTTCCATCGAGGTGCGCAACCTCTCCTTCCGCTACTCCGACACCGAGCCCTTCGTGCTGCAGAACTGCACGTTCCGCATCGAGCCCGGGGAATCCGTCGCGATCGTGGGGCCCTCGGGCGGCGGGAAGACGACGCTGGCCAAGGTGATGCTCGGCCTGCTGGCCCCCACGGACGGGCAGGTCCTGGTCGGCGGCGTCGACCTGCAGAAGCTGGGCGTGGACGCCTACCGCCGCCTGGTGGGCACCGTGATGCAGGACGACCTCCTGTTCGCGGGCTCCATCGCGGACAACGTGAGCTTCTTCGACCCCGCGCCCAGCCAGGAGGCCATCGAGCGCTGCACGCGGCTTGCCGCCGTGCACGACGACATCGCCGCGATGCCCATGGGCTACCACACGCTCATCGGCGACATGGGCGCCGCCCTCTCCGGCGGGCAGCGCCAGCGCATCCTGCTCGCCCGCGCCCTCTACAAGGAGCCGCGCATCCTCTACCTGGACGAGGCCACCAGCGCCCTCGACGTGCAGCGCGAGCGGCTGGTGAACGAGGCGATCCGCGGCCTGAACCTCACGCGCGTCCTCATCGCGCACCGGCCGGAGACCATCGCCTCGGCCGGCCGGGTGATCGTGTTGCAGGGAGGGAAGGTCGCGCAGGACCTGCGCCGCGTGGACGGCGAGGCGGCCGGCGCGCGGGGCCCCGTATAATCGATCTCTCCGGGCGCCCTGGCGGCGCCCTTTCCGCGCAATCGAATGACCTCCTCCTGGATGCTCGTGGCGGGCTTTCTCTTCGCCGCCATGGGCGTGTTCATCAAGCTGGGCGCCGAGCACTTCGACGCCGCCGAGCTGGCCCTGTACCGCTCCCTCTTCACGCTGCTCGCGGTCGCGGGCGTGGCGCTCGTGCGCGGCGACACGGTGCGCAGCGCCCACATCGGCATGCACCTCATGCGCGGCCTCCTGGGCGCGGTCTCCCTCATCGGCTACTTCTACGCCATCACGCGCCTGCCGCTCGCCACCGCGCAGACCCTCAACTACACCTCGCCCCTCTTCCTCGCGATCGCGACGACGGTGGTGCTGGGTGAGCGCTTCTCGGGTTGGCTCGTCTTCGCGATCGCGCTCGGCTTCGGCGGCGTGGCGATGCTGCTGCAGCCCACCTTCGCGGCGGGGCAGGAAGGCCCTGCGATGATCGGGCTCCTGTCCGGCGTGATCGCGTCGTGGGCGTACCTCAGCGTGCGCGCGCTGGGGCGGCTGGGCGAGCCCGACTGGCGCGTGGTCTTCTGGTTCGGGGCCGTGGGCACCACCCTGTGCCTCGGCTGGCAGGCGCTCACGGGGACGTTCCATCCCATCACCTGGAGCAACGGCTGGATCCTCGTGGGCATCGGCCTCACGGGCACCGTGGCGCAGTTCGCCATGACGCGCGCCTACCGGCTGGGCAACACCCTGGTGGCCGGCGCGCTCTCGTACTCGACCATCGTTTTCGCGGCAGTATTCACCTTTGCCGTCTGGGGCGACACGCTGTCGGCGCTCGCCTGGGCGGGGATGGTGGTCATCGTGGCGAGCGGGCTCGTCGCCATGCGCGTGGAGAAGAAGGACCAAGTGAAGGAGGCCGGATTTGAAAGCTGAACTGCTCGTCTCGACCGAAACGCTGGCGGCGCACCTGGACGACCCCGGCTGGATCGTCTTCGACACGCGCCACGACCTCGCGTGGCCGGAAAAGGGCCGCGAGGCGTGGAGGGCCGCGCACGTCCCCGGTGCGTTCTTCATGCACATGGACGAGGATCTCTCCGGGCGCAAGACCGGGAAGAACGGCCGCCATCCGCTCCCCGCCGTCGCCGACTTCGCCGCGCGCATGAGCCGGTGCGGCGTGGCCGCCGGACGGCAGGTGGTCGTGTACGACGACGGCGGCGGCAGCTTCGCGGTTCGCCTGTGGTGGATGCTTCGCTGGCTGGGGCACGAGCGCGTCGCGCTGCTCGACGGCGGGTTCGCCGCGTGGAAGCGCGAGAACCGCCCCCTCGACGCCACCATCCCGGCGCCGCGCGAAGGGAAGTTCGAGCCCCGCCCGGCGCAGGGCGCGACGGTGGACTCGGCGACGGTGCTCGCCGGCCTCGCGGGCCCCGGCATGGTCCTCCTCGACGCGCGCGCCGCGACCCGGTACATGGGCGAGAACGAGACGCTCGACCCCGTGGCCGGCCATATTCCTGGCTCCCTCAACCGCTTCTGGCAGCACAACCTCGGCTACGACGGCCGCTTCCTTCCGCCCGAGGAACTGCACGCGGAGTTCATCGAGGAGCTGGGCGACGTGCCGCCCTCGAGCGTGGTGCACAGCTGCGGCTCCGGCGTCACCGCCTGCCACAACCTCTTCGCGATGGAACTCGCGGGTCTCACGGGCTCGCGCCTGTACCCCGGCTCCTGGAGCGAGTGGTGCGCGGACCCGTCGCGGCCCGTCGCCACGGGCCCGAAGTGAACCGCTGATGGCCAGGCCGATCCGCCTTCACGCGGCAGCGTTCGCCACGGCGTTCGCACTTGCCGCGCACGCGCAGGGCGACTTCCTCGTCCCGCCTGCCAACCTCGTCCTCGACGGCGTGCCGCCGATCCCCGCGGAGGTCGCGGCGAAGACCGCCCCGTACACCGCCTTCAAGCCCGGGACCTTGCTCGACTGGCACCCGTTGCGGCGGGAAATCCTCGTGCGCATGCGCCAGGGAAACGCGGACCAGCTGCATCGCGTGGCCGGGCCCGGCGCCACGCCCGAGCCGCTGACCGACCACGCCGACCCCGTGTCGGCCGGCCGATACGAGCCGCGCGCCGGCAACTGGCTCCTCTTCAGGCGGGGCACGGGGGGCGACGAGGCGTACCGCATCCACCGCCTGGATGCGGAGAAAGGGCAGACGACGCCAGTGAGCCCGGAGGGGCGCCGCGCCGGCGCTCCGGCGTGGAACCGCAAGGGCGACCGCATCGTGTTCACCACGGTGGCCCTCGACCGCCTCAGCGCCTCGCGCGAGGCGCGCACGACGCTGCACCTCGCCGATCCGCTGGCCCCGGAGAAGGCGCGCCTCCTGGCGGACCTGCCGGGCGGCGGCTGGTCGGACTTCCACTTCTCGCCCGACGACCGGCGGCTCGCGTTCATCGAGTACGTGTCGGCCGAGGAGTCGCACGTGTGGCTGATGGACGTCGCCACGGCCAAGCGCCGGCGCCTCACCCCGTCCACGAAGGGCGCGCCGGTCTACTACGACAAGCCGCAGTTCGCGCCTGACGGCAAGTCGCTCTTCGTCATCAGCGACCGGGGCTCGGAGTTCCGCCACGTGGCGGTGATCGACATCGCCTCGGGCCGCGAGCGCGCGCTCGCCTCGAACCTGAAGTTCGACGTCGAGGACATCGCCGTTTCCGCCCCGGCCCGGCGGCTCGCGTTCCTCACCAACGAGGCCGGCGCCCACGAGCTGCGCCTCATCGACACCGCCACGCGCAAGGAGACGCCGCGGCCCGCGCTCGTGCCCGGCGTCATTTCCGGCATGCGCTGGCGCAACGACGGCTCCGAGCTCGCCTTCACGCACGCGACCTCCCGCTCGCCCGGCGACGTGTTCTCCTACGACCTGCAGGAGCACCGCGTGACGCGCTGGACCAACGGCAACAGCCCCGGGCTCAACGCCGCCGCGTTCCCCGAGCCGCGCGTCATCCGCTGGAAGAGCTTCGACGGGCGCGAGATCACCGGCCTCTACTACCATCCGCCGTCGCGCTTCGAGGGCGTGCGCCCGGTGGTGGTGAGCGTGCACGGCGGGCCGGCGTCCCAGGCGCGCGCCGGCTTCATCGGGCGCAACAACTACCTGGTGAACGAGCTGGGCATCGCGCTGATCTACCCGAACGTGCGCGGCTCGTCGGGCTTCGGCAAGACCTTCCTCGGGCTGGACAACGGGCGGCTGCGCGAGGACTCGGTGAAGGACCTTGGCTCGCTCCTCAACTGGATCGCCGCGCAGCCGGGGCT
>JAABQW010000089.1 GCA_011391275.1 Betaproteobacteria bacterium
CCGTGTACATCATCGTCACCAGCACTTCGTTGGCCATGGCGGACTGGTACTCGGCGGAATCCGAGAAGCCCAGCAGCACCTGGCCGCGGCTCATGCCGCCGTTGAGCAGCCCCACCCAGCCCGAGAGCCCGGCCGGATCCGGCGCGCGGCCCAGCACGTTGTTGTAGAGGAGCGTCACGAAGGCCGTGTTGTCGAGCGCCCCGTAGGTGGCCGCGAACTCCGGGCTCGCCGCGAAGAAGTCGGCGAGCTGCAGCAAGGTGACGGTGCCATTCCGCACCAGCGCCGCGTTGCCCACGAGCCCGGCGTAGTCCGGCACGCGCAGGAAGGTCGCGAAGTAGAGCCGCACGATGGGGGCCACGAAGCCGCCGAACTCGGGCGAGTTCACGAATGCGTCGATCACCTGCGGGCGCGTGAAGGTTCCCGCCGTGACGGCATTGGCCCAGCCCTGGATGCCCGCCGCATCGCCCTCGCGGCCGAGGAAGTCGCGGTACTGCTGCATCGCGAAGAGCCGCGAGTTGCCGAAGACGTCGTTGTCCTTCAGGTTCGGGTTGCGACCCTCGGGCCCCTCGACCGCGTCCGGGATGCCGTCGCCGTCGGTGTCGCCGTTGCCGTTCGCGCTGAAATTCGCGGTGGCCGAGCGCGAAGCGTCCATTGCGAGAAGGCAGGTGGCTCCCTCCACGCCGGCGCACGCGCCACCCCATCCCGTGAACGAGTAGCCCCCGGCCGGCTCGGCAGCAAGGCGCACCGACGCCCAGGGTGCGAGCGCGCGGCCCGCATCGGCGTACGGGCCCGCCGCATCTCCCAACACGGCGTAGCTCACCGTGCCGCCCTGCGCGGGCGAAGCGGCCACGGCGAGGTTCGGCGCGGCTTCGAGCGGTGTTGCCGCCCGCGCGAGCGTGAGCGGCGCGCCCGCCCCGCTGCGGCCGGTGACGATGTGCACGCCGTAGTGCACGCGCCCCTGCGGAACGATGGATTCGAACTCGTTGGCGTTGACATAGGCGCTGGTGAGCGACGAGCCGAGGAAGGGCGACGAGCCCCACGCGATCTTGGGCCGCGCGGGCGGGCCGTAGTCGTACTGCAGCGACTGGTAGGGCCACTCCCAGTCGCAGGGCAGGGACAGCAGCCCGTAGCCGCAGCCGCCGGACGCGGCCTTGGTGCTGCCGCGCCCGTTGGCGTAGCCGCTGCCGTAGCGCGAGGCTGCGTGGGGCACCGTCTCCACGAGCCCGAATTCGTAGGCCCCGGCGGAGAGCACGTTGAAGCGCCGCCCGGTGTTGGCGGTGTCCCAGGTCCACGACACGCCGTCGGCGGGCGTGGCGGCGGCGCCGAAATCCTGCGCGTCCGCATCCGCCGTGAACAAGTACTTGTCGCCCCACCGGAGCGCCGTCACCGCGGGGCTGGCGCCCTCGTTGAAGTTCATCACGCCATAGGGGCCGCGCACGTCGTTGGCGATGCGGTCGGAAGCCGCCGACAAGTCGTACTCCACGCTCCAGAGCGGATGGTCGCGGCCGGCCACGAAATGCCAGCGGATCACCACGGGCAGGAGGAAGCGCTGGTGGTTGATGAGGTCCGGGGACACGGCCACGAACGGGTCGGGGAACGCCGCCGTGGTGCCCCAGCGCGGATAGTCCAGCCGGAACTCGTGCGCCGCCTGCGACTGGCCCGCGGAGTGCGTGCTTCCCGTCGAAGAAAGGTAGCGGCCCAGCGGCGAGTCGTCCTCCGCGTGCAGCGAGGCGAGCGTCCCGTTGCCCCCGCCCGCGAACTCGCGATAGAACTCGTGGGAGACGAAGTAGCCGAAGCCGCCGTCTCCCGCGGTGCCGGTGTTCACGTAGACGTTGCGACCGCCGCCATCGGGGACGGTGTAGGTCATCTGCACCGCATAGCCGGATGTCGCGGGCGATGCCGGCACCAGCGACACGGAGCGCGGGTTGCCGCCGCTGTCGCGCCAGGTGTAGCGCACGACGGACACTGGCGCGGGAAAGCCCGGCACGGTGATCTCGCCTTCCTCGCGGCGGATGTCCTGGCCCGGCGCGAGGAAGGGCGGCTCGAGCGGCGCGGCGAGGATCGGGGTCGAAGCGAGCGCGAGAGAGGCGATTGCCAGACGGGCCATTGCGGCGGCACGGGTCATCGGGCGCTCCAGTTTGCCGGGGAAGTGGGCCAGCATACCCCCCGAAAAGGGGTCAGATCCCATTTTCCTCGGGACGGCTCCCGGGAACCGGCCCTTCCGCGGCCAGCCCCTCATCCCCAGCCCTTCTCCCGGAGGGAGAAGGGAGCACGTCTCTCCCCTCTTCGTTGGGAGAGCACTTGTCTCCCCTCTTCGTTGGGAGAGCACTTGTCTCCCCTCTTCGTTGGGAGAGCACTTGTCGCCCCTCTCCCTTGGGGGACGGGCGGGGGTGAGGATGCCCTACGGAAGGAAGCGGGCCCGATACTCGGCGGAGAGGAAGAAGCCGTTGATCACCTGCTCGCGCGTGTAAGTAGCGGCATCGAGGAAACCCACCCACCCGTTGAAGCCCGCCGTCTCCGGCGTGCGCCGCAGCATCCCGGTGTACATCATCGTGACGAACACTTCGTTGGCCATCGCGGACTGGTACTCGGCCGATTCCGCGAAGCCCAGCAGCACCTGACCGCGCGTGTAGCCGCCGCCCAGGAGCGCCACCCAACCGCTCAATCCGGCCGCATCCGGCGCGCGGCCCAGCACGTTGGCGTAGAGGAGCGTCACGAATTGCGCGTCGTCGAGCGCGCCGTAGAGCGCCGCGAATTCGGGGCTCGCGGTGAAGAAGTCCGCCAGCTGTGCGTGCGTCACCGTGCCCGCGCGCACCAGCCCCGCGTTGAAAGTGAGCCCGTCGTAGTCCGGCACGCGAAGATAGGTGGCGAAGTAGAGCCGCACCACAGGGGCGACGAACCCCGTGAACTCCTGCGACTGCAGGAAGGCGTCGATCACCTGCAGGCGCGTGTACGTCCCGCCGGCAACGAAGTTCGCCCAGCCATCGATGCCGGCCGGGTCCCCCTCGCGGGAGAGGAAGTCGCGGTACTGCTGCATGGCGAAGAGCCGCGCGTTCGCGAAGACGTCGTTGTCCTTCAGAAGCACGCCGCGGCCCTCGGGCGTCTCGACCCCGTTGGGAATGCCGTCGCCGTCGAAGTCCGACGCCGGGTCGAGCACCGCCTTGCGCAGCGCCGCGTGGCCCGCCCGCAGCCGGTAACGCGTGCTGGCGCTTTCTCCCCCGGCGGCGGGACCGGCGACCGTGGCGTAGGCGTCCCTGTCGCCGGCCCCGGAGGTGCCCACGCCGGACGATATCGCGGCCGGCCCCATCCGATAGCTATCGCTCTGCGCCGCAAGCGCTGGCATGCAAGCCGCGGCGCCAGCTACGAGCAGCGCACCTGCCCGCATGGCCACGCTCACCGCAGCCCCAGCTTCGCCTTGATGGCGTCCAACTCGCGCTCGAGGCGCTCCACCCGGGAAGCGCGCGCCTCCAGGTCCGCGATGCGGCGGTCCTTGTCTTGCACGAGCCGCTCCAGCCCCTGGATGGCGGCGAGCGCAACACCCCCCAGGTCCACGAGGCCGATCGCACGGTCGTCGTCGCCAAGCCCGAAGGCCGCGCGGAAATCCTGCGCCATGGGCCCGAGGTGGCGCGCGCGAGACTGCTCGGTACGGTAGCGCCACTCGGCGAGGGGCAGCGAGGCCACGCGCTTCAGGACGGCAACCGGGTCGACCGGCACGAAATCCGTCTTCTCGTCGCGCGAGCTGGTGCAGCTCCACGAGCCGCCGCCCGCGGCAAGAGAGCAACCCGTCGTCAGGCCCGCGTTCGTGTAGAACTGCACGCCGCCGGTGGCGCGCGCGATGAATGCGTTGTTGGTGTTGCAGCTGAAGTCGGCGTCGGTGTTGTCGGCCCACGCGAAGCAGCCGTTGTTGTAGGCCTTCGCGCGGAACCCTGCCGCAAAGCTGTACGCGCCGGCCGCCATGTTGGCGCTGCCGCCGGGCACCGTGGCACCACCCCCGCTGGCGACGTTGTAGATGCCGCCGCCCACCGTGGAATCGAACCCGCCGGCGGTGTTGCTGTTGCCGCCGCCGACCGTCCCACCGCCCAGTGAGACCGTGTTGAGCGTGCCGCCGCCGATGGTGCCGTGCCCGACGTTGTTGGCCGGCGCGAAGATGCGGTTCTGCTGCCCGCCGCCGATGACGCCGTAGAAGCCGAAGGAGTCGATCATGTTGCCGTAGCCGCCCGCGATGGTCGAGGCGCCGGCGTTGGCCACGTTGCCGCCGAGCTGTTCGGCCGGGTTCATGCCGCCGCCGCCGACGGTGGCGCCGTGTGCGGCGGCTTGGTTCTGATAGCCGCCGCCGACGGTGGAGTACTTGCCGCTCGCGGTGTTGTAGGAGCCGCCCGAGACGGTCGTGGCGAACCCCGTTGCATTGTTGAGGAACCCGAGGGCGACGGACTCGTCGCCGGTGGCCAAGCTGGCGTGCCCGGCGGCAACCGACCCGAAGCCCGACGCCACGTTGAAGACACCGCCCGCAACAGTGGAATTGCCGCCGCTCGCGGTGTTGTCGTAGCCGCCGCCGATGGTCGCGTTCTGGCCCGTGGCGTCGTTGAGGTCGCCCCCCGCGATGACGGCGGCGTAGCCGCTGGCGATGTTCACGAATCCGCCACCGACCGTCGAAGCGTTGCCCGTGGCCTGGTTGTCGAAACCTCCCGCGACGGTCGTGTGGTCCGCCCCTACGGAGACGCCCTCGACGAAGATGGAGCCTGAGAGATTGTTCACGCCTCCGGAGACGACGCTGGCTTCGCCCACGGCACGGTTCTTGCGGCCCCCCGACACGGTGCCGTAGTTACCCTGGATCGCGCTCTCGAAGAAGTAGCTTCCGCCGCCGGCAAGCGTGGCGCCGCGCACGCCCGCCGCGATGCTGTTGCCCGTGTAGCCGCCGAGGATGTTGGGCGAGGCGCTTCCGCCAGAGGAAGGGTCGAACGCGTAGCGCATCACGCGCTGGGCGTTGACGATCACGTCAGCAGGCTGGTTGTCGTTGGTGCCGAACTGCGCGGCCGTGCCCGTCGCCGAGGTGAGCGCGATCGTGCCCGTGATCTGCGAGGCGGCGATGGTGGCCGTGGATTCCAGGCTCGCCGCGCGCAGGGCGTAGGGGCTCGCGGCCAGCGGCTGGCGCGGTGTCATCTCGGAGTCCATCCCGACAGTCACCCCCAGCCAGTACGTGGTGTCGAACGTGACCGTGAGCGCGGCCGCATCGCCCAGGTGCACGTTGAACACGCCGTCGGTCACCGTGACCTGCTGCGTCTCCTCGTGGAGCGCACCGGCGCCCGTCGGGAAGTAGTAGAGCCGGAACACCATGTCGAGCGGCACGCCCGGCGGCGTGGTCACCGGGATGCCCGCCGCGTTGGCGAGGAAGCCCTGGTAGGCGATCCGGCGCGGGACCTGCGCCTGGGCCTCGCCCGGCGGGAGGATCAGGCCGGCAAGGACAACGAGGGCGCCGGCGAGGGCGGACGTTCGGGACAAGGAAATCGCACGCATGGCGGGCCTCCGGGCGGTTTGGGCTCCTGCACTGTAGGTGTTAACGCAATTCCCCGACGAAACACGCCAGGAGTTGGGGACGGTTCCTGGGAACCGTCCCTTTTGTTGCCAGCCCTCATCCCCGGCCCTTCTCCCGGAGGGAGAAGGGAGCACTTTGCTCCCCTCTCCGTTGGGAGAGCCCCTCATCCCCAGCCCTTCTCCCGGAGGGAGAAGGGAGCACTTCTCACCCTCATCCCCGGCCCTTCTCCCAAGG
>JAABQW010000090.1 GCA_011391275.1 Betaproteobacteria bacterium
CAGACCCTGCAGGTAGAGAGCCGGCCCACGATCACGGAGTTCCTGCTGCGCGAGCAGCGCAAGGCGACGGCGGCCACGGGCGCCTTCACCGCGGTGATCAACAACGTGCGCCTGGCCTGCAAGCGCATCGCCCACGCCGTGGGCCAGGGGGCGCTCTCGGGCGCGGTGGGCAGCGCCGGGACGCAGAACGTGCAGGGCGAGACCCAGGTCCCGCTGGACGTGCTCGCGGACGAGATCTTCGTGCGCACCAACGAGTGGAGCGGCACCCTCGCCGGCCTCGTTTCCGAGGAGCGCGAGGAGCCGATCCAGATCCCGGAGGAGCATCCGCGCGGGCGCTACCTCCTCGTGTTCGACCCCCTCGACGGCT
Organism: Betaproteobacteria bacterium; assembly: GCA_011391275.1. Taxonomy (GTDB): domain Bacteria; phylum Pseudomonadota; class Gammaproteobacteria; order Burkholderiales; family Usitatibacteraceae; genus FEB-7. Next base: position 368 of record JAABQW010000090.1, read on the forward strand.
CCTCCAACGTCGACGTGAACGTCTCGGTGGGCAGCATCTTCTCGGTGCTGCGCTGCCCCGAGGGCGTGACCGAGCCGCGCGCCAGGGATTTCCTGCAACCGGGCACGAAGCAGGTGGCCGCCGGCTACGCCATCTACGGCCCCACGACGATGCTCGTGCTCACGCTGGGCAGGGGCACGCACGGCTTCACGCTCGACCGGAACATGGGGGAATTCATCCTCACGCACCCGGACATGACGATACCCGCCACGACGCGGGAGTTCGCCATCAACGCCTCCAACGAGCGCTTCTGGGAGCCCCCGGTGCGCCGATACGTCGCCGAATGCATCCAGGGAAAGACGGGCACGCGCGGGGCCGACTTCAACATGCGCTGGATCGCCTCCATGGTGGCCGAGGTGCACCGCATCCTCGTGCGCGGCGGCCTCTTCATGTACCCCCGCGACACCAAGGACCCCGCGAAGCCGGGGCGGCTGCGCCTCATGTACGAGGCGAACCCCATGTCCATGCTCGTCGAGCAGGCAGGCGGCGCCGCGTCCACCGGGCGCGGGCGCATCCTCGAAGTCGAGCCCACGTCGCTGCACCAGCGCGTGCCGGTGATCCTCGGCTCCCGCGAGGAAGTCGCGCGCATCGAGTCCTACCACCACGATCACGACGCGGGCATCTCGCCCCCGTCGGCGCCGCCCCTCTTCGGCGAGCGCTCGCTGTTCACGAAGGCCTGAAAGGGGAATCAACGATGTCCGCGAAGCACCCCATCATCGCGATCACCGGCTCGTCCGGGGCAGGCACCACCTCGGTCATGCGCACCTTCGAGCAGATCTTCCGGCGCGAGAACGTGAACGCGGCCTTCATCGAGGGCGACAGCTTCCACCGCCACGACCGCGCGGAGATGAAGGTCAAGATGGCGGAGGCCATCGCGTCCGGAAACCGCACCTTCAGCCACTTCGGCGCCGAGGCGAATCTCTTCGCCGAGCTCGAGGAGCTGTTCCGCGCCTACGGCGAGACCGGCCGCGGCAAGCGCCGCAGGTACCTGCACGACGAGGGCGAGGCGGCGCCGTACAAGCAGCCCCCGGGCACCTTCACCGCCTGGGAGGACCTCCCGGAGGCGACCGACCTGCTCTTCTACGAGGGCCTGCACGGGGCGGTGGCGGGAGATGGCGTCGACGTCGCGAGGCACCCGGACCTCCTCATCGGCGTGGTGCCGGTGATCAACCTCGAGTGGATCCAGAAGCTGCACCGCGACCGTTCCATGCGCGGCTACTCCACGGAGGCGGTGACCGACACGATCCTGCGGCGCATGCACGACTACGTGCACTACATCACGCCGCAGTTCTCGCGCACGCACATCAACTTCCAGCGCGTGCCGACGGTGGACACCTCCAACCCCTTCGTCGCGCGCTACATCCCCACGCCCGACGAGAGCTTCCTGGTGATCCGCTTCGCGAACCCGCGCGGCATCGACTTCCCCTACCTGCTCTCCATGCTGCACGACTCGTTCATGTCGCGCGCCAACACGATCGTCGTGCCCGGCGGCAAGATGGACCTCGCCATGCAGACGATCTTCACGCCGATGATCTGGCGCCTCATGGAGCGCAAGAAGCAGCTCTCGTCGCGCTGACCGCCTTCCCGGCGGCCGGCGGCCGCATATCCGATAAAATGCGAGGTTCCCTCATGCAGTCCGCCCTCTCCCCCACGCGCATGGCCACCCAGACCGCAACCCCCGCAGACCTCGCCAACGCCATCCGCGCCCTCGCGATGGACGCCGTCCAGAAGGCCAATTCCGGCCACCCCGGCATGCCCATGGGCATGGCCGAGATCGCCGAGGTGCTCTGGCGCCGGTTCCTGCGCCACAACCCCGCCAACCCCGCGTGGGCCGACCGCGACCGCTTCGTGCTCTCCAACGGCCACGGCTCGATGCTGCAGTACGCGCTGCTGCACCTCACGGGCTACGCCTTGTCGATGGACGACATCAGGGCGTTCCGCCAGATGCACTCGAAGACGCCGGGGCACCCCGAGTACGGCATGACGCCCGGCATCGAGACGACCACGGGGCCGCTCGGCCAGGGGCTCGCCAACGCCGTGGGCATGGCGCTCGCCGAGAAGCTGATGGCGGCCGAGTTCAACCGGCCCGGCCACACGGTCGTCGACCACCAGACCTATGTGTTCCTGGGCGACGGCTGCCTCATGGAGGGCGTCTCGCACGAGGCCTGCTCACTGGCCGGCACCCTCAAGCTGGGCAAGCTCATCGCCATCTACGACGACAACGGCATCTCCATCGACGGGCACGTCGAGGGCTGGTTCACCGACAACACGCCGATGCGCTTTGCAAGCTACGGCTGGCACGTGATCCCCAACGTCGACGGCCACGACGCCAAGGCGGTCGAGGCGGCCATCGCCGAGGCACGGGCCGACCAGTCGAAGCCCACCCTCATCTGCTGCAAGACGGTGATCGGCAAGGGCTCCCCCAACAAGGAGGGCACCCACGACGTGCACGGCGCGGCGCTCGGCGACAAGGAAGTGGCCGCCACCCGCGAGGCCATCGGCTGGCACCACCCGCCCTTCGAGATCCCCGCCGCCGTCTACGAGGCCTGGGACCAGCGCGCCCGCGGCGCCGGGCTCGAGGGCGACTGGAACGCCCGCTTCGACGCCTATGCCAGGGCCCACCCCGACCTCGCGCGGGAGTTCCGCCGCCGCATGGCGGGCGACCTGCCGCCCAACTGGAAGGACGTGGCGCAGGAGACCATCGCCAAGGCGGTCGCGAAGGCCGAGACGATCGCCACGCGCAAGGCCTCCCAGAACGCCATCGAGGCGATCGCGCCGCACCTGCCCGGCTTCCTGGGCGGCTCGGCCGACCTCACCGGCTCCAACCTGACCAACTGGTCCGGCTCGAAGGCCGTCACCGCCGCCGGCACCGGCAACTACCTGAGCTTCGGCGTGCGCGAGTTCGGCATGGCCGCCATCGGCAACGGCATCGCGCTGCACGGCGGCTTCATCCCCTACTCGGGCACCTTCCTCGTCTTCAGCGACTACGCCCGCAACGCGCTGCGCATGGCCGCCCTCATGAAGGTGAGGAACATCTTCGTCTTCACGCACGACTCCATCGGGCTGGGCGAGGACGGTCCGACGCACCAGGCCGTCGAGCACGTGGCGAGCCTGCGCCTCATCCCGAACCTCGACCTCTGGCGCCCCTGCGACACGGTCGAGACCGCCACCGGCTGGGTCGCCGGCATCGAGCGCCGCGACGGGCCGACGGCCTTCGCGCTCTCCCGCCAGAACGTGCCCTTCGTCAACCGCTCCCCGGAGCAGGTCGCGGCGATCCGCCGCGGCGGCTACGTGCTCTCCGAGGCGCAGGGCGCCCCGAAGGCCGTCGTCATCGCCACCGGTTCCGAAGTCGGGCTGGCGCTGGCCGCCCAGAAGGCGCTGGCCGAGGCCGGCATCGCCGTGCGCGTCGTGTCGATGCCGTGCACGAGCGTCTTCGACCGGCAGGACGCCGCATGGCGCTCCGCCGTGCTCCCCAAGGGGCTGCCGCGGGTGTCCGTCGAGGCGGGCATCACCGACTACTGGCGCAAGTACGTGGGCCTGGACGGGGCGGCGATCGGCGTGGACAGCTTCGGCGAGTCCGCCCCCGCCGGCGCCGTCTACAAGCACTTCGGCGTCGATGCCGAGCACGTCGTGGCGGCGGTGAAGTCGGTCCTCTGACCGCGCCGCGCCCTTGTCCGGCGTCAAGCCGCCCCACCCCCATGGGCTAAAATGGGGGTTTCCCCGTCTTTTTCCCGTTCCGGAGCCCCGAACATGACCATCCGCGTCGCCATCAACGGCTACGGCCGCATCGGCCGCAACATCCTCCGCGCCCACTACGAGGGCGGCAAGAAGCACGACATCGTGATCGTGGCGGTCAACGACCTCGGCAGCGCCGAGACCAACGCCCACCTCACGCGCTACGACACGGCGCACGGCAAGTTCCCGGGCACCGTGGTGGTGGACGGCGACCACATGGTGGTGAACGGCGACCGCATCCGCGTGCTGGCCAACCGCGACCCCTCGAAGCTGCCCTGGGGCGAGTTGAAGGTGGACGTCGTGCACGAGTGCACGGGTTACTTCAGCACCAAGGAAAAGGCCTCGGCCCACATCCAGGGCGGCGCGAAGAAGGTGATCATCTCCGCCCCCGGCGGCAAGGACGTCGACGCGACCGTCGTCTACGGCGTGAACCAGGACGTGCTGAAGGCCTCGCACACCGTGATCTCGAACGCCTCCTGCACCACCAACTGCCTCGCCCCGCTGGTGAAGCCGCTGAACGACAGGATCGGGCTGGTGAACGGCCTGATGACCACGATCCACGCCTACACCAACGACCAGGTGCTCACCGACGTCTACCACGAGGACCTGCGCCGCGCCCGCTCGGCCACGATGTCCATGATCCCGACCAAGACCGGCGCCGCCGCGGCCGTGGGCCTGGTGCTGCCCGAGCTCAACGGCAAGCTCGACGGCTTCGCCGTGCGCGTGCCCACGATCAACGTCTCGCTGGTCGACCTGTCCTTCATCGCCGCCCGCGACACGACGGTGGACGAGGTGAACGCGATCATGAAGGAGGCCTCCGAGAGCGCCGCGCTCAAGGGCATCCTCAACTACAACAAGGGTCCGCTGGTCTCGATCGACTTCAACCACGACCCGGCCTCCAGCACGTTCGACGCCACCCTCACCAAGGTCTCCGGCCGCCTCGTGAAGGTCAGCAGCTGGTATGACAACGAATGGGGCTTTTCGAATCGGATGCTCGATACGACAGTGGCATTGATGGCGGCCAAGTAGGAGAAGGCACGCCCCATTCGTTGCGTCAACCGCTAACCTGCCGCGCTCTTCGGCAGGTTAAGCGAGTGCAGCGAGCGGGCGGTTGACACAATTCGTCGCAACCCAAGACTGGAGTCAGCAGTGAACGTCCTCAAGCTCGCCGACCTCGACCTCAGGGGCAAGCGCGTCTTCATCCGCGCCGACCTCAACGTCCCGCAGGCCGACGACGGCTCGATCACGGACGACACGCGCATCCGCGCATCCGTCCCGGGCATCCGCATGGCGCTCGACAAGGGCGCGGCGGTGATGGTGACCTCGCACCTGGGCCGGCCCAAGGAGGGCGAATTCTCCGAGGCCGACTCGATGGCACCCGTGGCCCGCCGCCTGGGCGAGCTCCTCGGCCGCGACGTGCCCCTGCTGCGCGACTGGGTCGACGGCGTGGCCGTGCAGCCCGGCCAGGTCGTGCTCCTCGAGAACTGCCGCTTCAACAAAGGCGAGAAGAAGAACGACGAGGCGCTCGCCCGCCGCATGGCCGCCCTGTGCGACGTGTACGCCAACGACGCCTTCGGCACCGCGCACCGCGCCGAGGCCACCACCCACGGCAT
>JAABQW010000091.1 GCA_011391275.1 Betaproteobacteria bacterium
CCGTGTCCGCGCCGACGGGATCTACGTCGATGGCACCTTTGGCCGCGGCGGGCACAGCGCGGCCGTCCTCGCCCTGCTCGGTGTTCGCGGAAGACTTCTCGCTTTTGATCAGGACCCCGCGGCGCTTGCGTCTCACGCGCCAGCGGATCGACGTCTTGAGTTGATCCATGGGCGGTTCTCGACGATGAAACGGGAGCTCGGCGCGCGCGGCGTGACGCGCGTGGCCGGCGTGCTCCTGGACCTGGGGGTCTCCTCGCCGCAGCTGGACGAGGCGGGCCGGGGGTTCAGCTTCGCCGCCGACGGCCCGCTCGACATGCGCATGGACCCCACCCGGGGGGAAACGGCGGCCGAATGGCTCGACCGGGCCACAGAACAAGAAATCAGGGAGGTCATCAGCACCTATGGGGAAGAACGGTTTGCTAAACAGGTTGCAGGAGCGATTGTTGCGGCAAGGGGCCGCGAACCTATCCGGACTACAAGGCAGCTTGCCGAGGTCGTGGGTGGCGCGGTTCGGACGCGCGAGCCGGGCAAGCACCCGGCGACCCGGACCTTTCAGGCTCTTCGGATTCACCTCAATCAAGAGCTTGCGGAGCTCGAAGTGACCCTTCCGCAGGCCGTGGACCTCCTCGAGCCCGGCGGGCGGCTGGCGGTCATCAGCTTCCACTCGCTCGAGGACCGGATCGTGAAGACCTTCCTGCGCGAGGGCGCGCGCGCGGACACGCTGCCGCGCGGCGTGCCGGTGCGCGCGAAGGACCTTCCCGAGCCGCGGCTGAACCTGGTCGGCCGTGCCATCCGCCCGTCGGATGCCGAGGTCGCCGCCAACCCCCGCGCGCGCAGCGCCACCCTGCGGGTGGCCGAGCGCACCGGCGCCTGAGGAGTCCCCTTGTGGCCCGCGTGAACTTCCTCCTGCTTGCCATCGCCGTCGCCTGCGCGCTCGGCGTGATCACGGCGCAGCACAAGTCGAGGAAGCTCTTCATCGACCTCGAGTCGGGCCAGGCCCGCGCGAAGAAGCTCGACGAGGAATTCACGCAGCTGCAGCTCGAGCAGGGCACCTGGGCCACGCACAAGCGCGTCGAGGCGGTGGCCTCGCGCTCTCTGGGCATGCGCCTGCCGGAGCCGGGGGCGACGCGGGTCATCACGCTGGGCGCGCAGCCGGAGGGCGGCGGGCGATGAGGTTCGAGAAGCGCACCCCGCAGCTGCGCCTGCGCCTGGAAGGCTGGCGCTCGCGCGCGGTGCTGGCGCTCGTCGCGGCGGGGTTCGCGGTGCTGGCGGGCCGCGCGTTCTGGCTGCAGGGCCTCAACCACGGCTTCCTGCAGCAGAAGGGCGAGGCGCGCTACGGGCGCGTCGTGGAGATGCCGGCCTCGCGCGGGCCCGTCGTGGACCGCAACGGCCAGCCGCTCGCCATTTCCACGCCCGTGGAATCCATCTGGGCGAGCCCCGAGGATTTCGAGGCGGACGGCGCCCGCATCCAGGACCTGGCCCGCGCGCTCGGCGTCCCGGCCGCCGAGATCCGCCAGAAAGTTGCCAACAAGGATCGCCAGTTCGTCTGGCTCAAGCGCCACATCCCGCCCGACCGGGCGCTCAGGGTGATGGCGCTGGGCGTGCCCGGCGTGTTCCAGCAGCGCGAGTACCGGCGTTTCTATCCCGCCGGCGAGACGATGGCCCACGTGGTCGGGTTCACGGGAATCGACGACGCCGGCCAGGAGGGCATCGAGCTCGCGAAGCAGGACACGCTCGCGGGCGTGCCGGGAAGCCGCAAGGTGATCAAGGACCGGAAGGGGCGCATCGTCGAGGACGTCGAGAGCCTGCGCGTGCCGCGCGACGGCCGGCAGGTCGTGCTGTCCATCGACCAGCGCCTGCAGTTCCTCGCGCACCGCGAGCTCAAGGCCGCCGTCGAGTCGCACCGCGCCAGGGGCGGCGCGCTGGTGATGCTGGACGCGCGCACGGGCGAGGTCCTGGCGCTCGTGAACCAGCCCGACTACAACCCCAACAACCGCACGGCCCTCACCGGCCGCCAGACGCGCAACCGCTCGGTCACGGACATCTTCGAGCCGGGCTCCACGATGAAGCCCTTCACCGTCGCCGCCGCGCTCGAGGCGGGGATCGTGAAGCCGGGCACGCCCATCCAGACCGCGCCCGGCACGATGACGATCGGCGGCTGGACGATCAGCGACTCGCACCCGCACGGGGTGCTCACCGTGCAGGAGGTGATCCAGAAGTCGTCCAACGTCGGCACCGCCCGGATCCAGCTGCAGATGGCGGCCGAGGACATCGGCACCTTCTACCGCGACCTGGGCTTCGGCGCCGTGCCCGAGACCGGGTTCCCCGGCGAGGCGAAGGGGCTGCTGCGCCCCGCGTCGAAGTGGCGGCCCATCGAGCAGGCGACCATGGCCTACGGCCACGGCATCTCGGTGTCGCTGCTGCAGATGGCGCGCGCCTACACCATCTTCGCCGCCGACGGGCACCTGCTGCCGCTCTCGCTCGTGAAGCGCGAGAACCTTCCCATCGGCCGGCCGCTCGTGTCGCGCGAGACCGCCCGGGACGTGGCGCGCATGCTGGAGATGGCCATCGGGCCGGGCGGCACCGCGCCGCGCGCGGCCGTCGCCGGCTACCGGCTCGCCGGCAAGACCGGCACGGCGCACAAGCCCGAGGCGGGCGGCTATGCGGAAAGCAAGTACGTGTCCTCGTTCGTGGGCTTCGGCCCCGTGTCGAACCCGCGCTTCGTCGTCGCCGTGATGCTCGACGAGCCGTCGGGGGCGAAGTACTTCGGCGGAGACGTGAGCGCGCCGGTGTTCGCCTCCGTGATGGGTGCGGCGCTTCGCATGTTCTCCATCCCGCCGGACGCGCCGCGCACGATCGACGCGCGCGCGCCCGCGCGCCCGGCCGCCACCGAAGCCCGCGCGCCCGTGGCGGGGAGCGAGGGATGATCGCCGTGGCCGACCTCCCGCGCACCACGGCTTCCTCCCTGCGCGATCGCCTGGCCGGGCTGGGCGTGGCGCTCGCCGATCTCACCACGGACTCCCGGGCCGTGAAGCACGGTTCCGTCTTCCTCGCCTATCCGGGAAGCCGCCGCGACGGTCGCGCGTTCATCGCGGAAGCCGTCGCGCGCGGCGCGGCTGCGGTCATCTGGGAAAGCCGCGGCTTCGAGTGGAGCCCCGCCTGGGACGTGCCCAACCTCGCGGTCGAGGGCCTGCGCGGCGCGGCGAGCGGGATCGCCGGGCTCGTCCACGGCGACCCCTCCGCGAAGCTGTGGATGGTCGGCGTCACCGGAACCAACGGCAAGACCTCGGTGGCGCAGTGGGTGGCGCAGGCCCTCGACGGGCTCGGCCGGCGCGCGGCCGTGCTCGGCACGCTGGGCAACGGGCTGGTGGGCGAGCGCGCGGAAGCGAAGAACACGACGCCCGACGCGGTGGTGCTGCAGCGCGAGCTGGCCGAGTACCTGCGCCGCGGCGCGAAGGTCGCGGCCATGGAGGTGTCCAGCCACGGCCTGGACCAGGAGCGCGCCGCCGCGATCAAGTTCGACGTCGCGGTGTTCACCAACCTCACGCGCGACCACCTCGACTACCACCATACGATGGAGGCCTACGCGGAGGCCAAGTACCGCTTGTTCAACGCGCGCGGGGTAGGCCGCGCCGTGATCAACGTCGACGATGCTTGGGGAAGGCGATTCGCGGACCGGCTCCGCGGATCGCCTGTCGACGTGATCGGCTACGGGATCGCGGACGGGCGCCTTCGCGCCGCGTCCTTCACGCAGTCGGAGGCGGGGCTGCGCCTGCGGGTGGAAGGCGACTGGGGCAAGGGCGAGGTGGCGACCCCGATGCTCGGCGAGTTCAACGTCGCCAACCTGCTCGCCGTGATCGGCACGCTGCTCGCGAGCGGCGTGGAGCTCGGGGCCGCCCTCGCGGCGGTGGCGAGGCTCCGGCCCGTGCCGGGCCGCCTCGAGCGCCTCGGGGGCGGCGCGGCCCCGCTCGTCGTGATCGACTACGCGCACACGCCGGATGCCCTGGAGAAGGCGCTGGCGGCGGTGCGCCCTGTCGTGGCGCCCGGCGGGCGGCTCCTCTGCGTCTTCGGCTGCGGCGGCGATCGCGACCCGGGCAAGCGGCCCATCATGGGCGAGGCCGGGGCGCGGCTCGCCGACCACGCCATCGTCACCAGCGACAACCCGCGCGGCGAGGATCCCGCGTCGATCATCGGGCAGGTCCTCGAGGGGGTGCTGAGCGGCAGCGTCGAGGCGATCGCCGATCGCCAGGTGGCGATCTTCTCCGCGATCCACCAGGCGGCGCCCGGCGACGTGGTGCTGGTGGCCGGCAAGGGACACGAGACGTACCAGGAGATCGCGGGCGTGCGCCATCCTTTCAGCGACGCCGAGGTGGCCGCCGCCGCGCTGGAGGCCCGGCCGCGATGAACGGGATCGCCTCCACCCCCCCGCCGATGATGGACGTCGAGGAGGCCGCGCGCGTCACGGGCGGGACCGCCGCCGGGGACCCCGTGAGCTTCTCGGGCGTGTGCACCGACAGCCGCGTGATCGCGCCCGGCGACCTCTTCGTGGCGCTGAAGGGCGAGAACTTCGACGGCCACGACTACGTGCCCCAGGCCATCGGCCGCGGCGCGGCGGCGGCGCTGGTGGCGCGGCGCGTCGGGTTCGCAGCCGAGATACCCCAGGTCGTCGTGAAGGACACGCTGGCGGCGCTGGGCCGGCTGGCCGCCTCCTGGCGCGGGCGCTTCACGCTCCCGGTGGCGGCGATCACGGGAAGCAACGGCAAGACGACGGTGAAGGAGATGCTCGCCACCATCCTCGCCGTGCGCTGCGGCGGGCGCGAGGACGTGCTCGCCACCGAGGGCAACCTCAACAACGACATCGGCCTGCCCCTCATGCTGCTGCGGCTGCGCGAGCACCACCGCTACGCGGTGCTCGAGCTCGGCATGAACCACGAGGGCGAGATCGACTACCTCGCGCGCCTCGCCGCGCCGGGCGTGGCGCTGGTGAACAACGCCCACCGCGCGCACATCGGCCTGCTCGGCACGCTCGAGGCCGTCGCCCGGGCCAAGGGCGAGATCTACGCGGGACTGCGCCACGGCGGCATCGCGCTGGTGAACGAGGACGACCCGTTCGCGCCCTACTGGAAGGGGCTCGTCGCCGGGCGCGGCACGGTGACCTTCGGGTTCGCGGAGACGGCCGACGTGCACGGATTCCTCGAGGAGGGGCAGCTGCGGCTGGTGACGCCGCTCGACGCCTTCGCCGTCACGCTGCAGGTGCCCGGCGAGCACAACGCGAGGAACGCGATCGCCGCGTGCGCCGCCGCGTTCGCGCTGGACGTCCCGCCGCGCGACATCCAGGCGGGGCTCGCGGCCTACGCGGGCACCAAGGGGCGCCTGCAGCAGCGCCGCGGCGCCGGCGGCTCGACCCTCGTGGACGACACCTACAACTCCAACCCGGACTCGATGAAGGCGGCCATCCGGGTCCTCGCGGCGGCCAAGGGCCGGCGCGTGCTGGTCATGGGCGACATGGGCGAGCTGGGCGAGGGGGCCGCGGCCCTGCACGCCGAGATCGGCGCGTTCGCCCGCGACGCCGGCATCGAGCGGCTGCTGGCGCTGGGGCCGCTCAGCGCCCAGGCGGTGGCGGCCTTCGGCGGGCGCGCCGCGCACTTCCCCGCCCTCGAGGCGCTGGTCTCGGAGGCGCGCGCGGAGTCGCGGCCCAACGTGACGCTCCTGGTGAAGGGCTCGCGGTTCATGA
>JAABQW010000092.1 GCA_011391275.1 Betaproteobacteria bacterium
CGGGCGTGGCGAGCGCGCGCCCCGCCTGCTTCGAGGCGGAGGCGATGACCTCGGGGGAGGCCCAGCGCAGGAAGGGGTTGGTGTCGAGCTCGTCGGCGATGGTGCAGGGCAGCGTGGGGCGGTTGGCGGCGCGGGCGGCGGCGTCGCGCTCGCTGCGGGCGAAGAGCTTCGCGTTGCCGGGCTCGACGGCCAGCGCGAAGCGGATGTTGGACATCGTGTACTCGTGTGCGCAGTAGACGCGCGTGTCGCCGGGCAGCTTCGCGAGCTTGGCGAGGGATTCCTGCATCTGCGCGGGCGTGCCCTCGAAGAGGCGGCCGCAGCCGCAGGCGAAGAGGGTGTCGCCGCAGAAGACCTCGCCCGGGGCCACGTAGGCGATGTGCCCTCGCGTGTGGCCGGGAACCTCCAGGACGCCGAACCCGATGTCCAGCCCCGACACCGTGATGCGGTCGCCCTCGCGAAGTGGCTTCGTGACGCCGTCGATCTGCTCGCCGGCCGGCCCGAAGACCGGGCAGCGCCAGCGCGCGGCCAGCCATTCCACCCCGCCCACGTGGTCGCCATGGTGGTGCGTGACGAGGATCGCCGCGAGCCTCAGCGCGCGCGCCTCGAGGAAGGCCTGCACGGGGTGCTCGTCGCCGGGGTCGACGACCGCGGCGTGCCGGCCGTCCTCGATGACCCAGAGGTAGTTGTCCTCGAACGCCGGAACGGGATGGATCTGCATCATGGGGCCGAGTCTATTAGAATTGCCCCATGCCCACCAACACGCTCGCCGACTGGTTCGCCACGCCCCTCGGGGCCTACCTCCTCGAGAAGGAGCGCGCGTACCTGGACGACGTGACGCCCGACATCTTCGGCTTCCACGCGCTGCAGCTGGGGCTGCCGCAGTTCGACCTGCTGCGCGAGAACCGCATCACGCACCGCATGCGCATCGACGCGGGCGGCGGCACGGACGTGCGCGCCAAGCCGACGGAGCTTCCCATCGCCACGCAGTCGATCGACCTGGCGCTCCTGCCGCACACGCTCGAGTTCGCCGAGGAGCCGCACGCGGTCCTGCGGGAGATCGACCGCGTGATGATGCCGGAGGGCCGCATCGTCATCCTGGGCTTCAACCCCTGGAGCCTCTGGGGCCTGCGCAGCGTCTTCGGGCCGGCGCGCCACGAGACGCCCTGGAACGGCAAGTTCGTCTCGCTGCTGCGCGTGAAGGACTGGCTGGCGCTCCTGGGCTTCGAGGTGTCCGCCGGCCGGCTCGTCTGCTACGTGCCGCCGGTGAAGAACGAAGCGTGGCTCAGGCGCATGTCCTTCATGGAGCCCGCGGGCGACCGCTGGTGGGCCGTGGGCGGCGCGGTGTACATGCTTCAGGCCATCAAGCGCGTGCGCGGCGTGCGCCTGATCACGCCGGCGTGGCACGAGGCGGCGGCGCGCGAGAAGCCCGTGGCGCTCGCCGCCAAACGCGAGGGCGCCGGGGCGTCCTCGCGGGCGGGGTCCCTGAAGATCGTCAAGTGACCGGGCCGCACCGCGCAGCCGCCGGAAAGGCGGTCGAGATCTACACCGACGGCGCATGCAAGGGCAATCCCGGCCCCGGGGGCTGGGGGGCCCTGCTGACCTGCGACGGCAAGGAGCGCGAGATGTTCGGGGGCGAGCCCTCGACCACCAACAACCGGATGGAGCTCACCGCGGTGATCGAGGCGCTTCGGGCGCTCACGCGCCCGAGCCGCGTCGTCCTGCACACGGATTCCCAGTACGTGCAGAAGGGCATCACGGAGTGGATCCACGGGTGGAAGAAGAAGGGCTGGAAGACGGCGGCGAAGGCGCCGGTGAAGAACGTGGACCTGTGGATGAAGCTGGACGAGCTCGCGGCGCAGCACCACGTCGACTGGCGGTGGGTGAAGGGGCACGCGGGGCACGACGGGAACGAGCGGGCGGATGAACTGGCGAACCGGGGGGTCCCTCCGGGGCCCGGGTAGGGCGGGAACACGGATGAACACGGATTGCCACGGATGAACACGGATGAACCTGGAATGAAAGGCGCGGAAAACCGGTGAGGCGGATCGTGCTCGACACGGAGACGACGGGGCTGGACCCGTCGGACGGGCATCGCGTGATCGAGATCGCGTGCGTGGAGCTCTTCGACCGACGGCCGACGGGGCGCAACTTCCACCGCTACCTCAACCCGGAGCGCGAGATCGACGCGGTGGCGGTCAGCATCCACGGGCTCACCGTGGACTTCCTCGCCGACAAGCCGCGCTTCGCCGACATCGCCGACGAGTTCATCGAGTTCGTGGAGGGGGCGGAGCTCCTCATCCACAACGCGCCCTTCGACGTGGGCTTCCTCGACGCGGAGTTCGCGCTCGTCGGCCGGCCGGGCATCGGGACCGTGTGCCCGGTGACGGACACCCTCGCGATGGCCCGCGAGATGCACCCGGGGAAGCGCAATTCCCTCGACGCGCTGTGCGAGCGCTTCCAGGTGGACAACTCGCGGCGTTCGCTGCACGGCGCGCTCCTCGACGCGCAGCTCCTCGCCGACGTCTGGCTCGCCATGACGCGCGGCCAGGACACGCTCGACATCTCCCTCATGTCGCGGCAGTCCGATGCCGGGGCGGGCGGCGAGCCGGAGCGCCCGGAAAGGCTCCTGGTCCTGCGCGCGGCGGCGGATGAGCTCGCGGCCCACGCGGCGATGTGCGAGCGCATCGACAAGGAAAGCAAGGGCCGCTGCCTCTGGAAGCAGGCGGGGTAGGCGGGCGATGGCGACCGGACCCGAGAAGGACGAGCTGAACCGGCTGGCGGCGCGGCTGGTCACGCTGGGGGCGATTCCCATCGCGGTGTTCTGCGGCGTCTTCGCGCTGCTGCGCGCGGCACTCGGCGTGAGCCAGACGGCCCAGGCCTGGACGTGGGTGGTCGCGCTGGCCGCGGCCGTGGCCTCGGTGTTCGTGCTCGCGAGGCGCACGGCGCGAGCCCTCGACGACGAGGTGCAGGTGATCCGCGAGGCGGTGCGGCACACCGCCGGCGGTTCCGGCGGCACGGACCTCCCCGAGCTCGACCCGCCGCTGGAGGGGCTCAAGCGCCAGGTGCTGGCGCTCGCGACCGACTTCCAGGCGAAGGAGCAGCGACTGCAGGAGCGGCTCGACAATTCCCGCCAGCAGGTCTTCTTCCTCACCGCCCACGACGCCCTCACGGGGCTCGCCAACCGCAAGTCCCTCGAGGAGCGGCTGGAAACCGCGCTCGCCTCCGCGCGCGGCACCGGCGCCACGCACGCCCTCGTGTACATGGACGTCGACTTCCTGCACCGCATCAACGACGCCTTCGGCCACCTCGCGGGCGACGAGCTGCTGCGCCGCATCGTGCCGATCCTCAAGGGGAGCCTGCGCGAGGAGGAGTTCCTCGCGCGCATCGGCGGCGACGAGTTCGCGGTGCTCCTCGAGAACTGCAGCGCCGACTACGCGGTGCAGGTCGGCACGCGCCTGCGCGACGCCGTGCAGTCCTGGTCCTTCGACTGGAAGGACCACGCCTTCCAGGTGGGGGTGAGCGTGGGCGTGGTGGCCGTCACGCGCCTCACGCCCAGCATGTCGGCCATCTTCAACGAGGCCGACAGCGCGTGCTTCGCCGCCAAGGAGCAGGGGCGCAACCGCGTGGTCGCCTTCCACGAGGCGCAGGCCTCCCAGTCGATGCGCCAGACGAGCCGCGGGTGGCTCAAGCGCATCAACGACGCCATCTCCGCGGGGGCGTTCACGCTCCTCTACCAGCCCGTGGTTGCGCTGGCGGGGCTCCCGGCCGCGCCGCAGCGCGTGGAGGCGCTGCTGCGCATGAGCGAGACGGGCGGCGAGCTGATCCTGCCCATGTCCTTCATCCCGGTGGCCGAGAGATACGACCTCATGCGCACGATCGACCGCTGGGTCATCGAGCGCGCCTTCGCCGACTTCCGGCGCCTGGCGCGCGAACGGGGCGTGGAGCATCCCGCGGTGTTCTCCATCAACCTCTCGGGGCACACCCTCTCCAGCCCGGAATTCGCCGACATGGTGCGCGAGTGCTTCGCGCAGTACGGCGTGCCGCCGTCCTGCATCTGCTTCGAGATCACGGAGGCCGCGGCCATCGCCAACCTGGAGCGCGCGCGCGCCGCCATCGAGGGGCTGCGGGCCACGGGCGTGCGCTTCTGGCTGGACGACTTCGGCGCCGGGCTCTCCTCCCTCAACTACCTCAAGCACTTCCCCGTGGAGGGCCTCAAGATCGATGGCGCCTTCGTGAAGGGGGCGGCCCGGAACACCCTCGACCACGCCCTGGTGGAGGCCGTCCAGAGGATCGCCACCTCGATGGGCCTCTCAACCATCGCGCTGCACGTGGAAAGCGAGGAGATCGCGCAGAAGCTGGTCGCCCTGGGCGTGCCGTGGGGGCAGGGCTTCCACCTCGGCCCGCCCGGGCGCCTCGAGAACGTCCTCGGCTAGCCCCTTTCGTCCGTGGCGCGGGCCCCGGGGACGGGCTATAATCCGCGCCGAGTCGGCGCCAGACCTTGGGAAGGGTCGGCAGCCTCCCCCGAAGCACAGACCACAACGAGAAGCCATGACCCGCACTCGCTTCATCCTAGCCGCCGTTGCCGCGGCCCTCGCCACGTCGGCCCAGGCGGCCGGCGACCCCGCCGCCGGCAGGCAGAAGAACTTCCAGTGCATGGGGTGCCACGGCATCGCCGGCTGGAAGACCGCCTTCCCGGAGGTCTACCAGGTGCCCAAGCTCGGGGGGCAGCACGCGGCCTACCTGGTCAGCGCGCTCAGGCAGTACAAGGCCGGCGAGCGCGACCACGCCACGATGCGCTCCATCGCCGCCACCCTGTCCGAGAAGGACATGGAGGACCTCGCGGCCTACTACTCGCAGGCCGGCGGCTCGGCCGCGGCCGGAAAGTGAGGCGCGCCATGAAGAAGCAAGCCCTCGTGGCCCTCGCCGCCCTCGTCCTTTCGGTCCCGGCCTTCGCGGCCAAGGGCAGCGCCGACGCCGGCAAGGCCAAGGCCGAGCCCTGCAAGGCCTGCCACGGCGAATCCGGCTCCAGCGCGACCCCCGATTTCCCGCGCATCGGCGGCCAGCACGCGGACTACCTCGCCGTCGCGCTGCGCCATTACAAGCTCGGCAAGCGCAAGAACCCGATCATGGCCGGGCAGGTCGCGAACCTCTCCGAGAAGGACATGCTCGACCTCGCCGCCTGGTACGCGTCGCAGCCGGGGCTCGCGATCAAGTACTGACCGCCCGCGATGCCTGGCACCACGTGCGAAAGCCCGGCCCCGCGCCGGGCTTTTCGTTGGTGCATGGCAAGAGGCGAGCTGCCTGTACCCAGGCAATCCAGGAACGGGCGTCGCCGTGCCAAAAAATAATTCCCGCATGATATCATTTAAAAGTGATGTGCCGGCCGGCCGCATGTCGACACGCTGGCGGGCTCCAGGCACGCGAACATGAAGGAGATGCGGTTCGAAGCGAAGGCTGGGCGGGAAGTCTGGCGCGCGGCCTTCGCGTTCGATCGGGGTCGTCGCGCCATCATCCTGACGGCCGGTGCCAAGCAGGGAGTCAATGAAAAGTTGTTCTACAGGCGGCTGATCGCGAAGGCCGACGCTCGTTTCGATTCGCACTTGAACGACGTCGCCGCCGCGAAGAAGCGCGGAAAGGGTTGAACATGGGCCGTAGCATCGACGAGGTTATTGCGAGTCTCCCGAAGCGTCGTCGGGACCGGATTTCCCGGAAGGCGGGC
>JAABQW010000093.1 GCA_011391275.1 Betaproteobacteria bacterium
TGTCGACCTCCGGGAACCACTTGTCGTTCACCGTGATGGCGTCGGCCGGCACGGCGAGCGCCGGGATCGCGTCGGACTTGTCGGACGGATCGAGGTAGAGGGCCCGCAGGCGGACCAACCAGGGTCCTTCGGCAGCCGAGACCGGAAGCGCGAACGAGGACACGACCGCAGCGGCGAGGAGTGCAATCTTGGCTTTTCTCATGGAATCTCCGGGGAATGGGACATCCCCGCCAGTCTGGCTGGAAGGAATGGAATTTTATTGATTTGAATCAACGGGTTCCGATCTCCCTCGGTACCCCCCTTCCGGTACGGCACCGGAGCCGCCTTGAATTGCCCGCCGACGCCCCCATTTCTTGCGCAACGGTTTGTTTTTCAGGGAGATTCGCGTGAACCACCCGCAAGCCCCCGCGCCGGAAACGGCGGCGGATACCCCCATCGCGCCCGAGGCCCGCATCGCCGAGCTCGAGGCGCAACTCGCGGCCGCCACGGCGGAGGCCACGCGGCTCAACGAGGATTTCCTGCGCGCCAAGGCGGAGACGGAGAACACGCGCCGCCGCGCCGCCGAGGACGTCGCCAAGGCGCACAAGTTCTCCGTGGATTCCTTCGCCACGAGCCTGCTCGCCGTCCGTGACAGCCTGGAGGCGGCGCTCGCCGTCGCCTCGCCCAGCATCGAGTCGCTGCGCGAGGGCGTCGAGCTCACCCACCGGCAGCTTTCGGCCGCCTTCGAGCGGGCGGGCGTGGTCCAGGTCGACCCCGCCGGCGAGAAATTCGACCCGCACCGCCACGAGGCGATGGGCCAGGTGCCCTCCGACCAGGCGCCCAATACCGTCGTCAACGTGCTGCGCAAGGGCTACCTCCTCAACGACCGCGTCATCCGGCCTGCGCTGGTGATGGTGGCGGCCGGCCAGCCTGCCGAAGCGGGCGCGGCACCCAAGACCGCTTGAAATACGCCCGGGAACCCCTACTTTCCGGTCAGGTTCAGGACAAGGACTAAGGACAGCGAACATGGCAAAAATCATCGGCATCGACCTGGGCACCACCAACTCCTGCGTGGCGATCATGGAGGGCGGCAAGCCCAAGGTCATCGAGAACAGCGAGGGCGCCCGCACCACGCCCTCGATCGTCGCCTACACGGAAACCGACGAGATCCTCGTCGGCGCCCCGGCCAAGCGGCAGGCGGTCACCAACGCGAAGAACACCCTGTTCGCGGTGAAGCGCCTCATCGGCCGCCGCTTCGAGGAGAAGGAGGTGCAGAAGGACATCGCACTCATGCCCTTCAAGATCTCGCGCGCCGAGAACGGCGATGCCTGGGTCGAGGCGCGGGGCCGCGGCATGGCGCCCCCGCAGGTCTCCGCGGAGGTCCTGCGCAAGATGAAGAAGACCGCCGAGGACTACCTCGGCGAGCCGGTCACCGAGGCCGTGATCACGGTGCCCGCGTACTTCAACGACTCGCAGCGCCAGGCCACCAAGGACGCCGGCCGCATCGCCGGCCTCGAGGTGAAGCGCATCATCAACGAGCCCACGGCCGCGGCACTCGCCTTCGGCCTCGACAAGAAGGAAGGCGACCGCAAGATCGCGGTCTACGACCTGGGCGGCGGCACGTTCGACATCTCGATCATCGAGATCGCCGAGGTCGAGGGCGAGCACCAGTTCGAGGTGCTCTCCACGAACGGCGACACCTTCCTGGGCGGCGAGGACTTCGACCAGCGGATCATCGACTACATCGTCGAGGAATTCCGCAAGCAGTCGGGAATCGACCTGAAGAAGGACCCGATCGCCCTGCAGCGCGTGAAGATGGCGGCCGAGCGCGCCAAGATCGAGCTTTCCTCGTCGCAGCAGACGGAACTGAACGAGCCCTACATCGCCATGGCGAACGGCGCCCCCGCGCACCTCACGATGAAGATCACGCGCGCGAAGTTCGAGTCGCTCGTCGAGGACCTCATCGAACGCACCATCGAGCCGTGCCGCATCGCGATCAAGGACGCCGGCGTGAAGGTCACCGACATCGGCGACGTGATCCTCGTGGGCGGCATGACGCGCATGCCGAAGGTGCAGGACAAGGTGAAGGAGTTCTTCGGCAAGGAGCCGCGCAAGGACGTGAACCCGGACGAGGCCGTCGCCGTGGGCGCGGCGATCCAGGGGGGCGTGCTGCAGGGCGAGGTGAAGGACGTGCTGCTCCTCGACGTGACGCCCCTGTCCCTCGGCATCGAGACGCTGGGCGGCGTGATGACCAAGCTCATCCAGAAGAACACGACCGTTCCCACCAAGGCGCAGCAGGTCTTCTCCACGGCGGAGGACAACCAGGGCGCGGTGACGATCCACGTCCTGCAGGGCGAGCGCAACGTGGCCTCCGGCAACAAGAGCCTGGGCCAGTTCAACCTCGAGGGCATTCCGCCCTCCCCGCGCGGCATGCCGCAGATCGAGGTCACCTTCGACATCGACGCCAACGGCATCCTGCACGTGAACGCGCGTGACAAGGCGACGGGCAAGGAATCCAAGATCACCATCAAGGCGAGCTCGGGCCTCACCGAGGACGAGATCCAGCGGATGGTGAAGGACGCCGAGTCGCACGCCGACGAGGACAAGCGCCAGCTCGAGCTGGTCACCGCGCGCAACCAGGCCGACCAGCTGCTGCACTCGGTGAAGAAGTCGCTCGCCGACTACGGCGACAAGATCGAGGCAGCCGAGAAGTCCGCGATCGAGGAGGCCGCCACGGCCCTGGAAGCGGTGCTGAAGGACGGCGACAAGGCGGCCATCGACGCGAAGAGCCAGGCGCTCGCCACCGTCTCGCAGAAGCTGGGCGAGAGGATCTATGCCGACGCGCAGGCGAAGGCACAGCCGGGCGCGGCCCCCGGGGAAGGGGCGGCGAAGCCCGAGGGCGGCAAGGACGACGGCAACGTGGTCGACGCGGAGTACACCGAGGTGAAGGACAAGAAGCCGGCCTGATCCCGCGGCCCCCCGCGGAAACGGAGGGTGAAGGGGCGGACGCCCCTTCACCCTTTCCCTCATCTGTTGGACTGGAACATGGCGACGAAGCGCGACTACTACGAAGTTCTGGGCCTCACCCGGGAAGCCTCCGAGGAGGACATCAAGAAGGCCTATCGCAAGCTCGCCATGAAGTTCCACCCGGACCGCAACCCGGACAGCAAGGAAAGCGAGGAGAAGTTCAAGGAGGCGAAGGAGGCCTACGAGGTGCTCTCGGAGGCCGAGAAGCGCCGCGCCTACGACGCCTACGGGCACGCAGGGGTGAACCCGCAGATGGGCGGCGCGGGCGGCGAGCCCGGGTTCGGCGGCTTCGCCGAGGCCTTCGGCGACATCTTCGGCGACATCTTCGGCGGCGGCGGCGGGCGCGGCCGCTCCAACGTCTACCGCGGCGCCGACCTGCGCTACAACCTCGAGGTCACCCTCGAGCAGGCCGCCCGCGGCACCGAGACCAAGATCCGCATTCCGGCCATGGAGGAGTGCGACACCTGCCACGGCACGGGTGCCAAGCCCGGCACCCATCCCAAGACCTGCTCGACGTGCGCCGGACAGGGCGCGGTGCGCATGTCGCAGGGCTTCTTCTCGATCCAGCAGGCCTGCCCGACCTGCCACGGTAGCGGCAAGCAGATCACCGACCCGTGCCGGGCCTGCGGCGGGGCCGGCCGGGTGAAACGCCACAAGACGCTCGCCGTGAAGATTCCCGCGGGCATCGACGAGGGCGACCGCATCCGCCTCGCCGGCGAGGGCGAAGCCGGCGTGAACGGCGGCCCGCCGGGCGACCTCTACGTGGTGATCCACCTGAAGGAGCACGCGGTCTTCCAGCGCGACGGCAACGACCTGCACTGCCAGATGCCGGTGAGCTTCGCGACGGCCGCCCTGGGCGGTGACATCGAGATCCCGACCCTCGAGGGCCAGGCCAAGGTGAAGATCGCCGCCGAGACGCAGACCGGCCAGGTGCTGCGCCTGCGCGGCAAGGGCATCAAGGGCGTGCGCACCGCCCACCCCGGCGACCTCCTGTGCGAGGTCGTCGTGGAGACGCCTGTGAAGCTCACCGAACGCCAGAGGGAGCTGCTGCGCGAGTTCGAGGAGATCAGCCAGAGCAACGGCGACCGCCACAATCCCAGGGCGAAGTCCTTCATGGACAAGGTCCGCGAGTTCTTCGCCGGCTGAGCCCGCGCCCTGCGCCGGCCCCGGGCGCGTTATCATGTACCGGGAAATCGCTCACATTGATCAGGGGAGAAACTCCATGGTTCGCGGTTTGATGTCGCTTCTCGCGCTGGCCCTGTCAGCCGGCATGGCACTCGCCCAGGGCGTCACCGACACGCAGGTCGTGCTCGGCCAGTCGGTCGCCCTCTCGGGCCCCGCGCAGGAACTGGGCAAGGACATGCAGCTGGGCGCCACCCTCTACTTCAACCAGGTCAACGCGAAAGGCGGCGTGAACGGCCGCAAGATCGTCCTGAAGACCCTCGACGACGGCTACGAGCCGCCGCGCGCCGCCGAGAACACGAAGAAGCTCATCAACGAAGACCGGGTGTTCGCCCTCTTCGGCTACGTGGGCACGCCCACATCCGCGGCGGCGCTGCCGATCTTCACCGAGGCGAGGGTGCCTTTCGTGGGACCGTTCACCGGTGCCGAGCTGCTCCGCAGCCCCTTCAACCGCTACATCTTCAACGTCCGCGCGAGCTACTGGGACGAGACGGAGGCGATCGTCCAGCACCTCACGGCGATGAGCGTGACCAAGATCGCCGTCTTCTACCAGAACGACGCCTACGGCCTGGCCGGGCTCACCGGCGTCGAGCGCGCCCTCAAGAAGCGCAACCTCGCGATGGCGGGCAAGGCGACGGTCGAGCGCAACACCGTCGATGTCGCCAAGGCGGTCGCGGAGCTGCGCCAGGCGGCCCCGGAGGCGATCATCATGATCAGCGCCTACAAGTCCTGCGCCGCCTTCATCAAGGAGATGAAGCAGGCCGGGTCGAACCCGTACTTCTGGAACGTCTCGTTCGTCGGCAGCAAGGCGCTCGCCAGCGAGCTCGGCGTCGCCGGGCGCGGCGTGCAGGTCTCCCAGGTCGTCCCGTTCCCCTGGGACAGCTCGATCCCGGTGGTGAAGGAGTACCGCGCCCTCCTCGCGGAAGCCAAGGGCGAGCCGGGCTTCGGCACCCTGGAAGGCTTCATCGCCGCCAAGGTGATGGTCGAGGGAATCCGGCGCGCGGGAAAGAACCTCACGCGGGACAGCTTCATCAAGGCGATGGAATCGCTCGACCCGTACGATGCGGGCGGCTTCAAGGTGGCCTACGGGCCCGACAGGCACAACGGGTCGACCTTCGTCGACCTCACGATCATCTCGCGCAGCCTGAAGTTCGTTCGCTGAGGCAACGCCGGCGGCGCGCGGGGCCCGGCGGCGCCGGGCCCTTTTCACTTCACTTCTTGCGCCACTCGGTGGCGCCGCCCGGCTTGTCCTCCAGGACGATGCCCGCCGCGTCGAGCTGCGCGCGGATCGCGTCGGCGCGCGCGAAGTCGCGCGCCTTCTTCGCTGCCGCGCGCTGCGCGACGAGTGCCTCGACGTCGATCGTGGCACCCCCCTTGCCGTCGCCGGTCGACACGCCCCCCTTCAGGAACGTCTCCGGGTCGGCCTGCAGGAACCCGATCGTGCCGCCCAGGGCCTTCAGCAGGCCCGCGAGCGCCTGGGAGCGCGTGCGGTTCACCTCCCCGCGCAGCTCG
>JAABQW010000094.1 GCA_011391275.1 Betaproteobacteria bacterium
CAAGAACCTCGGCTCCACCACCTGCCCGTGACCGCCCGCGCAAGGACGACGACAATGAAAAAGATCGCCACTCTCCTCCTCGCCGGCGCGGCCCTCCTGGCCACGGCGGCATCCGCCCAGTTCTTCGGGCCCGACACCCGCATCAGCACCGTGCAGGGCGTGAGCTACCAGCCCGACGTCGCCGCCGTGGGCGCCAACGTCCACCTCGTCTGGACCGAGGCGCCGGGCGGCACGGGCGAGATCTACTACGCCCGCTCCACCAACGGCGGCGGCAGCTTCGCCGCCCCGGTGAACCTCTCCAACGACGCGGGCGGGCCGGCGCGCTTCGACCAGCTGCCCGTCATCGCGGTGAGCGCCAACGGGCTCCAGGTGCACGTGTTCTGGACCGACAACATCGACACCGGCAGCGTCTGGTACCGGCGCAGCGCCGACGGCGGCGCCACGTGGCCCACGCCGGTGGTGGAGCTGATCGGCGGAAACCTCCAGTACTCGCGTCCCACGGGCGCGCTGGTGGACTCCAACAACTGCGTCCATCTCGCGCGCTACGACAACTTCACGGGCGTGAGCGGGCCGGTGGCCTACGGCAACATCTTCCACCGCATGAGCTGCGACGGCGGCGCCACCTGGAGCGCCGACGCCGAGGTGACACTTATCGACGGCGAGATCGACACGGAGCAGCCGCGCCTGGTGGAGATCAACAAGATGCTGCACCTGATGGTGCGCCGCAGCGGCGACGGCCTGCCGCAGCCGGGCTGGGTGCCCTTCGACCAGTACCTGTACCGCGGCGCCATCCCGGCGACGGCCCCGGCGATCTCGCAGGGCGGGGCCAACCCCACCACCTGGCTGCGGCCGGCGCAGAAGATCTCGCGTGGCCTGCCCGACGAGATCACCAATACCTACGGCGGCAACCTCGCCACCGGGGCCAACGGCGCGCTGCACATCGCCTACTGGGCAGAGAAGAACGGCAACAACCTCCACTACCGGCGCGGCTTCCCCAACGGCGGCGGCTTCGGCCCGGTGACGGACCTCTCCGGCTTCGGCGGCGACCACCTCGAGTGGGACGGCAACATCGTCGAGAAGGGCGGCTTCGGCCTCGCGGAGGATTCCGGCCAGCGCGTGCACGCCGTTTTCGGCGAGAACCTGCAGACGCGCGAGGGCTTCCAGGTCGGGCGCCTCTTCTACCGCTGCTCGCAGAACCAGGGCGTGACCTGGCAGCCGAAGTCGCAGGCCACCACGGCTGCGCAGGCGGGCATGGTGCGCACGGCCTACGACGCGGCCACCAACAAGATGCACGTCGTCTGGCTGGACTACCGCGACGCCAACTTCGGCGCGGAGATCTACTACAAGTACTTCGTGCCCGGCACCTGCGCGGACCCGGCGTCCGACGCGGACAACGACGGCATGCCCCACGGCGTGGAGATGCTGGAGGCGCGCAACGTCGCCCTGAAGGACAACGACGTCTTCGGCGTGCCGCGCCTCTTCGCCATGCAGCAGTACCGCGACTTCCTGGCGCGCGAGGGCGAGGAGCCCGGCATCCAGGCCTGGGTGGGGCTCATCGGCGGCGGCACCACGCGCGAGCAGGTGATCAACGCGTTCTTCAACTCGGTCGAGTTCGACGGCATCGTGGCGCCGGTGGTGCGGCTCTACTATGCGACCTTCCTGCGCGTGCCCGACTACGACGGCCTCATCTTCAACGTGGGGCTGGTGAGGAACGGCACGCTCACGCTGGTGCAGCTGGCGGACTTCTTCACCGCGAGCCCGGAGTTCCAGGCGACCTACGGGGCGCTGAACAACACGCAGTTCGTGACGCTGCTCTACAACAACGTGCTCGGACGCGCCCCGGACCCGGCCGGCTTGAGCGGGTGGGTGTCGCTCCTCGAAGGCGGGATGAGCCGCGGCCAGGTGCTGGTGGGCTTCTCCGAGAGCACCGAGTACAAGATCGCCAAGTTCAACGAGGTGTACGTGACCATGATGTACGTGGGGATGCTGCGCCGCTCGCCGGAGCCCGGCGGCTACAACGGCTGGCTCGCCTACCTGCAGGGCGGCGGCACGCCGCTCAACATGATCACCGGCTTCTACCTCTCGACCGAGTACCACAACCGGTTCCTGCCGTAGAATCCGCCCATCCCCCGAAAAAGGGGTCAGATCCCTTTATTGGGACGGTTCTACAGAACCGTCCCAATAAAGGGATCTGACCCCTTTTTCGGGGGGATGGAAGCAAGCAAGGCGCACGTTGTCCAGCTGGTGGGAAGCCGGCTGCGGAGACCATAAGAATGAAACTCCACGCACTGGCGGCGGCGATCGCGATCGCCGCCAACCTGCTTGTCGCCGCGACCACGCACGCGGCGACACCGATGATCTCCTCGTCGTCGTCGCACAGCCTCGCGCTCAAGAGCGACGGGACGGTGGTGGCGTGGGGCTCGGACCGCTTCGGCGCCCTGGGCACCGGTCGGCCGCTCGTCGCGTTCGTGCCGGTGAAAGTGGCGGGACTGCCCAAGGTCGTGTCCTTCGTGGCGAAGCACGGCTACGCGCTCGCCATCGACGGCGGTGGACGCGTGTGGTCGTGGGGATCGCCCACGGCACCGCTCGGTCCGCGGGGGAGCGCTCCCGCCTCCGTCCCCAGCCCCCTCAGCGGGCTCTCCGACGCGGTGCGGGTGGGCGCCGGCCTCAGCTACGCGGTAGCGTTGCGGCGCGACGGCACGGTGGTGTGCTGGGGCCAGTGCCCGTTCGCCGTGACGCCGCTCGCGGGCGCGCCGGGCCTCGCGCAAGTGAACGGGCTCTCGGACGTGGCCTCGGTGTCGGTGGGCAGCGCCTTCCTCGCGCTCAAGCGCGACGGCACCCTCCTGGCGATGGGCCCCAACGCGGACGGCTCGGTCGGCGACGGCACACGCGCCGCGCGCACTTCTCCCGTCGCCGCGAGCGGCCTGTCGCAGGTCGTCGCCATCGCGGCGGGCAACCAGTCCGTGGCTCTGCGGGCCGACGGCACCGTGTTCTCCTGGGGCAGCGGCGGCTACGTCGGCGTGACGATGGACTCGCCCGTGGCTCTCGCAGGGCTGGGCGGGCCGGCGAAGTCGATCGCCTCCGACGGCGTCAATACCGTGGTGCGCGCCGACGGGACGGTGTGGAGCTGGAACGGCAGCTTCGCGCTCGTGCAGCAGTCGGGCATCGCTTCGGCGAGGGCGGCCGCGCCGATCGACGAGGCCGGGCGGACCTTCGGCTCCACCCTCGCGGTGCTGGGACTGGATGGGCTCGTGCGCACGGTGGGCTACAACGGAAGCGGCGAGCTGGGCAACGGAGCCTCCGAGAACAACAGCTCCACGCCCGTCGTCGTGTCGTCGCTCACGGACGTGGCGGCGCTCGACGGATTCCGGAGCGTCTTCTTCGCGCTCACCGTGGCAGGCGAGCTGTGGAGCTGGGGGGCCAGCGGCAACGTCCTGGGCAACGCGATCGAATACGACCGCGCCAAGCCGTTCGCCGTGCCGGGTCTCGCGAACATCGTGAGCGTGGCGGCCGGGCAGGACTTCTCCCTCGCGCTGCGCGCCGACGGGCAGGTGTACTCGTGGGGCATCTCCGGCGGCGCGGTGGGGCGCATCGGCCCGCGCACGGCCATCCCGACGCTCATCCCGGGGCTCACGGACATCAAGGTGATCGCCGCGGGCTGGGACCACTCGCTCTTCGTGCGGACCAACGGCCGCGTGATGTTCTCGGGCAACGCCTACTCGAGCCCGCAGGGGTGGTGGTTCTTCAATTACAACTGCATCACCCCCTGCCAGCTGCTCGATGGCGCCGGACAACCGGTCGGCAATGTGCGCACGGACATCCAGTCGGTGGCGGCCGGGAACCGCACGAGCTTCGCGATCCTCGCGACGGGGCAACTGATCGGCTGGGGCACCACCTCGGACGGCGAGCTGGGCTACGTGCACGCCGAGGACCGCGAGGTCCCCGTGCTCGTCGCAGGAGGCTTCTACCCGGTCGTGGCGGTCTCGGCGCAGCTTCGCCATGCGCTCGCGATCCAGGAAGTCTTGCCGGGCTACCGCACCGTGCTCGGCTGGGGAGTGAACCAGCAGGGACAGGTGGGCGTGGGCAACGCGACCACACCCATCACGCCGCCGGCGGACCTGGGCACCATCCTCGACGGCGCCGTCTCCGTTTCCGCCGGCTGGTATCACTCGATCGCCGTGCGCGAGGACGGCCAGGTGCTCGCGTGGGGCAACAACTTCCGCGGCGAGCTGGGCGACGGCACGACGACGCAGCGAAGCGCGCCGGTCGCGGTGCTGGATCTCGGCCCGCAGGCAAACGCCGCCGAGCGCGCCGTCGCGGTGTCGGCGGGCGAGGCGCGTTCCTTCGCGCTGCGCGGCGACGGCCTGGTGCACGCGTGGGGCGCGCCCAACGGCAGCGGCTACGGCAACCTCGCCGACGGCACGTTCGTGAACCGCAAGCGCCCGGTGGTGGCCATCAGCGAGTACGACGACGCCAACCTCGACGACACGCTCTGCACCAACATGCCGGCGGACCGTTTCTGGTACCTGGACCTCGCACCCTCGCTCTGCGCCGCCGTGCCCGCCGCGCAGGTGCCCAGGCTGCTGCCCGTCGCCGCCTACGCGACCAGCGCGGCCGCGACGTCGCTCGAATCGGAGATCTCCTACCGTCGCGCCGACGTCGGCACGCGCAAGAAGACCTTCGTGCTGGGCGCGGTGCCCGTGGCGTTCCTCGACGTCGCACCGCTGGCGCCCGGGCAGGAGGCGCTCCTCCCGAAAGCGAAGGCCATGGCCGCGAAGAACGGCGGGCTCATTGTCGTGCAGCTCACGCCCGAGGGATGGTCCGTCGTGTCCGGCCCGGTGTCTGCCTACGTGGAGGGCATCACCGAAGCGCAGCGCCAGGCGCTGAAGATCCTGGAGAGCGTGCCACCGGCCATCATCCCGGGCGCGCAGTTCTGCGTGGGCTACGGCGACAGCGTCGACCAGATGCTCGCCTCGGAGCAGTTGCGCGCGGTGGCGACGATCCCGGGCACGGACATCCAGGTGCAGCTGCCGTGCCTGCTATCGGGCACCTACCTCAACGGCCCGTCGTCGTCGCTGCAAGGCGAGTCGGTCCCGTTCGTCGCTTCCGTCGTCGGCTCGGGCCCCACGGGCACCGTGCAGTTCAAGGACGGCGTGGCGGACCTCGGCGCCGCGCAGGCGATCGCGCCGGTGTCGGCTTCGCTCTCCAGCACGCAGATCACGACCTCGGCGCTGGTACCCGGCGACCACGCGATCACGGCGGCCTATTCGGGGGACGCGAACCCCATCAACCCGGCCAGCACGTCGGGCGCGCTCGCGCATCGCGTGGTGGCGGTGAAGTCGGCGACCACGACGCAGCTCTCGGGCCCGGCGACTTCCCTCACAGGGACGCCCGCGGAGTTCGTCGCCACGGTGAGCGGATCCACGCCCTCGGGAACGGTGGTGTTCCGCGACGGTGGCGTGGCCGTCGGCGAGGCGGTCATCGCGGGCGGGGTCGCGCGGCTCGCGCTCTGGGGGCTTTCGACGGGCGTGCACGCGTTCACGGCGGAGTACGCGGGCGACGGCGGCCACCTCGGCTCCGTGTCGTCCGGTCTCGGGCACACCGTGTACCCGGCGGCGATCGAGCCCTCGGTGTCGCTTGCCGTGCCCGCGACGTCGGTGGTGGCGGGCGTCGCGGTGCCGTTCGTGGT
>JAABQW010000095.1 GCA_011391275.1 Betaproteobacteria bacterium
CGACCGGCATGCTCAAGAATCCCGGTTCGGTGAAGGTGCTGCTTGCCTCCTGGAACAACTTCAACTTCTCCGCCACCAATCCCCAGCGGTGGGACGAGGCCCTCGCCAAGGTGCCCTTCTTCGCGCACATGGTCACCAACCCGTCGGAGATGTCGCAGTTCGCCGACGTGATCCTGCCCGCGACCTTCAACAGTGCCGAAGGCTGGTCCGTCATCACCAACATGGGCAACGGGCACGGCTACGCCTCCATCCAGCAGCCGGTCGGCAAGCGGCTGTGGGACGTCAAGCAGGAAGAGACGGAAGTCGTGTGGCTGCTCGCCGAGAAACTGAAGGCGCGCGGCTTCCCCAACCTCTTCGACTACTACTCGAAGGAGTTCAAGGACCCCGAAACCGGGAAGACTCCGGCCAGCGCGATGGAATTCAGCGTCATCGCCGCCAAGATCTCGAGCGCACCGCTCTGGATGGCCAAGGAGCCGCTCAAGGGCGACGCGCCGATCAAGGGGTGGGACGAGTTCCGCCAGCGCGGCATGTTCAGCGGCCCCCGCTACACCTGGAAGAAGGGCTGGGGCGGCAAGTTCAACACGGTCACCAAGAAGTTCGAGTTCTACAGCGAGACGCTCAAGAAGGGCCTGGCGGCACACGCCGAGAAGCACAAGGCATCCATCGACGAGATCCTGGACGTTTCCGGGTATGTCGCTCGCGGCGAACTCGCCTTCGTGCCCCACTACGAGCCGCCCAAGCGCCACGGCAGCCTCGCCGAGTACCCGTTCACCTTCATCGACCACAAGTCGCGCCTGAACCGCGAGGGCCGATCCCAGAACCTGCCGTGGTACCAGGAGTTCAAGAAGGTCGACCCGGGCGACGTCTCGTGGGATGACGTCCTCAAGATGAATCCCGCCGACGGCGTGAAGCTGGGCCTGAAGTCGGGCGACATGGTGCGGATCACCTCGGTCTCCGGCTCGATCACGGCGAAGCTCAAGCTGTGGGAAGGCGTTCGCCCCGGAACCGTGGCCAAGTGCTTCGGCCAGGGTCACTGGGCCTACGGGCGCGTGGCCACGGGTGCCTACGGAAAGGCGGCCACCCGCGGCGGCAACAACAACGAGATCCTGGTCGAGGACTACGACCGCCTCAGCGGCTCGACGGCGCGCAACGGTGGCTTCACCGGCGTGCGCATCCAGAAGGCCTGACCCCCACCCGCGAGCCACAAGGAGAAGAACATGAGATTCGGAATGGTGATCGACCTCCAGCGCTGCGTGGGATGCGGAGCGTGCGCGTTTGCCTGCAAGGCGGAGAACAACACGAGGACGCGCGGCGACAAGCAGAGCTTCAACTGGGCCGACTTCGTGGTGAAGACCGAGGGGACCTTCCCCAACGTCACGCACTGGGTGATGCCGGTGCTCTGCAACCACTGCTCGAACGCGCCCTGCGTCGAGGTGTGCCCGACCGAGCCCAAGGCGATGTTCAAGACGCCCGAGGGCATCACCCTGCACGACTCGGCGCAGTGCATCGGGTGCCGGCGCTGCCAGCGCGCCTGCCCGTACAGCAGCCGGGAACTGGGCGACGATAGCCTCGACGGCTCGGCGTACAGCGTGATCAGCTTCAACCCCGACGGCAAGCCGGCCCAGCCCCAGTGGGCGGACACTTCGGCCCTCATCGCCGGGTGCACCTCCGCGCCGGCCGGGGTCGCCAGGGCGGCGGGCGCGGCCACGCCGACGCTCAACGCGTTCGAGGAAGGCGACGAGAAGAACGTGCGCCCCGAGGGCGTGGTCGAGAAGTGCACCTTCTGCTACCACCGCACGCTCAAGGGCCTGCAACCCGCCTGCGTCGAGGTGTGCCCGTCCAAGGCGCGCATCTTCGGCGACCAGGACGATCCGAAGTCCGAGATCGCCCAGGTGCTCAAGGCGAACAAGTCCACTCGCCTGCTGGAGGAAAAAGGCACGAAGCCCAACGTCCACTACATCAACAAATTCAGCGCCCGCGCCTGACCGGGGGCACGTTGGTAGACTGGGGGCGGGAGTACCCGCCCCCTTTTTTCGAGGATTGCGCATGACCGAAGACGACAACGGCGCCGCCCGCGCGGACTTCTGCCGGTTCCTGGCCGCAGCGCACTACGAGCCCGACGCCGCGTTCGCCGAGGAAGGTCTCTTCGAGTCGATGGCGAGGGCCGCCGTGCGCTTCGACCCCGCGCTCGAGGCAGTTGCCAGGCGCCTGGGCGAAGCCTTCGCCGCGGATCGCCCGGAGGATCTCCTCGTCGACTACACGCGGCTCTTCCTCGGGCCTCTCGGGGCCCTGGCCCGCCCCTATGGCTCGGTCTGGATGACGAGCGAGCCGGGCGTCATGCGCGACTCCACGATGGATGTGCTGAAGCTGTACGAGGAGGGGGGCTTCGAGATCGCCGAGGATTTCCGCGAGCTGCCCGACCACATCGCGGCTGAGCTCGAATTCCTGTACCTGCTCCTGTTCCGCGAGAGCCATGACCAGGGGAGCGATGCGGCCGGCGAAACGGGCGATCCGGCAGCCCTGCGCAAGCGTCTCATGGACGAGCACCTCGGCAGGTGGGCGGGGCCGTTCACCGAGGCGGTGCGCGCCCACGCGCAATGCGCCTTCTACCGCGAGTTGGCCGAGATGACGGCCCGCTTCGTCGCGATGGAAGCGCGCCGCGCGGCGGGTGCCTGACGGAAGGGGCCACGAGATGGCGCGCGTGATCGTTAGCGGCGCAAGCGACATCGGCTCGACGGTTGCGCTGCGCTTGCGCGCTCTGGGGCACGCGGTCGTCCTGCACGATGCGCCCAGGCCGCCGCACCCGCGCCGCGGCATGGCGTTCACCGACGCCTTCTTCGAGAAGACCTGCGTGCTGGAAGGGGTGCTCGCGAAGCGCGCCTCCGGCGCGGCGAACCTCGGCAGGATGCTCGCGTGCGGCGGAGCGCTGCCGGTCACCGATGCGCCGCTCGCCGAGGTGCTCGACGCGGTGGCCCCCGACATCTTCATCGATGCCTGCCTGCACAAGCACCGTGCGCCGGACCCGGTGCGCGGACTCGCGCCGCTCGCGATCGGGCTCGGCCCGGGATTCGTCGCCGGCGACAATGCCGACCTGGTTGTCGAGACCGCTTGGGGCGAGTCGCTCGGGAAAGTCATCCGAAACGGCAGTGCGCTCGACTACGCTGGCGAGCCGCGCCCTATCGGTGGCCATGGCCGCGACCGCTACGTCTACGCGGGCCGGGCGGGCACCTTCCGCACGGAATGCGCGATCGGCGATCGCGTGTGCGAGGGAGACGAGGTGGCGCGGATCGACGAGATGGTCGTGGTGGCGCCCCTTGCCGGAATCCTGCGCGGGCTGACCCACGACGGGGCGAGCGTTGCGGCGGGCGCGAAGGTGCTCGAGGTGGACCCCCGGGGCGACCCGGCCCGCGCGTTCGGGGTCGGCGAGCGACCGGATCGCATCGCCGCCGGGATCATCGGCGCGATTTCGTGAACGGGCCCGGAGAACGCCTTCATGGAAACGCTTAACGCCGCGGAACTCCTTTCCGCACTGGGGCACGAGTCCCGGCTGGCCGTCTTCCGCCTCCTCGTGGAGGCCGGCGCCGAGGGCATGAACGCGAGCGCCATCGGTGAGAGGTTGGGGCTCGCGCCGCCGAACCTTTCCTTCCACCTGGCGCACCTGAGCCGCGTGGGGCTAATCAAGGGCCGGCAGGAGAAGCGCTACATCTACTATGCCGCCAACTATCCCCAGATGGACGAGCTGCTGAGCTTCCTCACTCGGAACTGCTGCCAGGGAGGCGCGTGCCTTCCCAAGACCGCCGCGCTGGGCCGGCGGCCTGGCCCCGCGATGCCGAAGCGCTGAAATGGTGCCAGACACGGTGTCAGGCACCGTGCCTGACACCGCAAGAGGCGTCAGCCGACGATCGGCGCCAGCGCCTCGCCGATCCTCTGCATCTGCGCCTTGTTGACCATCCCGCCCAGGATCTTCCGGAAGCGCTCGTCCTGCACACCCGAGACGATGTACTGGTAGCGGTAGGCGGCCAGCATCGTCGCGTGCACCGCGGCCTTCTCGTCGTCGGTGAGGTCACGCATCAGCGCGCCGGTGAAGCACTCGGCGTCGGACTTCGCCTGCGCCTGCAGGATGCCATCCACCGCGCCCACGAGCCCGATCAGGTCGTCGACCGCCTTGTCGCGCTCCTTCGCGGAGATCTTCCCGTCCTCGCGCACCCACTCCAGCTCGTCGAGGATGGCGTGCTGCGACTCCTCCTTCCAGTGGAAGAGGAAGACGTCCTTCCACAGGGGGTCGATGTCCTGCTCGCGCTCGATGCTGGCGCGGTAGTGCGCCTGCGTGAAGAGCTCGATGTGGCAGGTGAGGCCCAGCACGGCCCAGGTCGAGGCGCCCAGCACGGCCTGCGCCACCTCGTTGGGCTGTGGCAGGAACGCGTAGGTCGCGGGCATGTCGGGCCGAATCATCGCGTCGATGCGGCGGAAGAGCTCCTGGTGCTTGAGCTCCTCGTCGGTGAAGCGCACGAGGGCCTCGAGCGCCACCTGGTCGCCCATCCAGTGGTCGCGGCTCACTTCCAGGATCTTGGCGCCGATGAAGCGCTCGACCAGGCCGAACATGTTGGCGTAGGTGCGACCCTGGACCTGGCTGAAGAAGCGCTTTTCCGGGGCGGTGAGGAAGGCGAGGCGCGTGGCCATCGCGAGGCCGTCGGGCAGGAACGGTTTCTCGTAGTCGAAGGCGCGGCCGCGGATCACGTCGCGGTCGATCTCCCAGCGGATGCGCTTGGAGACCTCGATGCACTTGGCGTAGCGGTGGGTGACGGGGGGCAGGGTCATGTCCATGTCAGGCGAGTCCTTTCAGTCGGTGGATGGAATCGGTCGAGTAGCGGGTGTCGTTGGCGGCGTCGAGGCGCAGCTCCGTGGAATCGAGCGCCTGGACGAGGGTGCGGCCCGGGCGGTCGATGACGAAGCTCTCGCCCTCGCGCAGGACCACGTCGCGGCGGTCGTCCTGCTGCGTGAGCCAGACGGCGCCGGCGGCCACCCGGAGGTGGAGCCCGCGCCCGTCGTCGATGGAAAGCAGCCCCTCGCGCGCCAGGCGCACGGTGGTGCAGGTCCATCGGTGGTTGCGGTTCATGGCTTTCCTTTCGGGTTGAACGCGCCGGCATCGGCGTGCTGCGAATGGTGGCCGCGGGGACGCGCCCGCAATTGACCGGCGCGCCGCCTTTCTTGCGGGAAACGCCGCCGCAGCAAGGTCGCTTGACCGCGGCGCCGCGGGACTTGACCGGGACGCCGCCGGGGACGGGTTGTTTCGCGCCCGGGCTTGCCGCTACCATGGCCGCTCCACACCGGAGCGAGTCAGGCCATGGACGCGCTATCCGAAGTCCTCGAGGTGCTCAAGCTCACGAGCGGCCTCTTCCTCGAGGCGGAGTTCACCGCGCCGTGGTGCATCGACTCGGCGCCGGGCAAGGAGGACGTGCGGCATATCCTCCCCGACGCGGAGCACGTCTCGATCTACCACCTGGTGACGCAGGGGCGCTGCCGCGCCAGCTTCCCCGACGGGAGCTCATCGATGGACCTCGCCACGGGAGACCTGATCATGTTTCCCCATGGCGGCGGTCACCGGCTGGGCAGCGACCTGCAGCTGGCAC
>JAABQW010000096.1 GCA_011391275.1 Betaproteobacteria bacterium
CATCAGCAAGGCGTGGCTCTTCGGACTCGAGGACTACACGCCCACCAGCCTGCGCATCGGCAACTCGATCCGGGCAGGCTGGCCGCGCGAACAGGCCGTGGTGTTCCGCTTCAAGACGGGCAACGACGCCCAGTTCGCCGCCGATTTCGCCGCGACGGGCGTCCGCTGGCTCACGCTCGGCTACTCCGAACAGACGAACCGCGGTGCCTCCACGGCCGCCTTCGTCACGATATCCGAGCAGAAGTGCGACTTCGACTATTCGAAGACGCTCGCCGTCGCCGGAGCCAATGCCAATGGCTGCTACAAGAACATGGGCACGAACGACTCGCTTCTCGGCAAGATATATCCGACGGGCACGACGGCGCCTGCCAACTCCTACCCGTATTGCACGCTCAAGCCGGACACGGTCTACTACCTCAACATGCGTTTCGAGGACGTGACCAACGTGAGCAGCCAGGGCCTGATCAGCTGCCCCATCGGCGGAGGGCCGTTGCCCGGCGTTTCGAACTGCGGCTTCGCGATGTCCTTCAACTAGCACCCAGCCAACCCCCCCGCACGAAGACGACCGCGCGTCGTCTTCGTGCTTTTTGAGCACCACGCAACTCCATGACCGCCAAATTCCGACACGTCGCCTGCCTCGCTTTCGTCCTCCTCGCCGCACCGGCATGGGCGCAGGACACCGTGCTTGCGAAGAACGCCTGGACCACCGTCACGAAGGCCGACTTCGATGCCGAAGTCGAGCGCATCCCCGAGAACCAGCGATACACCTTCCTCTCCTCCGCCGAACGCGTGGCGCAGACGGTGAAGAACATCCTCGTGAACAAGACCCTGGCCGCGCAGGCGCGCGCCGAGAAGATCGACCAGGAACCGGCCGTGCAGGCGGAGATCGCCGCGACTGCGGGAAAGGTCCTCGCCCGCCATCGCCTCGAGAGGTCGGAGGCGGCGCTGAAGGTCCCGGACTTCACGAAGCGCGCGGAGGAGCTCTACAGGGCCTCCCCGGGGAAGTACGCCGAGAAGGACGTCGTGCACACGATGCAGATCCTCGTGGACACGAAGTGCCGGACCGGCGACGCCGCCAAGGCCCGGGCGATGGAGGCGCGCGCCGAAGTGCTGGCCGGCAAGCCCTTCGCCGAGGTCGCGAAGAAATACTCCGACGACCCGAGCGTCTCCCGCAACGCAGGCGACGTCGGCCCGTTGATGATCGACCAGCTTGCGCCAGCCTTCGCGGAAGCCGTAGGCACGATGAAGCCCGGCGAGCTCAGCCAGCCCGTGCTCACCAACTTCGGCTATCACGTCATTCGCCTCGAAAGCGTCAGGAAGGGCAGGCAGTTCGCGTTTTCCGAGATTCGCGCGAGCCTGATGGCGGAGCTGAAGGAAGACTGGCTCAAGCAGCAGCGAAAGGGGCTCATCGATCGCATCACGGAGGACCCGGGCCTCAAGCTCGAGCTCGACGCCATCCAGGCCCTCAAGACCGACATCAACGCACCGGCTCCGCAGCCTGGCCCCAAGCGCCCGGGCTGATGTCCCATGCAGTCGCGCCCCGCGCATTCCTGGCGTTGGCTGCTCGCGAACTTCCTGCGGCGTGAGATAACCAGCCGCTACGCCGGCGCCGCCGGTGGGCTTGCGTGGGCGCTGGTGCACCCCCTCGCGCAGCTGGCGATCTTCGCGGCGGTGTTCGGGTTCATCCTGCGCGTTCCGGAAAGCGCGCTCGGCGGCCTTCGCTTCGCCGGCTTCCTCGCGATCGCGCTGTGGCCGTGGTTCATGTTCGCCGAGGGGCTGCAGCGCGCCGTGGCGAGCATCCCGGGCAATGCGAGCCTCATCCGCAAGGTCGCCTTCCCGCACGAGCTTCTCATCCTGGCCTCGGTCGGCGCTTCCTTCGCCGTCCACGCGACCGGCTGGGTGGCCGTCCTCGTGGCCCTCGCGCTCTGGGGCGAGCCCATCCGCTGGACGGGCCTCGTCCTGGCGCTCCCGCTGCTGGCGGCGCAGTTCGCCTTCACGGTGGGAATCGGCGCGTTCCTTGCGGCGATCCACGTCGTCCTGCGCGACGTCGAGCAGGCGCTCGGGCTCGTCCTCATGGCGATCTTCTACGCTACCCCCATCGTCTATCCGATCGGCATGGTGCCCGAACCCTACCGGGGCTGGCTCGCCATGAACCCGCTCGCTTACGTCGTGGCGCGCTACCGCGACGTCTTCGTGGGCGGCGGCTGGCAGGCCGCCGACCTCGCGGTGCTCGCCGCGTCCCTTGTCGTGCTGGTGGCGGGCCTGTGGGTCTTCCGGCGGCTTTCCCCGTACTTCGAGGACCTGCTGTGAGCGACACCCTCATCTCGCTCGCCGGCGTCGGCAAGGACTACCCGATGGTATCGACGGGCGCCGGGCGGCTGCGCACCCTCCTCTCGCTCGTGACCGGTGGCGGCGTCGTCGAGCACCTCTGTGCCCTCGACGGCGTGAGCCTCGAGGTCAAGCGCGGCGAGTCGCTCGGGCTGGTCGGCGAGAACGGGGCCGGCAAGTCCACGCTACTCAAGGTGATCGCCGGAGTCGTGCGGCCGACGCGCGGCACCGCCACCGTGAACGGGCGCGTGGGCGCGCTGCTGGAGCTGGGAAGCGGCTTCCACCCCGACTACACGGGCCGCGACAACATCGCCCTCTCGGCCGCGCTGGCGGGCCTGTCGCGAGGCGAGGTTGAAAGCCGCATCGCCGGCATCATCGCGTTCGCCGACATCGGCGCCCACATCGATCAGCCCGTGAAGCACTACTCGTCGGGCATGGTGGTGCGCCTGGGCTTCGCGATCGCCACGGCGCTGGAGCCCGACGTCCTCATCACCGACGAGGTGCTCGCGGTCGGCGACGAGTCCTTCCAGCGCAAGTGCATCCGCTGGATGGAGGACTACCTCGCGGACGGGGGCACGCTGCTGCTCTGCTCGCATGGCATGTACCATGTCCAGACGCTGTGCCAGAAGGCCGCCTGGCTGCACCAGGGGCGCCTGCGAGCCTACGGCGACAGCTTCTCCGTGACCCAGGACTACCTCGCCTACCACGAGGAGAAGCGCCGCACGGAGTCCCCGTTCGGCGACCGCGTCGCCTACGCGGGCGACTACTTCGCCGTTCGCTCGGTTTCCACGCACGATGACCGCGGCGCTCCCTGCGCCGAGTTCGCGATGGACGAGCCGCTCGACGTGCGCATCGAGATCTACTCGCCGGACGACCGCCCGCCCGTGGCCCTCGTGGGCATCGTGCGGGCGGACGGCACGCCGGTGTACGGCACCCATTCCGACGAGCGCGGCTACGCGCCCCGCCGGATCGGCCCGCAGCGCTACGCCTTCGGCGTGCGCTTTCCCCGGTGCCCGCTCATTCCCGGCAAGTACGTGCTCAGGGCCCACGCCCTCGACCCGGAGGGCCTGAGGCTCTACGACACCGTCGAGGCGGGGTTCACCGTGCGCGGCGCCACCCGCGACTACGGGCTCGTGCGGCTGGAGCACGCCTGGCACGCGCCCCCGGACTGACCATGGCCGCGCTCGCCCCCCTCGACCTTCGCCGCGAAGCCTCCACCCTCATGCGCGCCGGGCGCGTGCAGGAAGCCCTGCTCGTGCTGCGCGCCCTCGTGCAGCAGGCGCCGGGCGACTTCGGCGCCCAGTACAACCTTGGGTTTGCGCTGCAACACCTCAAGCGCTGGGACGAGGCCGCCGCCGCCTACGCTCGTGCGGCGCAGCTCAACCCCTCGTTCGCCGAGGCGCGCGTGAACCTCGGCAATTGCCTGCAGGAGATGAAGCGGTTCGAGGAGGCGGAGCGCGCCTTCCGCGACGCCGTCCGCCTGAACCCGGGGCTCTTCCAGGCGCACTACAACCTGGGCCTGCTGCTGCGCCGGACGGACCGCTGGACGCAGAGCGTCGAGTCGCTGCGCGCCGCGCATGCGCTCGCCCCGGCCGATCCCGATGCGTGGGACTACCTGTACCAGGGCCTCATGCGACTGCGCCGCATCGAGGAGGCCGCCGAGGCATTCCTCGCCTGGGAGCCCGTCGCGCCCGCCTGCCCGGAGCTGGCGCTGGCCGGCCTCACGATGTCGCGGATCCTCGGCGACGCGCAGCGCGAGCGCCGCTACGTGGACCTGTGCCTGCGCTGGCCCTTCGAAAAGGCCGAGCCCACGCAGGTGGCGGAGGTCATCGGGCAGATCCAGTACTTCGACGTCCCGCAGGAGGAGATCGGCGGCCTCTACCGGCGCTACCAGTCGCTCATGCGCCGGAAGGGGTTCGAGAACTACTCGGGCCAGATGAAGCGCACGCGGGGCTCCCGGGTTCGCCTGGGCTACCTGTCGCCGGATTTCCGCGCGCACGTGATGGGGAAGCTCATGCTGAGCGTCTTCCGCCTGCACGACCGCGAGCGCTTCGACCTCTACGCGTTCTCCCTCACCGACCCGCGCCACGACGACGCGCACACCGCCGCGTTCCGCGACCTGTCGACGCGGTTCGTGAACGTCTCCGCGATGACGGACGAGCAGTCCGCGCGCCTCATCGCGGACCACGACCTGGACATCCTGGTCGACCTCACCGGCCACACGCAGGGCGCCCGCCCGGGCATCCTCGCGCACAAGCCGGCCCGCGTGGTGATCACGCACCTCGGCTACCACGGTTGCGTCGGGCTCGACGAGGTCGACTTCAAGCTCACCGACCGGCTCGCGGACGACCCGGAGAACGAGCGCTTCCAGGTCGAGAAGCTTCTCTTCATGGACGGCTGCGTCTTTCCCTTCCACCACGTGCCGGCGGCGCCCGACGCGGGGTTCGCGAAGGCGCGCTTCGGGCTCGAGGGCAAGTTCGTCTTCGGCGAGTTCGTGAACCTCATGAAGCTCTCGCCGCGGCTCCTGGCGGCCTGGGAAAGGATCTTCCGGGAACTGCCCGAGGCGGTCCTCGCTTTCTCCCCGCTCAACCCGCTCGACGAGAAGTACCTGCTCGCCGCCGCGGCGCGGGCCGGCGTGGGGCCCGGGCGCGTGGCGTTCCTGCCGGCGGGCAAGGACGACGAGACGCGCCGGGCGCGCAACGCGGTGCTCGACGCCGTCCTCGACACGTTCCCCTACAGCGGCGGCGACACTACGCTCGCGGCACTGGACGGCGGCGTGCCCGTCGTGGCGCTGGCCGGGCGCCGGCACTCGGAGCGCACCAGCGCGAGCATCCTCGGACACCTGGGACTCGACGAACTCGTGGCCCGAAGCGAGGACGACTACGTGGCGCTCGCCGTGCGCATGGCCCGCGATGCCGCCTTCCGCGCCGGGGTGGTCGCCAGGGTGGACGCGGCGACGCGCCGGGCGCGCGAGGCCGGCCTCGGGGACTACGTGCGCAGCCTGGAGCGCGCCTACCTGGGCGCCCTCGCACGGAAGGGCGTGCGCCTCGGGGAGGCCGGCGCCCTCACGGTGGACGAGTTCCAGACGGCCTTCCGCACCGCGCTCGCCGCGCACCAGGCGGGCGAGCTCGACGAGGCGCTCAGGGCCTACGAGGCGCTCGTCAAGGAACAGCCTTCGTACCCGCCCCTCAACTATTTCATGGCGATGCTGCTGCGCACGAAGGGC
>JAABQW010000097.1 GCA_011391275.1 Betaproteobacteria bacterium
AAGAAATAGCCGATGTCGTGCGCCTTGAAGACCTCGATGAGGCGCTCGTACTCGTGGCCGCCCTTCTCCACGCCCTTGAGCTTGTAGCGGCAGGAGCCGAAGGCACCGCCCGGCGTGTGCATGAGCGCGCGGATGTTGGCGGCCGGCTCGCGGCTCGTGTCGATGAGGTCCTCGGTGAGGGCGCCGATGATGCCGTTGCGCCCCGCGTAGACCTTGCCGATCTTCGACTTGTGGCGGCGCGCCGTCTCGATCACGCCCGCGGCACTCGCGTTGATCACCGCGGTGACGCCGCCGGACTGGGCATAGAAGGCATTGCGGGGCATGGTTCGCTCCTCAGCCGAGGGCGGCGAAGATGCGGTCGCGGACCTGCTCGACCGTGCCGTCGCCGGGAATGCGGTGGCACTTGGGCGCGTGCGGGTCGCGGGTCGCGGACCAGCGGGCGTAGTACTCGACCAGGGGCATCGTCTGCTGGTGGTAGATCTCCAGGCGGTGGCGCACCGTCTCCTCCGTGTCGTCGGCGCGCTGGATGAGGTCCTCGCCGGTCGCGTCGTCCTTGCCGGCGACCTTCGGCGGGTTGTACTTCACGTGGTAGGTGCGCCCGGACGGCAGGTGGACGCGCCGGCCGGACATGCGGTCGATGATGGCCGCGTCCTCGACCGCGATCTCGACCACGTGGTCCACGTCGATGCCG
This sequence comes from Betaproteobacteria bacterium, assembly GCA_011391275.1. Taxonomy (GTDB): domain Bacteria; phylum Pseudomonadota; class Gammaproteobacteria; order Burkholderiales; family Usitatibacteraceae; genus FEB-7. The sequence goes on from JAABQW010000097.1 coordinate 692, forward strand.
GAAGCCTTCAGGGCCTCGGCCTGGGGAATCGTGCGCGGGAAGCCGTCGAAGAGAAACCCGCGCGCGCAGTCCGGCGCCTGGATCCTTTCCTTCACCAGCGAGACGATGATGTCGTCGGAGACGAGCTCGCCGCGGTCCATGATCGCCTTGGCCGCGAGTCCCTGGGCCGTTCCCGCCTTCACGGCCGATCGGAGCATGTCCCCGGTGGAAATCTGCGGAATCGCGTACTTCTGCGTGATGAAGCCGGCCTGGGTGCCCTTGCCTGCGCCCGGGCCACCCAACAAGATCAGGCGCATGGGCCTGCCTCCCTCAGAGGGGTTTCTTTTGGAAAAGCGCTCAATTATCGCTGCCCGGGGCTGACCGGGTCAAACGCGGCCCGCCCGTCCCCCGGGGGTATCAGCCCGAATCTCCGCCAAGCGCCTTCCGCACGCGGGCCAGGTCCTCGGGGGTATCCACGCCCGCCTCGACCGGCTCGCTCCAGAACGCCACCGCGATCCGGTGCCCGTGGCCCAGCGCCCGCAGCTGCTCCAGCGCCTCGAAGCGCTCCGCCGGCGTGGGCGAGAGGGCCGCGAACTTGCGCAGGTAGGCCACCCGGTAGGCATAGATGCCGATGTGGCGCAGCGCCGGGAACCCGGGCGGGAGCTTTCCCTTCGATTCGGCGAAGGCGTCGCGCGCGTAGGGAATGGGGGCGCGCGAGAAGTAGGTCGCGTACCCGTCCGTGTCGTGCACGACCTTCACGACGTTGGGGTCGAAGAAGGCCTTGGCCGTCGCGATCGGGTGCACCGCCGTGGCGATCGAGGCCTTGGGGCGCAGCGCCAGCTCGCGCGCCACGGCGCGGATGAGGAGCGGGTCGATGAGCGGCTCGTCGCCCTGCACGTTGACCACGATCTCGTCGTCCTCCAGCCGCAGGAGGTCGACGGCCTCGGCCAGCCGGTCGGTGCCCGTGGCGTGCAAGGTCGAGGTGGTGCAGACGCGCCAGCCGAGCCCGGCCATGGCGTCGGCGATGTCGGCGTGGTCCGTGGCGATCACCACTTCAGCGGCGCCGCTTTCGGCGGCCCGCTCCGCCACCCACGCGACCATGGGCTTGCCGGCGATGTCGGCCAGCATCTTGCCCGGCAGGCGCGTGGAGCGCAGCCGCGCCGGGATGATCACCCTGAAGGCGAGGGTCTTCATCGGAGGGGCTTCCGGAAACTCCCGCCCGGCGCCTTCAGGCTTCCTCCTCCGGGGGGAGCTTCCTCGCCTCCTCCTCCAGCATGACCGGGATGTCGTCGCGAACGGGGAAGGCAAGGCGGTCGGCGCGGCAGACGAGCTCGCGCGCCTCGCGGCGATGCACCAGCGGGCCCTTGCAGATGGGGCACACGAGGATCTCGAGGAGCTTGGGGTCCATCAGGGGTCTTTCCGGGCGGCGAGTCGTTCGAGGAGGAAGGAGCCGAATTCCGGCGGCAGGGCCGCATCGACGCGGAGGAACCACATCCGCGCATCCGCGAATGCCGCGCATTTTACGGCATCCTTCTCGGTCATGACGATGACCTCGGCGCCCGGCAGGCGCAGGTCGCCCGGCTGGTAGTGGTGGTGGTCGGGGAAGGCGTGGCGCTGCGCCCCCACGCCCAGGCGGTCGAGGTGCGCGAAGAAACGGCCCGGGTTGCCGATGCCCGCCACTGCCGCGACGCGCCGCCCGCGCGCGGCGAGCGCGAACTCCGGCGGCGGCAGCTCCTGGCCGGAGAAGGACACGAAGCACTCGCCGGCGAGCGTCATCGCGAACTGGCGCGGGGCCGGCACGCGGTCGGAATTTCCGCCGTTGACCACCGCGCAGTCGACTTCCCGCAGCCGCGCCACGGGCTCGCGCAGCGGCCCCGACGGCAGGGGCAGGCCGTTGCCGAAGCCGCGTTCTCCGTCGACGACGGCGATCTCCACGTCGCGCCCCAGCGCGTAGTGCTGCAGGCCGTCGTCGCTCACGATCACGTCGACTTCCGGGTGCGCCGCCAGCAGCGCGCGAACCGCCGCGGGGCGGTCCGGCGAAAGGTAGACGGGCACGCCCGTGCGCCGCGCGATGAGGACAGGCTCGTCGCCGAAGAACTCGGGCGTGGCGACCCCCGGCAGGACGCGCACGACGCCGCGCGGGTCGGCATCGGTGGGCGGCACGCGTCCGTACCCGCGCGAGACCACGCCCGCGTTCCTCCCGGCCGCGCGCAGCACCTCCACCACGGCGATCACGAGCGGCGTCTTGCCCGTGCCGCCGGCCGTGATGTTGCCGACCACGATCACGGGAACGGGCGCCTTCCAGGAGCGCAGGATGCCGGCGCGGTACAACGCGCGGCGCAGCGCGGAGACGGCGCGGAAGGCCATCGCGAAGGGCAGGAAGACGAGCGCGCCGCCGCCCAGGCGCTGCCATTCCCCTTCTAGCCAGGCGCGCATTGCCGGTGCCGCGCGGGAACCCCGGTCCCTACCTGCGGGACTGGGTGGTGAAGGAGATGTGGTTGTAGCCCGCCAGGCGCGCCGCTTCCATCACGTTCACGACGGACTGGTGGGTCGCGGCGGCATCGGCGCTGATGGAAACGACCGGCTCCTTGGCGCCCTTGGCGGCCTCCTGCAGGCGGGAGGCGAGCCCGGCGGGGCTGTCGTAGGAGACGGCCGTGCCGTTGATGGCGTAGCGCCCGTTCGCGTCCACCGCCACGGCGAGGACCTGCGGCCGGTCGGGCGACTTCTCCGCGGCCGACTCCGGCAGGTTGATCTGCAGCTCGGCGAAGCGGCTGTAGGTCGTGGTGAGGAAGAGGAAGATCAGGACGACGATCAGGATGTCGATGAGCGGGATCAGGTTGATCTCCGGCTCCTCGCGCCCCCTTCCCCGGCGAAAATTCATGCGCGACGTTCGCCGCGCAGGATCTCGACCAGCTTGATCGCCTGGCTCTCCATGTCCACGATGAGGACGTCCACGCGGTTCCTGAAGTGGCGGTAGAAGATCACCGCCGGGATGGCGACCCCTATGCCGAAGAGCGTGTTGTAGAGCGCCACCGAGATGCCGTGGGCGAGCTGCGCGGGGTTGCCGCCCGTCGGCGTCTGCGACCCGAAGATCTCGATCATGCCGACGATCGTGCCGAAGAGCCCCAGCAGGGTGGACACGGTGGCGATCGTGCCCAGCGTGTTGAGGAACCGCTCGAGCTCGAGCAGCACCGCGCGCCCGGAATCCTCCACCGCGTCCTTGATCACCTCGCGCGGGCTCTTCTCGTTGGCGAGCGCCGACGCGAAGATGCGGCCGATGAGCGGGCCCTGCTGCAGCCGGTTGAGGAGGTCCTGCGTCACGCCCTTGGACTGGTACTCGCGGATCGTCGCGGGAAGGAGGTCGCGGGGTGCCACCACGGAGACGCGCAGGGACCAGAAGCGTTCCCCGATGATTGCCAGCGCGACGATGGAGGTGACGATGATGAACCAGATCGGCCAGCCGGCCGCTTCGATGATGGACAGCACGCGTGGTATTCCTCGGCGAGAAAATCGCGTGCGCATTTTCCCCTGCCCACCCGCGTTCCACAAGCCCTAGTGGCCTTTTGAGTGCGCGGCCACAAGGCTCGTGAGAATTCACTTCAAGTCGCTGCGCACCCGCCGCGGGCGAATCCAGCAATGGCGCGGCCTCGCGGCCGAAATCGCCCGAAAACCGGCGTCGATTCTCGCGTGACAGGCGCCCCCCGAGGGGGCTGGAGACAGGTGTCGCAATTCATCCACAGAGGCTGTGGATAACCCTGTGGGTGCTTGCCGGAGGCGTTCTCCAAGTCGTGTTCCCGTAAGGCTTTTTTTTCCTCCGCTCATTTTTTGAGCGCGCCGCGATCATCTCTATTAATCAAACACTTACAGTTTTTTTCCCCTGTCAAGTGGAAGCGTGCGCCGGGCTCGCCGTTTCCGCCCGGCGATCCACGCGGGACGGTGGATAGCCACCGGTCGCGGTGCCCCGGGAAAGCGTCTACGATGCGGCTCCATGGCGAGCCTTCCCCCCTCCGCGCCCCTCTCCGTCACGGAACTCAACCGCCGTTCCCGGCAGATTCTCGAGAACCAGTTCGGGCTGGTCTGGGTTTCCGGGGAAATCTCGCGCGCCACCCTGGCCTCCTCGGGCCACTGGTACTTCGTCCTGAAGGACGAGGGCGCGGCCGTCGACTGCGCCATGTTCAAGGGCCGCGCCCAGTACCTGGACTTCCGGCCGGAGAACGGCCTGAAGGTGGAGGTGCGGGCGAAGGTCACCGTCTACGAGCCGCGCGGCGCCTACCAGCTCTCCGTCGAGCAGATGCGCCACGCCGGGCTGGGCGCCCTCTTCGAGGCCTTCGAGAAGCTCAAGGCGCGGCTGGGCAAGGAAGGGCTCTTCGAGGCGTCGCGCAAGCGCGCGCTTCCCGCCTTCCCCCGCGCCATCGGCATCGTCACGTCTCCGGCGGCCGCGGCGCTTCGCGACATCCTCGCCACGCTCGCGCACCGCGCCCCCATGGTGCCGGTGATCCTCTACCCGACCCTCGTGCAGGGCGAGGGGGCGGCCCGGGGAATCGCGCGGGCCCTCGAGACGGCCAACGCCCGGCGCGAGTGCGACGTGCTCGTCGTCGCGCGCGGCGGCGGAAGCCTCGAGGACCTGTGGGCGTTCAACGAGGAGCAGGTGGCGCGCGCGATCGCGGCCTCCGCCATTCCCGTGGTGAGCGGCGTGGGCCACGAGACCGACTTCACCATCGCCGACTTCGTCGCCGACCTGCGCGCGGCCACGCCGACGGCCGCCGCCGCGGCGGCGAGCCCGGACCGCGAGGCGCTCCTCGCGCG
>JAABQW010000098.1 GCA_011391275.1 Betaproteobacteria bacterium
CGCCCGGGGCGCGTGGTAAAATCGACGCACCGGAGAGATGACCGAGTGGCCGAAGGTGGCGCCCTGCTAAGGCGTTATGTGGGCTTAAACCTGCATCGAGGGTTCGAATCCCTCTCTCTCCGCCAGCCCTATCCTTAAGCCCCGACTCCGGGGCTTTTTTCTTGCTGATTTTATAGTGACTTTCCTGATCCGGGAGGATCTGGGGGAGTCCCCGAAGATCGCGCCAGAGGTTGCACTGGCGTTGCACGAGCCCCTGAGTCCCTCCGGTAGGTTGCACCGAGACTACTAGGAGGCACTGGGATGGGTCTGCTGTTGATTCCCGTCGAAGAGCGGGCCTGGCGCGATTTCAGTACCATTCGATACCGCACACCTGAAAGTTGCCTTCTTGACCGTCCCGACCGCCTCGCGCCTCGCCGCCGCCGCCGGCCTCCTCGCTCTCACCCTTGCCCTTGCACTCCCGGCCTTCGCGGCCGGCCCCTATCCGACCACCCTATGCGCAGGCACGCGCACGGGAACGCTCGGCTGCTCGGCCAACGACGTGGCTATCGCGCAGGTGGTGGTGACCAACGGCGTCACGCAATGCGTGGCCGGTACGACCGTGAATCTCGGGCTCTCCGTGCAACTGCGCTCGAACGCGAACTCGCGCTATGACGTCGGCGTTTTCGTCGCGAGGGACGGCAAGCCCCCCGAGATCAGCATCGGCGAGGGCGGCAGCGCGCTTTGCGCCGTGTTCGGGATCCCGACCTCGCCGCCTCCGCTGGCCGACTTCGACGGCAACGCGTGCGGGGACATCGAGAAGAGCAACTCGGTCGCCACCGTTGACCTCGGGACCGTGAGCGTGCTGTGCTTGCCGGACCAGAACGGGCGCCTGAAGCTGCCGGCCACGGTCACCTGGCAGCAGAATGCAGGTGCCACCTGCCAGGCGCCGCCCGCCGCGTGGGTCGAGGCCGGAACCTCGTCCAAGTGCAACGCTAGCGCCGGGCTCGACGTCCCCGTGCAGGTCGTGGGCAGCCTCACGATCGTGAAGCGAACGCTGCCGGCCGCGCCGCCCGGCGCATTCGCGTTCGTGGCCACGGGAGCCTCGCCCACGGCCTTCAGCCTCTCCGACGGCCAGCAGCAGGCGATCACCACGGGCCCGCTCGGCGCGACGCCCTCGTCCGTCACGGTCACCGAGTCGCTCCTGGCCGGTTTCGACCCCTCCGCCGAAATCGCCTGCACGACGGTGGACGGAGGCCAGGCCATCGCCACGATCGACGCTGCCAACCGGCGGGTGACCGTTCCCTTCGATCGCGCGCAAAGCCGCGTCACCTGCACCTTCACCAACAAGGCAGCCTCGGCCATCCGCGTGGTGAAGAACACCGTGGGCGGCGACGACGCCTTCCCCTTCATCGTCGCGCAGCAGGACGTCACCGTGACCACCACGGGCGGCACGGGCCAGCAACTCATCGGCAACCTGTCGGCCGGGCGCCACAGCGTCACCGAAGTCGTCCCTGCCGGCTGGACTCTCACGAACATCGCCTGCACGGATCCGACGGGCGGCACGACCACGAGCCTCCCGGGCAAGTCCGCCACGGTGGACCTCGCCGTCGGCGAGACCGTCACCTGTACGTTCACGAACACGAAGGTCGCCCCCGCCACCGGGACCATCAACATCGTGAAGACGACGACAGGGGGCAATGCGTCATTCCCCTTCTCGACCGCGGGCGTCGGTCTCACGGCCTTCTCGCTGGCGACGAGCGGGGGCCTCTCGCCGACAAAGTCCTTCACCGGGCTCGCGGCCGGCGCCTACACCGTGACGGAAAGCGTGCCGCCGGGCTGGGCGCTCACCTCGATCACCTGCGTCGATCCGACGGGCAACAGTACGGGCGCAGGCTCGACGGCCACCATCAACCTCGCCGCGGGCGAGACGGTCACGTGCACCTTCGCCAACCGGGCCGACGCGAGCGTGGTCATCGAGAAAGTGACGCAGGGCGGCGACGGCACCTTCAACTTCACCGGCACGGCAGGTTTCTCCATCACGACCGTGGGCGGCTTCGGGCAGGACGCGACCACCTTCGCGTCCGTCACCCCGGGCGTCTCGTTCTCGTATGCCGAGACCGTGCCGGCCGGATGGGAGTTCGCGGCGACCACGTGCCGCGATGCGGTGACCAATGCCAGCGTGGGCGTGCCGATCGCGAATGGCCGCACCTTCGTGCCCGGGGCCGGCCAGCGCGTGATCTGCACGGTGAACAACCGGCGGCTCGCGCAATTCAAGGTCGTGGAGGTGTCGCTGCCGAAGGCGGCGCAGCCCTTCGCGTACACGGTGGCGGGAACGGGACTCGCGAACTTCACGCTGTTCGACGATGGAACCGGGGCGAACACGCGCGTCTTCACGGACGTGGCCGCGGGCGGTGCCTACTCCGTGGCCCAAGCTGCCGTGCCCGGCTGGTCGACGCCGCTCATCCTGTGCTCGGACCGGCTGGCCGCGAATCCCGGGGACCGCACCACGGTCGACCTGGCCAACCGCACGGTGACGCCGAGCCTTCAGCCCGGCGAGCAACTCACGTGCCTCTTCGTGAACGCGCAGGTGGCCGCAGGGTCGATCGGCATCACGAAGCTGGCCGATGGCGGCGACGACACGTTCGCGTTCGCCAATTCGGGTGGCATCGCCGCCTCGCCCACGAATCCGTCCAACTTCCCCATCGCCACGGTGTCCGGCGCGGGATCGCGAAACCTGACCGCGCTGCTTCCCGGCACCTACACGATCACCGAAGGCGTTCCGGCCGGCTGGCTCTCGCCTCCGACAGTCCAGTGTTCCGTGGTGTCGGGATCGAACACGACGATCACACCCGTCGCGAACGGCGTGACCGTGAACCTCGGCCAGACGGGACTCGACGTCGACAGCGTGGCGTGCACGTTCGCCAACACGAAGGCGGCGCGGCTCACGATCGTCGAGGACGCCGTGCCCAACGCGGCGCAATCCTTCGCCTTCGCAGCCCAGGGGACCGGCATCCCCGCGAGCTTTTCGCTAGTGAACGACGGCACGCCCGCGCCGGCCGACCGCGTTTCGTTCGCTGGCCTCGCGCCCGGCGCCGTGCGCGTCGTCTCCACCACGCCCGCCGGCTGGCGGCTCGCCTCGGTCTCCTGCACCGGGACGGGCAGCGCCGTCACGAGCCTCGCCACGGGGCAGCTCGACCTCACGCTGCTCGCGGGCGACGACGTCGCCTGCACGTTCCAGCACCAGCAGCAGGGGACCCTCACCGTGACGAAGAGCGCGCCCGCCGTCGCCGCGGGCGACACGTTCGCCTTCCAGGGTCCTTCCACCATCGCGGGTGACTACGCGGACGGCGAGACGCGCACCGTCTCCGTCACGCCCGGAACCTACGCGGTGACGGAGGTCGTGCCCGATGGCTGGACGCTTTCGAATATCGCCTGCGCGGGCGGTACCACGACCCTCACGGGCGCGGCCGTCGGTCCCACGAACGGCTTCGAACCGGGCGACACCACCGCCAACGTGACGCTCGCCGCGGGCCAGGCCGCTTCCTGCACGTTCACGAACACGCCCTCCTCGGCGACGATCGTGGTGAGAAAGATCAGCGTCGGCGGCGCGGGCGTCTTCGCGTTCACGGGCGTGCAGGACTTCCAGATCGACACGCGCCTGCGCACCCTTCCGGAATACGCGATCACGGTGCCTGCCGGCACGCACGTCGTCCGGGAAGTGGTGCCCGAGGGTTGGCAGCTCACAGGGCTCGCCTGCACGGGCACGAGCACGACGAACCTCGCCACCGCCACGGCCACGGTGGCGATCGCAGCCGGCGAGCGGGTGCGCTGCACCTTCACGGACGAGAAGCTCGGGCGCATCGTGGTGACCAAGGCGATCCGCGGCGAGGCCACCTCGACGTTCGCGTTCAGCGCGCCCGCGGCGCTCGTGCCGGCACAGGTCTTCACGCTCGCGCCCACGATCGCGAACGGCAGCGACAGCCGGGTGTTCGAGAACGTGCCGACGGGCGACTACCTCATCACCGAGAGCGGGCCAGTCAACGGCTTCCGGCTCGTCTCCATCGCGTGCAACGATCCGACCGGCAACTCGTCGACGAGCCCGGCCGACGGCGGCGCATTCATCCGGCTCGCTCCTGGCGAGACCGTCTCCTGCACCTGGACGAATGCGACGACGGGCACGATCGTCGTGAGCGCGGTGAGCTTCCTCGGCCAGGACCAGTTCCGGTTCAACCTCACCAACTTCCCGACCGTCTCGAGCCTGGCGATCGCGACCACGCCCTTCGTGACGGACGTCTCGCTCGGGCGGTCCCCGCAGCAGAACCTGGCACCGGCGACCTACACCATCACGCCCCAGTTGCCGCCGGCCGGCTGGACCTTCCAGTACCAGCAGTGCGTTTCCTCGAGCGGCGAGCAGCACTGGTCCTTCAGCGGCGCGTCCACCTCGATCGCACTTCCCGACGGCGAGACGGTACGCTGCTACTACTTCTATGCCCCTTCCGCGACCGCCGTGCTTGATCCGATCACGGTCCCGACGCTCTCGCCCTTCATGCTGGCCTTGCTCGCCTTCTGCATCGCGGCGATCGCGTGGAAGCGCCGCTCGCGAATGGCGTGAGCAGGTCCGCGGCCAGAAGGCACGAACTGAGGAAGGCGATGCCGATCATCAGGCTGATCTCCGGCTGCCCGCCAGTTCAGCCCTGTTGGCGCAGACGCTCGACGAACTGCCGCACCTGGAGGTCGTCAGGGTTCAGCGCCTGCAGCTTCTCGGCCCACTGAAGCGCGAGCGCGCGCTGGCCGCCCTGGGCGTAGAGCACTGCCAGCGCGTAGAGCGTGGCTGCGTCCTGCGGGGCCAGCTGCTGGGCGCGCAGCAGGGCTTTCTCGGCCGCCTCGCGCCGTCCCAGTTGCTGCAGGGCCAGTCCCAGGTTGTAGTGCACCCTGGCCCGCTCGGGCAGCAACTGCGCCGCCCGGCCCAGCGCCTTGGCGGCTTCGGGCAGGCGCCGCTCCTCTGCCAGCAGCAGGCCCAGCGAATACTGCAGCTCGCCGAGGGCGGGTTGGCGCTTCAGGCCATCGGTGAGCACGCGCTCGGCGTCGGCGTTGCGGCCGGCCTGGTTGTAGAACTGCGCGAGATTGGCGCGCGCCGGCGTGAAATCGGGGTCGATCTTCAACGCGGCCAGGTAATGCGCTTCGGCCAGGTCGAGCCGGCCGGTGTTCTGATGCACCACGGCCAGGTTTAGCCGCGCGCCGGGCATGTCGAGCGAGACGTTCTGCGCGGCGATGTACTCGGCCAGCGCAGCCTCGAAGGCCGGGCGCAGCGCCGCGTCCATCTGCGCCGCCGGCAACGACGACAGGCCGCGTGCCGCGGCGATGCGCACGCCACGCACCGGGTCGCTCAGCAGGGGACCCAGCGCGTACAGGCGCTGCGTGGCCGGCGCGGCGTCGAAGCTGTCGGCTGCGGCGGCGCGCACCTCGGC
>JAABQW010000110.1 GCA_011391275.1 Betaproteobacteria bacterium
GCGGCCACGGGCTACCCGGTCGTCGCGGGGCTGTCGCGCAAGCGCATGATCGGCGAGATCACCGGCCGGCCCGTCGAGGATCGCGTGGCCGGCAGCGTTGCCGCGGCCCTGCTGGCGGTTCAGAATGGGGCCTCGATCGTGCGTGTCCACGACGTGAGAGAGACGGTGGATGCGCTCAAGGTGCTGCGGGCCCTCACCCCCAGCCCCTCTCCCGGAGGGAGAGGGGAGCCGGTTCTGCAAGTGGAACGGGGAACCATCCGATCCTGAGTTGATGTGCTCCCCTCTCCCTTGGGAGAGGGGCCGGGGGTGAGGGGCAAGTGAAAAAATGACAAGAAAATACTTCGGCACCGACGGCATCCGCGGGCGAGTGGGCGAGTCGCCCATCACGCCCGACTTCGTGCTGCGCCTGGGCTACGCCGCCGGGCTGGTGCTGTCGCGGGCCGACATCGCCCCTCCGCACCGCGACCGCCCGGCCGTGCTCATCGGCAAGGACACGCGCATCTCGGGCTACATGCTCGAGGCCGCGCTCGAGTCCGGGCTCTCTGCCGCGGGCGTGGACACTCTCCTGGTCGGTCCCATGCCCACGCCCGGCGTGGCCTTCCTCACCCGGGCGCTGAGGCTCTCGGCGGGGATCATGGTTTCCGCCTCGCACAACCCCTTCGAGGACAACGGCATCAAGTTCTTCTCCGCCGAGGGCGCGAAGCTTCCCGACGCGGTCGAGTACGAGATCGAGGCGGTCCTCGCCCAGCCGCTCGTCACGCGGGAATCGGCGCAACTCGGCAAGGCCGAGCGCGTGCACGACGCCGAGGGGCGCTACATCGAGTTCTGCAAGGGCACCTTCGCCAAGCACCGGACGCTTCGCGGGCTCAAGCTCGTGGTCGACTGCGCGCACGGGGCCTGCTACCGGCTGGGGCCCCGCGTCTTCCAGGAGCTGGGCGCCGAGGTGGTGGCCATCGGCGCGCACCCCAACGGCACGAACATCAACCACGGCTGCGGCGCGACGCACCCTTCCACGCTCGCCAGGGCGGTGGTGGAGCACGGCGCCGACTTCGGCATCGCCTTCGACGGCGACGGCGACCGCCTGGCGATGGCCGACCACGACGGCCGCCTCTTCGACGGCGACCAGCTCCTGTACGCGATCGCCAGGCACCGCCACGAGATCGGGCGCCTGCGCGGGGGCGTGGCCGGCACGCTCATGACCAACTTCGCGCTCGAGCGCCGCCTCGGCGAGCTGGGCATCCCCTTTGCGCGCGCGAAGGTGGGCGACCGCTACGTGCTCGAGCTGCTGCACGACCGGGGCTGGGAGTGCGGCGGCGAGAACTCCGGCCACATCCTGTGCCTCGACTGCCACTCGACGGGAGACGCGATCATCTCCGCGCTCCAGGTCCTCGAGGCGCTGGTCGCCGCCGGGCAGACGCTCGGCGACTACACGCGCGACCTGACGCTCCTGCCGCAGGTGCTCGTGAACGTGCGGCTGGAGCGCGGCCGGGACGCGATGGCGGACGCGCGCGTGAACGAAGCCGTCGCGAGCGTCGAGTCGCAACTCGCCGGCCGCGGCCGCGTGCTGCTTCGCCCCTCGGGTACCGAGCCGGTGATCCGCGTGATGGTCGAGGGCGAGGACGCGGCGAAGGTCCGCGCGCACGCCGAGGCCATCGCCGACGCGCTCCGCCACCCCGCGCGGCCGGTTGCCGGCTAGGCGCCGCGCCATGCACCTGCTTCCCCCCGAGGTCCTCCTGGGCCTGCAGCGCGGCCTCGAGAAGGAGGGCCTGCGCATCCGGGCCGACGGCGCCCTCGCCGACACGCCCCATCCGCAGGGGCTGGGCTCGGCGCTCACGCACCCGCGCATCACCACCGACTTCAGCGAGTCCCAGCTCGAGCTCATCACCGGGGTCCACACCGACATCGACGGGTGCCTGCGCGAGCTGACCGAGCTCCACCAGGCGGTGTACCGGCACATCGGCGAGGAGCTCCTGTGGTGCGCGAGCATGCCGTGCAAGCTGCCGGCCGACGACGCCATCCCGATCGCCCGCTACGGCACGTCCAACGTCGGGCGCATGAAGACGCTTTACCGCGAGGGGCTCTCGCGCCGCTACGGCCGCCGCATGCAGGCCATCTCCGGCATCCACTACAACTTCTCGCTGCCCGAGGCCGCCTGGGCCCACCTGCGCGAGACCGACGGCGGCGGCGAGCCCGCGGGCTCATACCGCGACCGCCGCTACATGGCCCTCATCCGCAACTTCCGGCGCCACTCGTGGCTGTTGCTGCTCCTCCTGGGCAGCGCGCCGGCTGCCTGCGGGAGCTTCGTCGCCGGCCGCCGCCACAGCCTCTCGGCCTGGGAGACGGGTACCGTGTTCGCGCCCGGGGCGACGTCGCTGCGCATGGGCGGCCTGGGCTACCAGAGCGACGCGCAGGCTTCCCTTGCGGTGAGCTTCAACGACCTGCGCGGCTACGCGCTCGCCCTCAACGGCGCACTTTCCGAGCCGTATCCGGCCTACGAAGCGATCGGCGTGCGCGAGGGAGAGAGCTATCTCCAGCTCGCCACCACGCTCCTGCAGATCGAGAACGAGTTCTACGGCACCATCCGGCCGAAGTGCACGCCCGCGCCGGGCGAGCGGCCGCTGCACGCGCTGGGCCACCGCGGCATCGAGTACATCGAGGTGCGCTGCCTCGACGTGAACCCGTTCCACCCGGTCGGCATCGACGCGGACTCGATGCGCCTGGTCGACATCTTCCTGCTGCACTGCCTGCTTTCCGAAAGCCCGCCGGACTCGCCCCGGGAGATCGCCGCCATGGCGCGCAACCAGAGTCTCGTCGCGGAGGCCGGCCGGGAGGCGGGCACGCGCCTGGACCGCGCGGGCGAGCCGGTGGCGCCGGCCGAGTGGGGGGCGCGGCTGCTGGAGGCGTGCGAGCCCATCGCGGCATCCCTCGACGCGGCCCACGGCGGCGATGGCTACGCCCGGGTGCTTTCGGCCGCGCAACGCGCGCTGGGCGAGCCTTCCACGCTGCCCTCGGCCCGCGTCCTGCGCGAGACCGACGAGGCGCACGGCAGGTCCTTCCCCGGGTTCGGGCTCGCGAAGTCGCGGCAGCATCGCGAGGAACTCCTCGCCCGGCCGCTCGCGCCGGAGGCCGGGGCCCTGCAGGCCCGGATTGCCGAGCGCTCGCACGCCGCGCAGCGCGAGATCGAGGCCGCGGACGACATTCCCTTCGAGGAATATCGCCGTCGCTATCTCGGGCAGGAACTGCTCGGGGGGGAGCACTTCCGGTAGCAGGGCGCCTGGGCCGGTTTCCCGTGTGCTCCGCTGCCTTCTGTCATGCGGATGTCACATCCGTCGTTCAGGATTCGGCATCGGTTCGCCGCACGCCATCCTTTCGACCTGCCCTACAGGAGCACCCCCCCATGAAGCCCGTCAAGACCCTGATCGCGCTCGGCCTTTCGGCCGCCTTTTCCTTCGCCTCGACCGGCGCCCTGGCCCAGGCCGTGAAGGTGGACCCGGCCCTCCCGGCCTACCAGAAGGCCGCCGGCGTGTCCGGCAACTTCACCAGCGTCGGTTCCGACACGCTCAACAACCTGATGACCCTGTGGGCCGAGGAATTCAAGCGCCTGTACCCCAACGTCAACATCCAGATCCAGGGCGCGGGCTCCTCCACGGCTCCCCCGGCGCTGACCGAGGGCGCCTCCAACTTCGGCCCGATGAGCCGCCTGATGACGGCTCGCGAGATCGAGGGCTTCGAGAAGAAGCACGGCTACAAGCCCACGGCCGTCGGCGTCGCGATCGACGCCCTGGCCGTCTACGTCAACAAGGACAACCCCATCAAGGGCCTGAGCCTCGAGGAAATCGACGCCGCCATGTCGGTGGGCCGCAAGTGCGGGGCCGCCGCGGACATCACCAAGTGGGGCCAGCTGGGCATGACCGGCGAGTGGGCCGGCCGCGACGTCGCGCTCTACGGCCGCAACTCGGTCTCGGGCACCTACGGCTTCTTCAAGGAGACGGCGCTCTGCAAGGGCGACTTCAAGCGCAACGTCGCCGAGCAGCCCGGCTCGGCCTCCGTGGTCCAGAGCGTGGCCACGCAGCTCAACGCGATCGGCTACTCCGGCATCGGCTACAAGACTTCCGGCGTGCGCGCGCTGCCGCTTTCCAAGAAGAAGGGCCAGCCCTTCGTCGAGCCGGACGCCAAGCACGCCATCGACGGCACCTACCCGCTGGCGCGCGTCCTCTACGTCTACGTGAACAAGAAGCCCAACCAGCCGCTGGCGCCGCTGGAGCGCGAGTTCTTCAGGATGGTCCTCTCGAAGCAGGGCCAGGAAGTGACGATCAAGGACGGCTTCGTGCCCGTGCCTGCAGCGCTCGCCACCCGCTTCCTGTCGGCGCTGAACTGACCGGCCGCGCCAGGAGATCCCCGTGATGAAAACCTCCCTTCGAATCGGCGCCGTGCTCGCGGCCGCGGCCCTGGCCGCGGGCTGCGCCACCGACCCCGTCCCGGCAACGACGCAGGCCGCGCCTGCGGCCCCCACTGCGGCAGCCTCCGCCCCGGCCGAACTGTTCGTGGTGCTGCCCGAGTCGGGCCGCGTGCATGCGTTCGGCGACACGAAGAACTACTTCGACTTCCTCGCGCATGGCGAAGTGGCGCTGACGCGCACGCAGGTGGGCGCCGGACCCGGCGGCAAGACGCTGGTCTTCGGCATCACCAGCGCGGACGTCAAGGCCAACAAGCCCAGCCGCGGCGAGCAGGTGCTGGGCGGAGCGCTTCCCGCGGGGAGCGGCTTCTACGGCGAGGCCTACAAGAGCGGCCGGTTCTACCTGTTCGGCGACCTCAAGGACATGAAGGACTTCATGGCCTTCGGCGAGGTGCCCTACAGCTACACCGACGTCGGCTCCGGTCCCAAGGGCGAGACCCTCGTCATGGTGATGAACAAGGACAGCTACAAGAAAGGCAAGCCCGCCGACCGTATGGCGCGGTTCACCGCGCTGCGCGCAAAATAGGGCAGCCGCCACGATGCATCCCGCCGTGGGGGTGGCAGCCATGAGCTGTCACCCCCTTGGCTTTCGCGCCCGCCCGAGTCGAACCCGATGAACACCGCCAGCACGCCCGCCAGGCCCAGCACCACCGCCGCCAGCGTCAACGAGGCGATGAGCCGTCGCCTGCTGACGGACGTCGTCTTCAAGCACATGATGACGGTGGGCGGCATCAGCGTCATCGTGGCCGTGTCGGCCATCTTCTTCTATCTCGCGAGCGTGGTCGTTCCGCTGTTCATGCCGCCCGCCGTCGACCTGCGCAACCAGTACGCCACACCCGCGAAGACCGGACAGCCGACACTGGCCTATACCGGCGAGGAGCAGCGCGAGATCGGGTCGCGGATCGGCGCGCAGGGCTCCATCACCTTCTTCAGGTTCGACACCGGGGAGGTGCTCTCGGAGACGCAGTTGCCGCTGCCCGAGGGCGTGAAGGTCACCGCGGCCGGCATCGGCGAGCGGCGCACGTTCAGCCAGGCGTTCGGCCTGTCCAACGGGCAGGTGATCCTGGTCAAGCAGGGGTTCGCCGTCACCTTCCCCGGCAACAAGCGCCTGATCACGCCCGAATTGAGCTATCCCCTGGGCGAAAAGCCGGTCGACGTGGATCCGGAGGGCAAGCCGATACGCGTGCTGGGCATGCAGCAGTCGGAGGACGGCTCCACGATCGCGGCGCTGACCGACGACAACCGCCTGCTGGTCTCGGCGGTCAAGGTCACCACGAACCCGATCACCGGCGCGGCGACCAGCGAGGTGCAGCAGTCGGCGATCTCCCCCGTGCCCGCCGGCATACGGCAGCTGGTCATCGAATACAAGCAGCGCGAGCTCTACGTCCTGCACGGGGAGCGCAGCCTCGCGCGCTACAACATCAGCGACAAGGGAAACCCCGCGCTGCTCGAGACGGTGGACATCGCGCCGGAAGGCCAGCGCGTCACCGCGCTCGCCATGCTGAGCGGCGGGTTCTCGCTCATCGTCGGCACCGACAAGGGCCAGCTCTCCCAGTGGTTCCTGGTACGCACCCAGGGCGCCGACTTCGCGCTCAGGCGCATCCGCGGCTTCGCGCCGATGCCCGGCGAGGTGACCGTCCTGGCCCCCGAGTTCTTCCGCAAGGGCTTCATCGCCGGGGATGCGAAGGGCAACCTCGGCAGCTACTTCGCCACCTCGGAACGCCTGCTCTTCATGGAGAAGCTGAGCGACCAGCCGCTGGTGGCGCTTGGCGTGCCGCCGCGCGGCAACGGCTACCTGGCGCAGGACAAGGCGGGGAAGGTGTACTCGGCGCGAGTGGAGAACCATTACCCCGAGGTCTCCTTCTCCAGCCTCTGGGAGAAGGTCTGGTACGAGAGCTACGAGGCGCCCGACTACGTCTGGCAGTCGTCGGCCGCCAATCCGGACTTCGAGCCGAAGTTCAGCCTGGCGCCGCTCACCTACGGCACCATCAAGGCCGCCACCTACGCGATGCTGTTCTCCGTACCGCTGGCGATACTCGGCGCGATCTTCACCGCCTATTTCATGACCCGCCGCATGCGCGAGATCGTCAAGCCGACCATCGAGGTGATGGCGGCGCTGCCAACGGTCGTCCTGGGGTTCCTGGCCGGCTTGTGGCTCGCGCCCCTGGTGGAGAACAACCTGGCGGGCGTCTTCCTTGCCGTGTTCCTGTTGCCCGCATCCATGGTTGGCGCCTCCTACATCTGGCACGTGCTGCCCGCGGCCATCAGGTCGCGCGTGGCGCCGGGCTGGGAAGGCGCCATCCTGCTGCCGGTGGTGGCGCTGGTGATGTGGCTTTCGTTCCAGGTCGGGCACCCGATCGAGGCCGCCTTCTTCGGCGGCGACCTGCCGAACTGGCTCAGCCAGGAGTGGGGCATCAAGTACGAGCAGCGCAACTCGATCGTCGTCGGCATCGCGATGGGCTTCGCGGTCACGCCCACGATCTTCTCGATCGCGGAGGACGCGATCTTCTCGGTGCCCAAGACCCTGACCTCGGGGTCGCTGGCGCTGGGAGCCACCCCGTGGCAGACGCTGATGGGCGTGGTGCTGCTCACGGCGAGCCCCGGCATCTTTTCGGGCGTGATGATCGGCCTGGGGCGCGCGGTGGGCGAGACCATGATCGTGCTGATGGCCACCGGCAACACGGCGGTCATGGACTTCAGCATGTTCAGCGGCTTCCGCACCCTGTCGGCCAACATCGGCGTCGAAATGCCCGAGGCCGGGGTGGGCGAGACGCACTACCGGCTTCTCTTCATGTCGGCGCTGGTGCTGTTCGCCTTCACCTTCGTCGTCAACACAGCGGCGGAGCTGGTGCGCCAGCGGCTGCGCGAGAAGTACGAGACCATCTGAGGCCCGCGGAGACACGACATGCGTGACTGGATCAAGTCGGGCTCACCCTGGATCTGGCTGACCGCGGGAGCGGTGGCCGTGTCCCTGCTCGCGGTGGCCGGAGTGATGGCGCTGACCGCCCTGCGGGGCCTGGGGCACTTCTGGCCCAAGCCGGTGGTTGAAACCACCTTCATGGAGCGCGACGGCAAGAGGAGCGGGCTGATCGGCGAGCTGCGCGACCGCGAGGAGGTGGCGGTGCGCCGGCTGCGCGAGTCGGGGTTCACGATTCCGGGCGACGCCGTCTTCGCCGAACGGGTGCTGGTGAAGATGGGCAACCGCGACGTGACCGGCGCCGACTTCCGCTGGTTCCCGGTACCGCTGCTGGGCGAGATCAAGTACCCGAAGGACATCATCACGCTGGAACGGCGCGAGTGGGGCAACTTCTACGGGCACCTGCTGGCGGTGAAGGAGGAGGGCAAGGCCGTCGCCGAAGGCGAGGCGGCCTACCCCGAGCTCCTTGTCCGCTTCGAGCGTGCCAACAGGCTGTTCACGCAGATCCACGAGCTCGAGAAATACGAGATCGGCAGGATCAACTACGCCCTCGAGCAGGCGCGGCTGGAGTCGCGCGCACTCGACATCCGCGGCCAGCTCACCGATGCACGCAAGGCCGGGCTCGAGAGGCGCAAGGCGGAACTCAACGGCGAGTTCGGCAAGCTGCAGGAGCGAGTAGCCGTGCTGCGCAAGGATATCGGCCGCGACACGCTCCTGGCACGCGTGCAGGACGGCAAGGAGGTCGAGGTCAAGCTCGCGCTGGTCGCCGACGCCTACCGGCCCAACGACATGAGCCTTGCCGGCAAGATCGGCCATTACGCGCGCAAGCTCGGGGAGTTCATCACGGAGGACCCGCGGGAGGCGAACACGGAAGGCGGCATCTTCCCCGCCATCTTCGGCACGGTGATGATGGTGCTGCTGATGGCGGTGATGGTCACGCCCCTGGGCATCATGGCGGCCATCTACATGCGCGAGTACGCCAAGCAGGGCCCGCTGATCCGGATCATCCGCATCTCGGTGAACAACCTCGCCGGCGTGCCCTCCATCGTCTACGGCGTATTCGGCCTCGGCTTCTTCGTCTACTTCCTGGGCGGCAACATCGACCAGCTGTTCTTCCCCGAGGCGCTGCCGGCGCCCACCTTCGGCAGCCCCGGCCTGCTCTGGGCCTCGCTCACCCTTGCCATCCTCACGCTGCCGGTGGTGATCGTGTCGACCGAGGAGGGGCTCGCCCGGGTACCGCGCTCCACGCGGGAGGGCAGCCTCGCCCTGGGGGCGACCAAGGCCGAGACGCTGATCAAGACCGTGCTGCCGATGGCGAGCCCGGCCATGATGACCGGCCTCATCCTCGCCATCGCCCGCGCCGCCGGGGAAGTGGCGCCACTGATGCTGGTGGGCGTGGTCAAGCTCGCGCCGGCGCTGCCCATGGACGGCTACTTCCCGTACCTGCACCTGGAGCGCAAGTTCATGCACCTGGGCTTCCACATCTACGACGTCGGCTTCCAGAGCCCCAACGTCGAAGCCGCGCGTCCGCTCGTCTACGCGACGGCGCTGCTGCTCGTCATCGTCATCATGATGCTGAACCTCGCCGCCATCCGCCTCAGAAACCAGCTTCGGGAGAAGTACCGTGGACTCGAATCCGTCTGAAGGCAGCAAGCCGGTCGCGTCGGATCCTCCCCAACCGAACCCCGGAGACAGCTCCATGTCGGCAATTCCCCAGCCCCAGCCCCAGCCCGAGGCCCGCGCCGCCGTGCGCTTCGAGACGAAGATGCCGGTCGAGAGGGAGGAGACCACCGCGCTCGAGGACCTGCAGAAGGTGATCAATGTGCGGGACCTGAACCTCTACTACGGCAAGGCGCAGGCCCTCAAGAACGTCACCCTCGACGTGCCCGGCGGCCACGTGCTCGCCTTCATCGGCCCCAGCGGCTGCGGCAAGTCCACCCTGCTGCGCTGCTTCAACCGCATGAACGACCTCGTGGACTCCTGCCGCATCGAGGGCGAGATCCTGCTCGACGGCAAGAACATCATGCATCACAAGGTGAACGTGGCGCACCTGCGCCGCCGCGTCGGCATGGTGTTCCAGAAGCCCAACCCGTTCCCGAAGTCGATCTACGAGAACGTCGCCTACGGCCTGCGCCTGCTGGGCGTCAAGAACCGCGCGCAGCTCGACGCCGCCGTGGAGAAGTCGCTCCGGGGCGCCGCACTCTGGGACGAGGTGAAGGACCGGCTGGACTCCAGCGGCCTGAGCCTCTCGGGCGGCCAGCAGCAGCGGCTGGTGATCGCGCGGGCGATCGCGCTCGAGCCCGAGGTCCTGCTCCTCGACGAGCCCTGCTCGGCGCTGGACCCCATCGCGACCGCCAAGGTCGAGGACCTGATCGTCGAGCTGAAGGACAAGTACACGATCGTGATCGTCACCCACAACATGCAGCAGGCGGCTCGCGTCAGCGACTTCACCGCCTACATGTACCTGGGGGAGCTCGTGGAGTTCGGCAAGACCGACGACATCTTCATCCGGCCCAAGAAGAAGCACACCGAGGACTACATCACGGGCCGCTTCGGCTGACGCCGGGCCGGCGACCGGCCGCGTGACACGAAAGGAAACCCCTTGAAGATGGAAACCGCCGTGCTGCCAGGCGAGGTGCAGCGAATCAGCCTCGAGGGCCGGCTCGACATCGAAGGCTCGCAGGCCATCGACGTCCCCTTTTCCGCGCACGCCACGGCCAGGAAGGCGAGCATCGTCGTGGACCTCGAGGCGGTGACTTTCCTCGCATCGATCGGCATCCGGCTGCTCATCACCGCCGCGCGCGGCCAGAAGGGGCGCGGCGGCACGCTCGTGCTCGCGGCGGCCCAGCCGGCCGTGCGCAGGGTTCTCGCCTCGGCGGGCATCGACCTGCTCATTCCCGTCTACGACGACGTCGAGTCCGCACGGGCGGCCATCGCCGCCGCCTAGGATGGGCGCGCAGCCGCCGCAGCGGCACAGCCTCACGGTGTCCAGCGGCCTCGCCGCGGCGGGCGAGGCGAGTACCTGGGCGCGCACGCTCGCCGGGCAGTGCGGAGTGCCCGCACGGCGGATCGAGGATCTCGACCTGTGCGTGACCGAGCTGGTCGGCAACATCGTCGAGCACGGCTACCGCGGACGGCCCGGCGAGATCCGCCTGGCGCTTTCCCTCGGACCGGACGCAGTGGCGCTCACGGTCGACGACGACGCCCCGGCGTTCGACCCCACCTCGGTGCCGCCGCCGTCGCGGCCCGCCTCCCTCGACGAGGCCAGCGTCGGCGGCTACGGCATCCACCTCGTCCGCGGCGTCGTGGATGGATGGACGTACGAGCGGCTGCGGGACCGTAACGTGCTCGTCGCCTGGTTCGGCGCGGGCGCGCCTCGGCCGCGCCTGTGCGACCGGCGATCGGGCGGTGCGGCGACCTTTCCGCTCGTGCGCGGCGACGGAACCGTGGTCGACCGGGACCAGCGCGCAGGCGCCGACCGCCGGGCACTCGGCCACATCTCCCGGTGCGACCTGTTCCGGGGCGTGGCCTGGACGGACCTCGAGGCACTCGTTTCCCGGTGCCGGCTCGTGACGTACGAGGCCGGCGTGACGGTCCTGGAGCCTGGGCCGCACTCGCCTTCGGTGCTCGTGGTCGTCCGGGGAAGCCTGCGGGTCCACCTGGAAGGGCCCGATTCTCCGGAGGCATTCCCCATCGCCTGCGGCGGCAGCGTGGGCGAGATCTCGGTGGCGGACGGCAAGCCCGTTTCCGCCTGGGTGGTCACCGCGGAGCCCTGCCAGCTGTTGCTCATCGAGGAGCGGGTCTTCCTCGACGAGCTCCTCGCGATCCCCCGGGTCGGCCGCAACGTGATCAGCCAGCTGGCCGAACGCATGCGGCGCAGCAACGAGCGGATCGTCGAGCGGATGCGGGCCTCGGCCGAACTGAGGGCGCTGCAGCAGGAGCTCGATTTCGCGCGACGAATCCAGTCGAACATGCTGCCCGCGGCCCCGCTGCTCCCCGATTGTCCCGACATCCGCTGCCACGGCCTCATGCGCGCGGCGAGGCAGGTGGGGGGCGACTTCTTCGACGCCATCCGGCAGGGACCGCACCGCTACTTCCTGGCGATCGGCGACGTCTGCAACAAGGGGATGCCCGCAGCGCTCTTCATGGCCCGGGCGCTCACCGTCCTCCGCGGCGAGGCGGCGCACTACGACGACGATCCGGCCGCGCAGCTTGCGCGGATCGCGCAGCGCTGCAACGACCAGCTGGCGGCATCCAACGAGGCCCAGCTCTTCGTCTCCATGCTGCTTGCGATCGTGGACACCGCCGGAGCCCGGCTGGACTACTGCAGCGTCGGGCATTGCGCTCCCGTGCTCGTGCCGCCGGGCGGGCGGCCCGTCTTCCTCGAGGAGTCGCGCAACCCGATCGCCGGGATCGTCCCGGAGCTCGCGTTCCGCGCGGCGCGCGCGGCATTTCCCGCTGGCAGCCGGCTCCTGCTCTACACCGACGGAATAACCGAGGCGGAGGCCGCCGACGGGCGCCAGTTCGGCGAGGAACGGATGCTGCAGGTGCTCGAGCAGGTGCCGGAAGACCCCGGGTCCTTCCCGGGGCGCCTCGTGGAGGCGATCGACGCGTTCGCGAGCGGGCACCCGCAGTCGGACGACATCACGCTCCTCCTGGCCGGATCGCGCTAGGTGCCGGCACCCGCTCCCGGGTCGCGGCCCGGTGCGTCACGGCCGCGTCATGCACCTCCGTCATGCTACGGGACAAGGGCATCGGGTCCGCGACGACCGGCTCCCCGGCACTCACCTCCGACCGAAACGAATACACGACAAGCCATGGCAACGAAGAAGAAACCGTCCGGGTCCCGGGCTGCACCCGTCACCAGCAAGACCTCGTCCCCGAAGGCGGCCAAGCCGCGCAAGGCCCCGGCCAAGAAGGAGTTGTCGCCGGAAGAGCGCCACGAGATGATCGCCCGCGCGGCATTCTTCATCGCCGAGCACCGCGGCTTCCTCGGCGGCAACGCGCTGTCGGACTGGCTCCTCGCCGAGCGCGAGGTCCTTGCCTCGCCCCCGGCGCCAGAACCGGCCCGGCGACGCACCCCGCCGAGCGACTGAGCCGGCGTCTCACGGCAGGGCGGCTCGCAGCAGCGGCTCGCCCACGCGCAAGCGAACGCCTTCCCCGATCGCTTCGCTCAGGCGGAAGCCCCGCGGCGCGAAGACGATGATCGTCGACCCGTGCTCGAACCAGCCCATCTCCTCTCCCTTCGCGAGCCTCGCCGCGCAGGCGATGCGGTTCGGTCCCCGGTAGCGCAGGTGCAGCAGGACGTCGGCGAAGTGCAGCCGGATGCCCGCCACCAGGATCGCCGCAACGGCGACCAGCATGATGGGCTGGCCGCCATCGTCCAGGGACATTTCGATGGCCGCGCGCTCGTTCCTGCAGAACAGGCGCTCGACGCGCCTGAGCGCGATCGGGTTCACGTTCCACGTGTCGCCCGAGATGTAGTTCACCTCCCGCACCACGGCATCGGCGGGTGAGTGGAACCGGTGGTACATGCTCGAGGTGATGCGAAGCGTGGCGTAGCAGCCGCCCCGGTAGCTTTCGGCCGCCGCACCGTCGCCGAGCAGGTCCGCGAGCGTGTAGGGGAAGCCCTTGGCCTGGACGACTTCCACGCCGTCGATGTCGCCGCAGGCGCCCACGATGCCGTCGCAGGGGCTCGTGAGCACCCCGGCTCGCGGATCCACCGGCCGGGCGCCCGCCTTGAGCTCGCGAGTGAAGCAATCGTGAAGGCTGCGGAACCCGGCATGCCGGGCGTCCGACAGTTCCAGGTCCGAGAAGAGCTTCCACGCGGCGATGGAGGCGTCGCGGACCAGCGGGTGCTCGATGCGGCTGAACCAACCCATGAACCGCGTGAGGAGCTGCCTCGGCACGCGGTTGGTGAGCAGGAAGTTGATGTCCTCCTGGAGGGCGATGCGGGCCAGCAGGTCGCGGACGGTCATGGCGCTGTAAGGAGACGGCAGTAAAACCCGGGGAGAGGAGAGATCAATGCTCGATTCCCTGTACCTTTACGCGGCAGGCCTGGGCGCCCTGGCGATGGCGCTTCCCGGCCTCAAGCGCCGGCTCGAGCTTTCGCGCGCCAAGCATCCCTCGCTGGGCGGGCACTCGCGGCTGGCCAAGCGGGTGGCGAGGCTCGTCCCGCGCTACGAATTCGACGAGGCGACGTTCTTCCGGGCTGACGGCGCGCCGGACGACATGGCCCGGCGCAGGCGCGAAGGTTTCATGGCCCTCTCCGGCCTCTTCCGCGACCGGTTCGCGAAGTCGGCCGCCTTCACCGAAGCGGCCGCGGAGGGCATCTCCGACCTGCAGTTCACCGGCCGCTACCGGGTGCCATTCCAGTTCAGCCGCCACGTCAGTCGCCACCTCAAGGGTGGCAGCTTCGTCCAGGCGAGCGCGGGCGTGAAGCTCACCGACCTCGACGGCAACGAGTTCTTCGACCTGGCCGGGTCGTACGGCGTCAACGTCTTCGGCTACGACTTCTACCGCGACTGCATCGCCGAGGGCAGCGCCCGCGCCGCGCCACTCGGCCCGGTGCTCGGCGCCAGCCATCCCATCGTGGCCGACAACGTCCGCCGCCTGCGCGCGATCTCCGGGCTGGACGAGGTCTCCTTCCACATGTCGGGCACCGAGGCGGTGATGCAGGCGGTCCGGCTCGCGCGATACCACACCGGCCGCAGCCACCTCGTCCGCTTCAACGGCGCCTATCACGGCTGGTGGGAAGACGTGCAGCCGGGAATCGGCAACCCCCTGCCGCCGCGCGAGACCTACACCCTGGGGGACATGGACGAGCGCAGCCTGCACGTGCTCGCCACCCGGCAGGACATCGCCTGCGTGCTGGTGAATCCCCTCCAGGCGCTGCACCCGAACGCGGCCGCTCCCGGCGACTCCTCGCTGGTGGATAGCGGCCGCCGCGCGGGATTCGACCGCGCGGCCTACGCGCGATGGCTGCAGCGCCTGCGCGAGGTCTGCACCCGGCACGCGATCGTCCTCATCTTCGACGAGGTCTTCGTCGGCTTCCGCCTGGCGCCCGGGGGCGCCCAGGAGTACTTCGGCGTGCGGGCCGACATGGTCACCTACGGCAAGACGCTGGGCGGCGGCCTGCCGGTGGGCGCGGTCTGCGGCCGGCGCGACCTCATGCGCCGGTTCCGCGAAGATCGCCCGGCCGACGTCTGCTTCGCCCGCGGCACGTTCAACTCGCATCCCTACGTCATGGGCTCGATGCAGGCGTTTCTCGACCGGCTCGATAGCCCTGAGGTCCGCGCCCTCTATGAAGGACTCGACGTGACATGGGACCGCCGGGCGGCGGAACTGAACCGGCGGCTGGAGTCCCGCGGGCTTCCCGTGCGCGTCGCCAACCTGTCCTCCATCTGGACCGTCTGCTACACCCGGCCCGGGCGGTACAACTGGATGCTCCAGTACTACCTGCGCGCCGAGGGACTCGCGCTTTCGTGGGTGGGCACGGGCCGCATCGTCTTCAGCCTGAACTACACCGAGGACGACTTCGAGGCGGTGGCCTCGCGCTTCGTCGCCGCCGCTGCCGCGATGGAACGGGACGGCTTCCTCTGGTGCCCGGAGGGGCTGACCGACCGGCGGATACGTCGCGACATCCTCCGGGAGATCCTCGCGCACCGTTTCCGCTGGCACGGCACCGCAAGCAAGGGTGCCGGACCCGCCGGCGTCCCGGAAACGGCCCCCTGACCCGCGGGCGGCGCGGGCCCGGGTCAATCGGAGGCGCCCGGCCGGTGCCGCAGGGCGTGATCCATCGGGTCGATGAGCTGGCCGCGAAGCAGGTGGATGGGGGCGGACCAGTAGAGCCTGATGTCGTGGAACGGGTCCGTCAGGATCTTCGTCATCCACACCAGGCCGGTGCGCACGTCGCGCAGGAAGAAGAGATGCACGGTCCGGAAGAGCAGCCCGCCCGCGCCCACGAACAGCCAGATGAGCCCCACCTGGTCGACGAGCGCGGCGCGGCTCGCGGCAGGCTCGACGAGGCCCAGTAGCGTCGGATCCGCGACGAGGGCCAGCGGCGCCGCGGCCCAGATCGCGATGAGGATCACCTTGCGCCTGAGGTTGTAGCCGACCTTGATCGCCTCCTTGTGCTCGTCGGTCGCCTGGTTCACGTGGTCGTAGCCGCGGGGCTCGAAGAAGAAGTGGCCCGACTGGCGTGCGGTCATCGAGACCAGCCATCCCACCATGGCGGCCATCGCGGGGCTCGTGAACAGCATGGCGTAGGAGGCGACGAAGCTCAGCGCGCTCACCAGGTGAAGCGACTGGTTGATGCGGCTGTGATGGTAGTAGCGGTGGTCGTCCCAGCGCTGCACGCGCAGGGCGTTCAGGAAATCCTTCACGCGGCCTCCTGTCGGTTGCTATGGAAGTGCTGCCTTGTTGCCGCCAAGGTAGGGGCGCATTGCTTCCGTCTCGTGAAGAATCGGAGTCAGGACCGCGACAGCTGTGCCGGCACCGTGCCGTCATCGCGCTGACGCGAACCTGTTATGTCCCCGGGCGAACATGCACGCGTCAAGCCGCGAGCGTTCCATGGAGCCCATCGTCATCGAACAGCTGCCTGCGAGCCGCCGGGCCCTGCGGCTCGCGGTCGTCACCGAAACCTATCCGCCGGAAGTCAATGGCGTCGCGTTGTCGCTGGCACGGCTCGTCGAGGGCCTGCGCGAGGCCGGCCACGAGATCCAGCTCGTGCGGCCGCGCCAGCACCGCACCGACGGGGCGGCCGGCGGGGACTGCGGCGCCGAGTTCCTGACGGGCGGCGTTCCGATCCCGCGCTATCCGGACCTGAAGATGGGACTGCCCGCGAAGGGGCGGCTGGTCAGGCAATGGAAGGTCCGCCGACCGGACATCGTCCACGTCGTGACCGAGGGGCCCCTCGGCTGGTCGGCCCTGCAGGCCGCACGGAAGCTGAGGATCCCGGTCTGCTCGGATTTCCGCACCAATTTCCACGCCTACAGCCTGCACTACGGGATCGGCTGGTTGCGGAAGCCGATCGTCGCGTACCTGCGCAAGTTCCACAACCAGACGCGGCTCACGATGGTGCCGACGGAGCAGATGCGTGCCGAGCTCGCCGGTATCGGCTTCCTGAACCTGCGCGTGCTGTCGCGCGGCGTCGACACGCGGCTGTTCTCCCCCGGCCGGCGCAGCGAGGAACTGCGCCATGGCTGGGGCGCGAAGCCCGGCGAGCCCGTCGTCCTGCACGTCGGGCGCCTCGCTGCGGAAAAGAACCTGGACGTGCTGGTTGCCGCCAGCGAGCGCGTCCGCAGCTGCCGGCCCCGTGCCAGGGTGGTGCTCGTGGGTGACGGTCCCGAGAGGGCGAGGCTCCAGGGCCGCCTGCCGTACGCCGTCTTCGCGGGCGTCCAGACGGGGGAGCTTCTCGCGGCGCACTACGCCTCCGCCGACCTGTTCCTGTTCCCGAGCTGCACGGAGACATTCGGCAACGTGACGCTCGAGGCGATGGCGAGCGGCCTGCCGGTCGTGGCCTACGACTACGCCGCCGCGGCCCAGCACGTGCGCCACGGCACGCACGGCCTGCTGGCGCCGTTGGGGCGGAGCGAGGAGTTCGTCGCGCTGGCCGACGAGCTGCTGGCCACCCATGCGTGCAGGCCGGAAGCGTTTCGCGCCATGGGACGCGAGTCGCGGCGCACGGCCGAGGGGCTCGACTGGTCCGAGGTGGTCCGCAGGCTCGAGTCGATGCTCCGCGCGCTGGCCTGATCCGCTCAGCCCCGGGCGGCCCGATCCAGGGCGAGCGGACCGACCCGCGGCTGCCGCACGGGAACGAGGCAGTCCAGGAACCGGCGGCAGCTCGCCTCCCAGGGGTAGCGCTGCGCGTACCGGCGCACGGCCTCCCGGTCCAGCATCAGCGCGGCCATGGCCGCGCTGCGCAGGTCCTCGTTCAGGATTCCCGCGGAGGGCTCCGTCACGACGTCGATCGGGCCGCGCACCGGAAAGGCGGCCACGGGCACGCCGCTCGCCATCGCCTCGAGCATCACGAGGCCGAAGGTATCGGTGCGGCTCGGGAACACGAAGGCGTCGGCGCGACGGTACAGGCTTGCCAGCTCGCCGCCGGTTTTCGTCCCCACGAAGACCGCGCGTGGAAACCGGCGCTCGAGCCGCGCGCGTTCGGGGCCGTCGCCGACCACGAGCTTGGTTCCCGGCAGTTCGAGGCCCAGGAACGCGGGCAGGTTCTTCTCGACCGCGACGCGTCCCACGCTGAGGAACACGGGCCGCGGCAGGTCGGTGAACCGTTCGTCGGACGGCCGGAAGAGCTCCAGGTCGACACCGAGCGTGCGCTCGGCGAGGTTCCCGAAGCCGCGCTGCTCCAGGAGGGCGCGGATCGCCTCCGTGCCGACCATCACGGCCGAGGATCTCGCGTGGAAGCGACGCATCAGGGCGTAGGTCCAGGCGAGCGGGACGCCGGTGCGGTGCTGCACGTACTCGGGAAAGCAGGTGTGGTAATGGGTCGTGAAGGCGAGCCCGTGACGTTCGCAAAACCGCCGCGCGGCGTTGCCGACAGGCGCCTCGGTGGCGATGTGGATCGTGTCGGGATCGAACTCGCGGATCCGCCGTGCCACGGCGCGCCCCGGAAGGACGGCGAGCGGGATCTCTGGGTAGGTCGGCGTGGGGACGGTCAGGAGGCCTTCGTTCGACACGACGCGGACCTCGTGCCCCCAGCGCTCGAGGCAGGCCACCGTGTTGACCAGGGCGACGACCACGCCGTTGACCTGCGGCGCCCAGGCGTCGGTCGCGATCAGGATCCGCATGCCCCGGACTCGGCCCCCTCAGCCCAGCTGCGGCAGCAGCACGATGGCCCACACCGCAGCGAGCAGCGCGAGAGTCACCAGCACGGCGGCGCTGCCGAGGTCCTTGGCCCGCCGTGAGAGCTGGTGGCGATCGAGCGAGATCCTGTCGATCGCCGCCTCGACGCTGGAATTGAGGAGCTCCACGACGAGGACCAGCAGGACGCTCGCGACCAGCAGGGCCCTCTCCGGGCCGGTCACTGGCGCCGCAAACGCCGCTGGCAGGAGGACGGCCGCAAGCAGGATCTCCTGGCGGAAGGCGCTCTCGTGGCGCCACGCGTCGCCGAGGCCGGCGAGCGAATTGAAGAACGCCTGGACGACGCGCGCAATGCCCGTCTTCCCCTTGAAGGGGCTCTCGGGAGCGCCCACCGCGGAGTCAGCTCGCGAAGGTCCGTCCATGCCCGATGTCCTCGCGAAGGGAAAGACCCGCGCAACGGTGCGCCGGGACCAGGCACGACTCGAACTGGCGCGTGCTCTGCGGCCACGAGTAGCGCTCCGCGTAGCGGCGCACGTCGGAGCGGTCCAGCAGCAGCGCCGCGAGCGCCGCCTCGCGCAGGTCCTCGTCCAGGATCCCCGCGGAGGGATCCTTCACGACGTCGATGGGACCGCGCACCGGTAACGCGGCCACCGGCGTGCCGCAGGCCATCGCCTCCAGCAGCACCAGCCCGAAGGTGTCGGTCCGGCTCGGGAAGACGAACACGTCGGAGCGCTGGTAGAAGCTCGCCAGGTCGGCACCCGATCTCGCGCCCGCGAAGACCGCGCGCGGGAATCGCCGTTCCAGCCTGCCGCGCTCCGGCCCGTCGCCGACCACCAGCTTCGTGCCGGGCAGATCGAGCCGAAGGAACGCGGGGAGATCCTTCTCCACGGCGAGACGGCCGACGTACGTGAAGACGGGGCGCTCGAATTCCTCGAAGCGCGCCGGCGCGGGGTGGAACAGGTCGAGATCCACGCCCCGCGACCACTCCGCGACGTTCTCGAACCCGCGCTCCTCGAGCAGCCGGCGAATCGTCGCGGTGCTCGCAAGCACGGCGGAGGAGGGCCTGTGGAAGCGGCGCAGCCAGGCGTACGTCCACGCGAGCGGGACGCCGAAGCGCGCCTTCACGTACTCGGGAAAGCAGGTGTGGTACGCGGTGGTGAATGCGAGCCCGTGGGTCAGGCAGAAGGCGCGCGCGGCCGCCCCCAGCGGGCCTTCGGTGGCGATGTGGACCGCATCCGGATCGAATTCGCGGAAGCGGCGGGCCACGGCCGCCGCGGGCAGCACCGCGAGAGGGATCTCCGGGTACGTGGGCATCGCGATGGTGCGCAGTCCCTCGGGCGAAAGGACGTGCACCTCGTGGCCCAGGCGCTCGAGTCCCGCGATCGTGTGGCGAAGCGTCACCACGACCCCGTTGACCTGCGGGGCCCAGGCGTCAGTAACCAGCAGGATGCGCATGCACCACCTCCATTGCCGGGACCTTCACCGCGGTTCTCTTGAGCGCCTCGATGGCCCGCCAGTCGACGATGCGCAGCTCGCCGCTGTCCAGCTCCACGAGGGCAGTGAGGCTCTCCACCCAGTCGCCGTCGTTGCAGTAGAGGACGCCGCCGATGTCGCGGATCTCCGCCTTGTGGATGTGGCCGCACACCACGCCGTCGAAGCCGCGGCGCCGCGCCTCGTGGGCGAGGGCCTCCTCGAAGTCGGTCATGTAGGAGACCGCGTTCTTGACCCGGTGCTTCAGGTACTGCGAGAGCGACCAGTATGACCAGCCCATGCGCGCGGTCATGTGGTTGTACCACTGGTTGAGCTTGAGGGCGAAGGTGTAGAGCGCGTCGCCCAGGTGGGCGAGCCACCGCGCGCGCTGCACGACGGCGTCGAAGAGATCCCCGTGGATGACGAGGAGACGCCTGCCGTCGGCGGTCACGTGTACGGCTTCATCGCGGATCTCGATGCCGCCGAGGGCCACGCCCAGGAAGTGCCGGAGGGCCTCGTCGTGGTTGCCGGCGATGTAGGAGACGCGCGTCCCCTTGCGTGCCTTGCGCAGCACCTTCTGCACGACGTCGTTGTGGCTCTGGTGCCAGTACCAGCGGCGCTTGAGCTGCCAGCCGTCCACGATGTCGCCCACCAGGTAGAGGTGCTCGCTATCCGTGAGGCGCAGGAACTCGAGGAGCTGCTCGGCCTGGCAGCCCGGGGTTCCCAGGTGCACGTCGGAGATGAAGATCGTGCGGAAGCGCAGTGCGGGAGAGTCGTCGCCCATTTGCCGCGATTGTTCCCGCGGCGTGCGTAAGGACCATGTCGCTTTCGTGACCGATCCGAGTCAGCCGGCAGCCGCGGCAGGTGCCCGTCCGGGCGTCACACCGCTGACACGCGGCGGGTCCAGAATCGGGGCTCCTCTTGGCTTTGCAAACCCGGAAAGCGGTCTCTCCGGCGCCACCAGCGTCTCTCCTCCGATCAACTGGTGGCTCTCCTCAGGCGGTCCCCCCGGGCCGCCTTTTTTTTGCGCGGGCGCCGCTACTTCAGGATGTCGGGAGCGACGACGGCCCGCAGCAGCGTGACGCCATGCCCGACCTCCTCGTCCAGGCGGCTGGAGAACCACCAGGCACTCCCCTTCTTGATCGTGAGGTCGCCGTGGTGGCCGGTGAGGAGCCGCGCGGCCACGCGGCCGAAGGTCGGCTGGTGCCCCACGACCAGCACGTTGCGCTCGGCACCGGGCCAGGCCGTCTCCCGGATGAGGGCGTCCTCGGTCGCGGTCGGGCCGACGGTGACGCGCACGTCGTACTCGAGCCCGAGGGCGTCGGCCGTCTGCCTCGCCCTCGCCGCGGGGCTCACGAGGATGCGCCAGTCGCGATCGAGGCGCTGCCGCAGCCACTCGGCCATGCGCTCCGCCTGCTTCCTGCCCTTGTCGGTGAGCTCGCGCTTGAGGTCGTTGGCGCCGACCTCCGCATCCGCGTGACGCCAGAGAATCAGTTCCATGCATTGCTCCATCGGGTCGTGGGGCACCGGGGGGTGCGAAAGCCGCATTGAAGCACGGGGCGCCGCAGGGACGCACGCAATGTGACAGCGGCGTGTCAGCGCGCGCCCGCCTCGTACCATCCCTTGCTTGCGTTGACGACTTTCACCACCGCGAGCATCACCGGCACCTCGATCAGCACGCCCACCACCGTGGCGAGTGCCGCGCCGGAGTCCAGCCCGAAGAGGGTGATCGCCGCGGCCACGGCCAGCTCGAAGAAGTTGCTCGCGCCGATGAGGCACGAGGGGCCGGCCACCTCGTGGGCGACGCCGAGCCTGCGGTTGAGCAAATAGGCGAGCCCGGAGTTGAAGAACACCTGCAGCAGGATCGGCACGGCCAGGAGCGCGATCACCAGCGGCTGGCGCAGGATCGCCTCGCCCTGGAAGCCGAAGAGCAGCACGATGGTGGCGAGGAGTGCGGCGATGGAAAAGGGGCCGATGCGCGCGAGCGTGGCCTCGTACGCCGCCTGCGAGCGCGCGAGCAGCCACTTGCGCCAGAGCTGGGCCAGGGCCACGGGGATGGCCACGTACAGGATCACGGAGGTGAATAGCGTGTCCCAGGGCACGGTGATGCTGGAGATTCCCAGGAGGAGTGCCACGATCGGCGCGAAGAGCACGATCATCAGCGAGTCGTTGAGGGCCACCTGCGAGAGCGTGAAGTAGGGGTTGCCGCGGCACAGCTGGCTCCACACGAAGACCATGGCGGTGCACGGTGCCGCGGCGAGCAGGATCAGCCCCGCGATGTAGCTGTCGATCTGCTCCGCGGGCAGCCAGGGCGCGAAGAGCACGCGGATGAAGATCCAGCCCAGCAGCGCCATCGAGAAGGGCTTCACGGCCCAGTTCACGAAGAGCGTCACCCCGATGCCCTTCCAGTGCGCCTTCACCTGGTGCACCGCGCCGAAGTCGATCTTCACGAGCATCGGGATGATCATCACCCAGATGAGCGCGCCCACCGGGAGGTTCACCTTCGCGACCTCCAGGCGGCCGATGGCCGCGAACGCTTCCGGGAAGATCCGTCCCAGCCCGATGCCGGCGACGATGCACAGCGCCACCCAGACGGTGAGGTAACGCTCGAAGAAGCCGATCGCGGCCGGCGCGGTTTCGGGGGTGGAGGCGGCAGCCATGGCGTCAGGGCGCCTTGCCGATTTCGGCGAGGCGCAGGCGGGTCGCGCGCTCGTCGAGGCTCGCGAGCGGGAGGTCCAGGAACAGCGCGATGCGGCGCTCGAGTGCGGCGAAGGCTTCCCGGAACGCGCGGCGCTTCGCCTCGTCGTCGCCTTCCACGGCGGCCGGGTCGGGGATGCCCCAGTGGGCGCTCATCGGGTGGCCCGGCCAGACGGGGCAGGCCTCTGCCGCGGCGGCGTCGCACACGGTGAAGATGAAGTCGAAGACGGGCGCGCCGGGCGTGGCGAACTCGTCCCAGCTCTTGCTGCGCAGGCCCTGCGTCGGCAGCCCCATGACCTGCAGGAGGTCCAGCGCATGGGGGTTCACGCGCCCGCCGGGCCGGCTGCCTGCGCTCCAGGCGCGGAAGCGGCCCATGCCGCGATGGTTGAGGATCGCCTCGCCGAGGATCGAGCGCGCGGAATTGCCGGTGCAGAGGAAGAGGACGTTGGACGGTCGTTCGGTCACGGGCAGTTTCCCTTTCCCGGGGCGGGGCTGCAGCGAGCCAGGGCCGATTCCATCGGGCCGAGGCACTCGCCGGGCATCCCCCGGCAGCAGTTTTCGGTGAGGTAGGTCATGAGCGCCGCCATGCGCTCGTAGTTGGCGGAGTAGTAGATGAACCGCGCCGCCGTCCGCGGCGTGACGAGCCCCGCGCGGGCGAGCTCCTTCAGGTGGAAGGAGAGGGTGGCAGGGGTCACGCCGAGCTTTTCCGCGATGGCGCCCGCGGAAACGCCCTCCGCGCCGGCCTGGACGAGCAGGCGGAAGATGGAGAGCCGCGTTTCCTGGGCGAGCGCCCCGAGGGCTTCGATGGCTTCGTTTGGTTTCACGGTTTGAAGAATATCGAAATGTCACGGGTGCGGTCAATCCTCCTTGGGCGGGGCCTGTCAGCGGGTGAGCCGGCAGGGTTCGCGCGGGGCCCGAGCAGGGCAAAATTGACCCGGTACCCCCCGATGCCGTAAAATCCTGCGGTTTTGAGGGGCGTCAATTGAGGCAGAAATTTGTCGTCGGGAACTGGAAGCTCAACGGAAGCCTTCCCGGCAACGAGGCACTGCTTCGCGCGATCCTCGCGGGGGTGAAGCCCCATCCGGGCTGCCACCTGGCGGTTTGCGTGCCGGCGCCATTTCTCGCGCAGGTCCGCGGGCTCCTGGAGGGCACGCCGGTGGCCTGGGGCGGCCAGGACGTGAGCCGGTTCGAGAAGGGCGCGTACACGGGGGAAGTCTCCGGCGCGATGCTCCGGGAGCTCGGGGCCACGTTCTCGATCGTGGGGCATTCGGAGCGCCGGGCCCTCTTCGGGGATGCCGACGCGATCGTGGCGGAGAAGTTCGCCGCCGCCCGGAAGGCCGGCATCGTGCCGATCTTCTGCGTGGGCGAGACGCTCGACGAGCGCGAGCGTGGCGTGACGGAGGAAGTCCTGGCGAGGCAGCTGGACGCGGTGCTGGAGAAATCCGGGGCCGCCGCGCTCGACGGGACCGTGCTGGCCTACGAGCCGGTGTGGGCCATCGGGACAGGCAGGACCGCCACTTCGGAGCAGGCGCAGCAGGCGCACGCGTTCCTGCGCGCGAGGGTGGAAAAGAAGGACGCGGCCGTGGCCGCGCGGCTCCCGATCCTTTACGGGGGCAGCGTGAAGGGCTCGAACGCGGCGGAATTGTTCGCGATGCCGGATGTCGATGGAGGGCTCATCGGCGGGGCGTCGCTGGTAGCGGAAGATTTCCTGGCGATCTGGCGGGCAGCCGCCGCGGCAGGCTGAAAGGTCAAGGATGCATACGCTGGTACTCGTTCTTCACGTTCTCGCCGCGGTTTCCATCGTCGTGCTGGTGCTGCTTCAGCACGGCAAGGGCGCCGACATGGGCGCGGCCTTCGGCAGCGGCTCGGCGGGCAGCCTCTTCGGCTCCTCCGGCGCGGCCAACTTCCTGTCGCGCTCGACGGGCGTCCTCGCGGCCGTGTTCTTCGTGACGAGCCTGGGCCTCACCTTCCTCACGGGGTCGCCCTCGAAGTCCGGCGGCGTCACGGAAACGATAAAGATCGACGCGGGCACGCCCGCGAAGCAACCGGCAGTGCCCGCTCCCTCAGCGCCGGCGCCGTCGGGGGACCCCGCCTCGAAGTCGACGGAGATCCCGAAGTAGCGAAGCAGTCAGGCAGCCAGGCAGAACTGGCGGCTCCGGCAAAGAAGCAATGCGGTCGTGGTGGAATTGGTAGACACGCTGTCTTGAGGGGGCAGTGCCGAAAGGCGTGAGAGTTCGAGTCTCTCCGACCGCACCAGTACGAAGAAGCAGCCGGGCTTCCCACAATTCCCGGCACGGGTTCCACGGTCCCATCAGGCGCCATGCTGGAAAACTACTTTCCCGTCCTGCTGTTCCTCGCGATTGGATGCGCCGTCGGCATCGGGGCGATCATTGCCAGCGGCGTGCTGGGGCGCCTCACCGGGTCCCACAACCCCGACCCCGCGAAGCTCACCCCCTACGAGTGCGGCTTCGATGCCTTCGAGGACGCGCGCATGAAGTTCGACGTGCGCTACTACCTCGTGGCCATCCTCTTCATCCTGTTCGACCTCGAGATCGCCTTCCTCTTCCCCTGGGCCATCGTGCTGCAGGAGATCGGCTGGTTCGGGTTCTGGGCGATGATGGTCTTCCTCGGCATCCTCGTGGTCGGCTTCGTCTACGAGTGGAAGAAGGGGGCGCTCGAATGGGAGTGATCAAGGAAGGCGGCCTCTCCGACCAGGGCTTCGTCGTCACCCAGGTCGACAACGTGCTCAACTGGGCGCGCACGGGCTCGCTCTGGCCCATGACCTTCGGGCTCGCCTGCTGCGCCGTGGAGATGATGCACGCCGGCGCCGCGCGCTACGACCTCGACCGCTTCGGCATCGTCTTCCGGCCCAGCCCGCGCCAGTCGGACCTCATGATCGTGGCCGGGACGCTCTGCAACAAGATGGCCCCCGCGCTGCGCCGGGTGTACGACCAGATGGCCGAGCCCCGCTGGGTGCTCTCCATGGGCTCGTGCGCCAACGGCGGCGGCTACTACCACTACTCCTACTCCGTCGTCCGCGGCTGCGACCGCATCGTGCCGGTTGACGTGTACGTCCCCGGCTGCCCGCCCACCGCCGAAGCGCTGATCTACGGCCTGCTGCAGCTGCAGAACAAGATCAAGCGCACCCACACCATCCGCCGGAGCTGACCCTTGGCGGACAAACTCGAATCCCTGCAGGGGGACGTCGCGGCTGCGCTCGGTGACCGGGTGGTGCGGGCCGTCGCCGACCGAGGCGAGCTCACCGTCGAAGTCGCCGCCGCGAACCTCGTGGAGGCCGCGCGCATCCTTCGCGACGAGGCCTCGCTCGACTTCTCGATCCTCGCGGACCTGTGCGCCCTGGACTACGAGGGCTTCGGCGACACCTCGCGCCAGGGCCCGCGCTTCGCCGTCGTCCTGCACCTCCTCTCGATCCGCCACAACCGGCGCCTGCGCCTGCGGGCGTACTGCCCCGACGACGGCTTCCCGGTGGTGGACTCGGTGATCGACGTCTGGCCCGCCGCCAACTGGTACGAGCGCGAGGCCTTCGACCTCTACGGCGTGGTCTTCGAGGGCCACCCGGACCTGCGCCGCATCCTCACCGACTACGGCTTCATGGGGCACCCGTTCCGCAAGGACTTCCCCATCTCCGGCCACGTCGAGATGCGCTACGACCCGGTGCAGAAGCGCGTGGTCTACCAGCCGGTCACCATCGAGCCGCGCGAGATCGTGCCCCGCGTGATCCGCGAGGACTCGTACGGGACGGGCAAGAGCTGATGGCCGAGATCAAGAACTACACGATGAACTTCGGGCCGCAGCATCCGGCGGCGCACGGGGTGCTGCGCCTGGTGCTGGAGATGGACGGCGAAGTCGTCCAGCGGGCCGACCCGCACATCGGGCTGCTGCACCGCGGCACGGAAAAGCTCGCCGAGACGCGCACCTACCTGCAGAGCGTGCCGTACATGGACCGCCTCGACTACGTGTCGATGATGGCCAACGAGCACGCCTACGTGATGGCGATCGAGAAGCTCGCCGGCGTGCAGGTGCCCGAGCGCGCGCAGTACATCCGCGTCATGTTCGACGAGATCACGCGGATCCTGAACCACCTGCTGTGGATCGGCTCGCACGCCCTCGACGTGGGCGCGATGACCGTCTTCCTCTACGCCTTCCGCGAGCGCGAGGACCTCTTCGACATGTACGAGGCCGTCTCCGGCGCGCGCATGCACGCGGCCTACTACCGCCCCGGGGGGGTCTACCGGGACCTCCCGGACCGCATGCCGCAGTACCAGGCCACGAACCAGCGCTCGGCTTCCGAGATCGCGCGCCTGAACGAGAACCGCAAGGGCACGCTCCTCGACTTCGTCGAGGACTTCACGAACCGCTTCCCGGCCTGCGTCGACGACTACGAGACGCTCCTCACCGAGAACCGCATCTGGAAGCAGCGCACGGTCGGCATCGGCGTGGTGAGCCCCGAGCGCGCGCAGGCCCTGGGCTTCACGGGCCCGATGCTGCGCGGCTCCGGCATCGCGTGGGACCTGCGCAAGACCCGACCCTACGAGGTCTACGACCGGATGGACTTCGACATCCCCGTGGGCACCAACGGCGACTGCTACGACCGGTATCTCGTGCGCGTGCAGGAGATGCGCGAGTCCAACCGCATCATCCGCCAGTGCATCGAGTGGCTGCGCGCCCATCCCGGCCCGGTGATCACGGGCGACCACAAGGTGGCGCCGCCGTCGCGCGTGGAGATGAAGGAGTCGATGGAGGAGCTCATCCACCACTTCAAGCTCTTCACCGAGGGCATGCACGTGCCGCCGGGCGAGGTGTACGCCGCGGTCGAGCACCCGAAGGGCGAGTTCGGCATCTACCTCGTCTCCGACGGGGCCAACAAGCCGTGGCGCCTGAAGATCCGCGCGCCGGGCTTCCCGCACCTGGCCGCCATGGACGAGATGGTGCGCGGGCACATGATCGCCGACGTCGTGGCCATCATCGGCACCATGGACATCGTTTTCGGGGAGATCGACCGGTGAGCCGCACGATCGACGCGAGGGTCGTCAACATCGACGAGCTGAAGCTCGAGCACTTCTCGGCGGTGGACGGCAAGTTCGAGTCCGACGCCGTGCGCGTGGGTCCCCTCGTGGGCGCGAAGGACCTGGGCTACTCCTACGACGTGGTGCAGCCGGGCAAGGTTTCCTGCCCCTTCCACAGCCACCGCGGCGAAGAGGAGATGTTCTTCATCGTGAGGGGCGAGGGCACCCTGCGCTACGGCACCGAGGGCCGCAAGGTGCGCGCCGGCGACTTCATCTGCTGCCCGGTCGGCGGCCCCGGGACCGCGCACCAGATCATCAACGATTCCGGAGCCGAGCTGGCCTACATCTCGGTGAGCACGATGATGCCCGCCGAGGTCTGCGAGTACCCCGATTCCGGAAAGATCGGCGCCTTCGGCGGCAGCGGCGAGTCGCGCCTGCGGCACATGACGATGGCCGACGCCAGGGTCGATTACTGGAAGGGCGAGGAATGAGCGTCCTGTCCGCCGAGTCCCTGGGGCGCATCGCGCGCGAGGTCGCCAAGTACCCGCCCGACCAGAGGCAGTCGGCCGTGATGAGCTCGCTCGCCATCGCACAGGACCAGTTCGGGTGGCTGCCCGGAGAGGCCATCGAGGCGGTGGCGAAGGTGCTGGGCATGCCGCCCGTGGCGGTCTTCGAGGTCGCGAGCTTCTACAACATGTACAACCTGGCGCCCGTCGGCCGGCACAAGGTCACGGTGTGCACCAACCTGCCGTGCGCGCTCTCCGGCGGCGTGGACGCGGCCGAGCACCTGAAGCACCGGCTGGGCGTGGGCTTCAACGAGACGACGGCCGACGGCTGCGTGACGCTCAAGGAAGGCGAGTGCCTGGGCGCCTGCGGCGACGCGCCGGTGCTCATCGTGGACAACAGGCGCATGTGCAGCCGCATGTCGCACGAGAAGCTCGACGCCCTGGTCGAGGAGCTGAGGAAATGACCCTCATCGACTACGGCCCCGACGCCGTCATCATGAAGGGCCTCGACGGCTCCAACTGGCGCCTCGCGGACTACGAGGCGCGCGGCGGCTACGCGGCGCTCAGGAAGATCGTCGCGGAGAAGGTCACGCCCGAGATGGTGATCGCGGAGGTGAAGAAGTCG
>JAABQW010000100.1 GCA_011391275.1 Betaproteobacteria bacterium
GAAGGCCGCATCCTGACCGCCCCGGAGCCGAACACCATGCTGACGCGCCTCGTCCTCTTGCTCCTCGCCACCGCGCTCCCGGCCGCGGCCCTCGCGCAACGCACGCAGAAGCCGCCTCTGCACGGCCAGGAGTGGATGGCGGTCACCGGCAAGCCGCTCGGGGCCGCCGCCGGCGCGCGCATCTTCGTGCAGGGCGGCAACGCGGTGGACGCGGCCTGCGCCATGATCGCGGCCACCGCCACGATGTGGGACGTGCTGCACTGGGGCGGCGAGACGCAGGCGCTCGTCTGGAACCCGCATACGCGCAAGGTGACCGGCATCAACGCGCTGGGCGTGGCCCCCACCGGCGCGACGCCGGAATTCTTCCGCGCCAAGGGCATGGACCACCCGCCGCCCTACGGCCCGCTCGCGGCCGTGACGCCGGGCACGCCGGGCGGGATCATGACGATGCTCGCGGAGTACGGGAAGCTGTCGCTCGCCGAAGTGCTCGCGCCCGCCATCCGCCTGGCCGACGGCTACCCCATCGAGGCGCAGACGGCGAGCTACATCGAGCGCCAGCGCGACCGCCTGATGCAGTGGCCGGACTCGAGGCGCATCATGCTGCCGCGCGAGGGCCACCACGCCCCGGAGGCGGGCGAGATCTTCCGCCAGCCGGAGCTCGCGGCCACCCTGCGCAAGCTCGTCGCGACCGAGAAGTCGGCGCTGGCGGCCGGGAAATCGCGCCGGGATGCGATCCTCGCCGCGCAGGACCGTTTCTACCGGGGCGACATCGCCCGGGCCCTCGTCGCGAGCGTGCGCGCGCAGGGCGGGCTCTTCACGGAGCAGGACCTCGCCGGCTGGAAGGTGCGGCTCGAGGAGCCCGTGAGCACCACCTACAAGGGCATCGAGGTCTACAAGCTCACGGCGTGGACGCAGGGCCCGGTGATGCTGCAGGCGCTCAACATCCTGGAGCACTTCGACCTGAAGGCGATGGGCTACAACAGCACGCGCTACATCCACACCGTCTACCAGGCCATGAACCTGGCCTACGCGGACCGCGACTTCTACTACGGCGATGTCTACGCGCCGCCCGAGGAGCCGGTCCTGGGGCTCCTCTCGAAGGAGTACGCGCGCGATCGCGCGAAGCTCGTGAACCCGGCGAGGAACGACGCAAAGGCGGCTCCCGGAGATCCGTACCCGTACCAGCGCACGAGGAACCCTTACCTCGACCTGCTCGAGCGCTGGCGGGAGCCGCGCAGGAAGGGGCCCGGCGGCACCGGCGGCACGCCGATGGCCGCCGGCGACGCCGCGTTCGAGGCGGCGTTCTACGCGGGGACGACCTCGGTCATCGCCGCCGACAAGGAAGGCTGGGTGGTGTCCGTGACGCCGAGCGGCGGCTGGGTGCCGGCGGTGATCGCGGGCGAGACGGGCATCGGGCTCTCGCAGCGCATGCAGAGCTTCGTGACCGACCCCGCCGAGAACCCGTTCAACGTGGTCGCGCCCGGCAGGCAGCCGCGCGTGACGCTCACGCCGAGCCTCGCGGTGAAGGACGGGCACCCCTGGCTCGCCTTCGCGGTGCAGGGCGGCGACGGGCAGGACCAGGACCTGCTGCAGTACTTCCTCAATATCGTGGAGTTCGGCATGACGCCGCAGGAAGCCGCCGAGGCGCCCGGGTTCAACAGTTACCAGATGCGCGCCTCCTTCGAGGCGCACGAGTCCCGCCCGGGGCGGATCATGCTCAACGACGCCACGCCGCCCTACGTGAGGAAGGAGCTGCGCGCCATGGGTTACGACGCCGTCTTCCGCGACCGCACCTCGGGCCCCGTGAACGCGATCCTCGTGGACCGCCGCCACGGCACCTTCTGGGGCGCCTCCAGCAACCACGGCGAGGACTACGGCATCGGCTGGTGACGGTAAGATGGCCGGGTTCCCCGCCCTGACGGATCCCGCAACTTGAGCCCCAACGCCACGCCGCAACAGGAAACCCTGCTCGCCACGCTCGGCATCGAGGTCGTCGAGGCGACGAGGGAGCGCGTCGTCGCCCGCATGCCGGTGGGCCCGAGGGTCCACCAGCCCTTCGGCCTGCTGCACGGCGGCGCGTCGGTGGCGCTGGCCGAGACGGTGGCCTCCACCGCGGCCTGGATGAACGTGGACCAGGCTTCGCAGATCGTGGTGGGCATCGAGATCAACGCGAACCACCTGCGCGCCAAGCGCGACGGCGTGGTGACCGCGACGGCGACGCCGCTGCACGTGGGGCGCACCACCCAGGTCTGGGACGTGCGCATCGTCGACGAGGAGGGGCGCGCCATCTGCGCCTCGCGCTGCACGCTCGCCGTCCTTCCGCGCCCAGCCGCGCGCGATTGACGGAAGCGATTGACGCAGGTCAGGACCGCGGTTACCGTGGGTTAATGATTGCAACCAGATGCGACTCCGGCCTGATCCTCGCGGCAGTTCCCGTTCGCGGCGCCGGTCCCGAGGGCACGCTTTGATGGACCGCAGCGCCGCAGCCGCCGGGTTCCGGGCCCAGGCCCAGCAGGCGGCGCTCTTCGCCCTCCTGCAGCGCGGCGTCCCCACGGCGGGCGCCGGCGCGGCGTGGCACGCGATCACCGAGGCCGCAGGCAACACGCTCGAGGTGGCGCGCGCTTCCATCTGGATCCTCTCCGAAGACCGGACGCGGCTGTCGCTGGCCGATGCCTTCCTGCGCGAGGCGGGGCGGCACCAGGCCGGCGAGGTCCTCG
Source organism: Betaproteobacteria bacterium (assembly GCA_011391275.1). Classification (GTDB taxonomy): domain Bacteria; phylum Pseudomonadota; class Gammaproteobacteria; order Burkholderiales; family Usitatibacteraceae; genus FEB-7. Next base: position 2,718 of record JAABQW010000100.1, read on the forward strand.
AGTCGAGCCACTATCCTTCCTATTTCAACGCCTTGCGCGTCAACCGCACCATCGTCGCCCCCGACGCGGCCGCCGACCCGGACACCCGCGAGTACGCGGCCGACTACCTGGGCGCCCACGGGATCGTCTCCATGCTCGACGCGGGCATCTGGCAGGAGGGCGAGGCGAGGGGGGTGGTGTGCCTGGAGACGGTGGGCGAGCGGCGCGAGTGGACGCCCGACGAGCAGCAGTTCGCGGCCTCGCTGGCGGACATCGCCGCGACCGTGCTGGTGCACGAGTCGCTGCGGGCGGCGCGGGCGAGCCTGCAGGACACGCAGGAGCTCTTCGCAGGGGCGCTGCGCTCCAGCCCCGACCCGGTGGCGGTCGTGCGGCTGGCGGACAGCCGCATCCTCCTGGTGAACGCGCGCTTCATCGCCGTGTCGGGCTACGCGGAGGACGAGGTCGTGGGGCGCACGTCGGTCGAGCTCGGCCTGTGGGCGGAACCGTCGCAGCGCGACCTCTGGGTGCGCCGCCTGCGCGAGGATGGGGCGGTGCGCGAATTCGAGGTGGCCTTCATCGTGAAGGGCGGAAGGCGCCGCACGTTCGTGCTTTCCGGCGAGCGCCTCGAGGTCCGCGGCGAGCAGTGCGTCGTTCTCGCGGCGCACGACGTCACCGACCGCAGGCGCCAGGAGGCGCTCGTCTCGCAGATCGCCCAGGGCGTGGTCGAGCAGACGGGCGAGCCGTTCTTCCGCTCGCTGGCCGGCCACCTCGCGCGCGTGCTGGGGGCCGACCTGGCATTCGTGGGCGAGATCCATCCCGGCGATGCCGGGCGAATCCGCACCATCGCCGTCCACGCGGGGGGCGCGCCGGCCCCCGACTTCGAGTACCCGCTCGCCGGCTCGCCCTGCGAGTCGATCCTCGGCCGCGGCGTCTGCGCCTTCCCCGACCACGTGGCGGAGCTCTTTCCCCGCGACCGCGCCCTGGCCGAGAAGGGCATCCACGCCTACGTGGGCGCGCGGCTGAACGACACGAAGGGCCGGCCCCTGGGCCTCATGGCGGTGCTCTTCCGCCATCCGCTGGAGGACGCGCAGCTCGCGGAGAACCTCCTGCGCATCTTCGCGGCGCGCGCCTCGGCCGAAATGGAGCGCGGCCACGACCTGCGCGCGCTGGAGCACCTCGCGCACCACGACCCGCTCACGGGGCTCCCCAATCGCATCCGCCTCAAGCAGTGCGTGGAGTCGGGGCTCGCGGGGGGCGGGATCGTGGGGGCGCTCCTTCTCATCGACCTCGACCGCTTCAAGGAGATCAACGACACGCTCGGGCATCCCGTGGGCGACGTGCTGCTGCAGCGCGTGGCGACGACGCTGCGCGCGGGGACGGGCCGGTTCCCGCACGCCTGCGTCGCGCGCCTGGGCGGCGACGAGTTCGCGGTGTGGATTCCGGGCGCCGGCGACGCGCGGGCGGCGGAGCGGGCCGCCGCGCACGTGCTCGCGAGCCTCACCGCGCCGATCGACATCGAGGGCTACCGGCTGGAGATCGGCGCGAGCGTGGGCGTGGCGCTCGCCCCGGCGCACGCCGACACCTCGAGCGGCCTGCTGCGTTGCGCCGACGTCGCGATGTACGCGGCCAAGCGCACGGGCTCGAGCCACGCCATCTACGACGCCTCGCAGGACCCGTACTCGACAGAACGCCTGGCGCTGCTCTCCGATCTGGGCACCGCCGTGCGCGACGGGCAGCTGCGCGTGCACTACCAGCCGCGCGTGCGGCTCGCCGACGGCGCGGTGCGGGGCTTCGAGGCGCTGGTGCGCTGGCAGCACCCGCGCCTGGGACTGCTGCCGCCGTCGCGCTTCGTGCCGCTCGCCGAGCTCTCCGACGTGATCCGGCCGCTCACGTACTGGGTGCTGGCCGAGTCGCTGAACCAGCAGCGCGAGTGGCGCGACCGCGGCATCGACCTGCGCCTCGCGGTGAACCTGTCGGCGCGCCACCTCATAGACGAGGCTTGCGCCGCGCGCATCGCCGAGATGGTCGCGCGAACGGGCGTGGAGCCGTCTTCGCTGGAACTGGAGATCACCGAGAGCGCGATCATCGCCGACCCGGAAAGGGCGGGCGCCACGCTCGAGCGCATCCGGGCGCTGGGCGTGCGCGTGGCCGTCGACGACTTCGGCACCGGCTTCTCCTCCATGTCGCACCTGAAGCGCCTGCCGCTCACCGCCTTGAAGATCGACGTGTCGTTCGTGCGCCAGATGCTGGCGAGCCCTGCCGACCGCGCCATCGTGGAGTCCACCATCCACCTCGCCCACGACCTCGGCCTGTCGGTCATCGCCGAGGGCATCGAGGACGAGGCCACGATGGCGGCCCTGCGCGCGCAGGGCTGCGACGAGGGGCAGGGCTTCTTCATCGGCCATCCCATGACCGCCGCCGACGCGACCGCGTGGCTGGACAAGCAGCGGGCGTAGCGGGGCAGGGGTTCAAGGTGCTGGCCAGGCGAGGCACGGCTCGAACGGCTGATTTGGCGAGTCTGGGTTTCAAGGGGCTGGCCGGAGCCTGCGCCGCAGCACGTGGAACCGTGCTGCGGTGCCCTCGAATCGCGAAAAGTCCCGGCGGCTGCGGAACTCGCGGCCTCTAGCGACCGGGCGCTCGCGCGCCCAGTCCTCGCACACTCAGACAGTCCTCGCCGAAACCCCGGGACTTTTCGCGATCCTCGGCTGCGGCTCCTGATTGGCCAGCCCCTTGAAACCCA
>JAABQW010000101.1 GCA_011391275.1 Betaproteobacteria bacterium
CATGGGGCCCATCACGAGCTGCAGCAGGCCGTAGGCGACGGCGAACACGGTCACCACGTTGGAGGCCGACGCGAGGCCGACGCCGAAGCTGTCGGAGACGCGGAAGAGCAGCGCGTCCATGAGCCGCATCGAGGCCGCGCTCGCGAAGGCGGCGAGCGAGAGCAGCACGATGGTGCGGTTCAGGACGGGGGTCACGCGCTCCCCGCGGCCCGGATCACGAGGGCCGCTCCCGCGACGCACAGGAGTATGCGGATCGCGCGGATCAACGCCTCGCGCGACAGCACGCCGTGCACGCGGTCGGCCAGCCACAGCGCGACGAGCGATGCCGGTATCACCGCGAGCGCCGTCGTCCACACGGCTCCGGAGGAGAACATGCCCGTGAGGGCGAAGGCCACGACGCGCGTGAAGATACTCACGAGGCTCGTCACGGCCATCGTGGCGCGGGTCTCCTCCTTGCCGTGCGGACGCATGCTGAGGTAGATCGCGTACGGCGGGCCGCCCGCCCCGAACATCGCCGAGGAGATCCCTCCCGACAGGCCCGCCGGCCAGGCCCAGTTCATGCCGATCACGGGCAGCGCGCGCGAGACGAGGAGGCTGTAGAGCGCGTACGCCAGGACGAAGATCCCCAGCGCCAGCATCAGGGTCCAGGCGGGCAGGGCGAGGATGAGCAGCGCGCCGATCGCCACGCCCGCGATGCACGCGGGCACCAGCCGCACGACCTCCTCCCGGACGACCGCGCGCGGCCGCGAAAGGGTGACGCGCACCGCGTTCACGCAGTCGACCAGCGCGAACACCGCGAGGACGAAGCGCATCTCGAGGAAGATGGAGGCGAGCGGAATGGTGATGAGGCCGGACCCGAACCCCGTCACCCCGTAGACAAAGGAGCCCAGGAACGCGATCGCGGCCAGTGCAAGGGTAATCCCGAGGTCGGCTTCCATCGAGGCACGATAATGCCTGATCTGATTTTAAGGGGACGCCAGGAAAAGGGGTCAGATCCCTTTTTCTGGCGTCCCCCTCAGCCCGGCATGATCCGCCACGCCTCGAGCTGCATCCCCGAGATGGAAAGCGCGAGCGGCTCGGCCCGCACGGCGAGCGCGGGAGACAGCCGACGTTTCACCTCGTCTGTGACCAGCACCTCGGAGGCGCGCGCCACGTCCTCGCCGAGCTTGTGGGCGGTGTTGACCGCGTCCCCGAATGCGTCCTTGCCGGGGATGAGGAGGAACTTCCCGAAGTCGATGCCGATGCCCGCGGTGAGCGGTGCGCCCAGCGGGGAATCGTCCCTGGAATGGGCCAGCGCGTCGTTGATCGCAAGGGCGGCTGCCACCGCGTCTTCCGGGCGCTCGAAGGTGGCGAGGATGTTGTCCGCCTCGCACTTCACCAGCTCGCCGCGCAACGCCTCCACGATGGGCAGGGCGATCCGCTGCACGCGGCGGATCTGGCACAGGTGGAAGACGATGCCGCTGCGGCGCACCGAAAGGGAGAACTGGCTCATGTCGAGCGCCAGCACGGCGCGTTGCACCTCGAAGCGCCCGCGCAACCGCTGCTCCCCAGCCTCTCGCTCCGTCGCCGTCAGCTTCGCCAGCTCGTCGATCATCGAGTAGAAGTTTTCCATGGGCAGGTCCTTTTGGGCTGAAGGGACTGAAGGGGACGCTTCCCTTCAATTGTCCCCTTCGGATATTGCCACTTTCAATTGAAGGGAAGCGTCCCCTTCAGTTCTTGCGCAGGAAGGGCGACGCGACCGCCAGCGCGATCGCGCCGGCGGCGATTCCGACGACCGCGTTCGCCACCAGGGGTGTGGCGCCTTCCAGCACGGCCCCGATGCCGGGGGCGGATCCCGCCGAAACCGCCAGGCCGTGGATGAAGGCTTCACCGCCGGGAATGCCGTGGGCGAGGATGCCGCCGCCCACGAGGAACATGGCCGCGGTGCCCACCACCGAAAGCGTCTTCATGAGGGCCGGAGCCGCCACGAGGATGGCCCGGCCCAGGCCGCGCTGCAGGCGCTCCCAGGCCGCCTCCCCTGGCTTCGCGCTCAGGTACAGGCCCGCGTCGTCCAGCTTCACGATGCCGGCCACCAGGCCGTAGACGCCCACGGTCATGAGGATCGCGATGCCGGCGAGCACGGCCACCTGCTTGCCGAAGGAAGCGTCCGCGACGGTGCCGAGTGCGATGACGACGATTTCCGCGGAGAGGATGAAGTCGGTGCGGACAGCCCCTTTGATCTTGTCCCGCTCGAAGGCGACGATGTCTATGGCCGGGTCCGCGAGGGCGGCGACCAGCTCTACGCGGTGCGCCTTCTCCACCGGTGGGGGGTGCATCAGCTTGTGCCAGATCTTCTCGAACCCCTCGTAGCAGAGGTACGTTCCACCCACCATCAGCAGCGGCGTGATCGCCGCGGGGACGAACGCGCTGATGGCGAGCGCGGCCGGCACCAGGATGAGCTTGTTGAGGAAGGATCCCTTGGTCACCGCCCAGACGACGGGCAGCTCGCGGTCGGCGCGCACCCCCGAAACCTGCTGCGCGTTGAGCGCGAGGTCGTCGCCCAGGACGCCCGCCGTCTTGCGCGCGGCGACCTTGGTCATGAGGGCCACGTCGTCGAGGATGGTGGCGATGTCGTCGAGCAGGGCGAGGAGGCTGGTGCCTGCCATGGGGGGCTCCGTCGGATGGCTTGGCAACGAGTTTAGTACCATGCTGAAGGGGACGCTTCCCTTCAATTGCTCCCTCCAGCTCTTGATTGAAGCAATTGAAGGGAAGCGTCCCCTTCAGCGTCCCCTTCAGCGCTCGGAGGTGCGCCATGCTGTTCGAACCCGACCGGCACGAACCGTTGCTCGACACCGCGTGGGACGCCGCGCGGGCCCGCGCCGCCATCACCGCCATCGTCGCGGACATGGAAGAAGCGCTGGGAACCGGCATCACCTGGCCATGGCACCCGCTCGACGAAGGCAAGGAGCCCGGCCCGCCGCACAAGTCGATCTACCTGGGCTCTTCCGGTGCGTTGTGGGCGATGTGGTACCTGCAACGCGCGGGGGCCGTGCGGCTGCGCATCGAGCCGGCCGCCCTCATCGAGCGCGTTCATGCCGCCTACCTCGCCGAGCCGGACACGGGCGAGGTCGTGCCGTCCTACTACCTGGGCGAGGTGGGCATCCTGCTCATCCTCTGGCGGCTGACCGGCTCGCGCCAGGTGGCCGACCGGTTGCACGCGGCCATCGCGAGGAACATCCCGAACCCCACCAACGAGGCGCTCTGGGCGGCGCCGGGCACCATGGTCGGCGCGCTGCACATGTTGCGCTGGACGGGCGAGAAGCGCTGGCGCGACCTCTACCTCGAGAACGTCGAGCAGCTCTGGCGGACCTGGCTACCCAGCGAGCACGTTCCCTGCCACCTCTGGACGCAGGATCTCTACGGCAGCGTCGTGCAGCTCCTCGGCGCGGGGCACGGCTTCGCGGGCAACGCCTATGCGCTGCTTCGCGGCGCGCCCCTGCTCCCCGTCGAGCGCCGCGAGACGCTCTTCGAACGCTGCGTCGAGACCCTTCGCGCAACCGCCATGATCGAGGGCGACTGCGCCAACTGGCCCCCTGGCGTCGGCCCGCCGCGCCCCGGACGCACGAAGGTGCTGATGCAGTGGTGCCATGGCGCGCCCGGCATCGTGACGGGGCTCGCGGACTTTCCCGCCGGGCGGTCCTCCGGGATGGACGAGATGCTGCTCAAGGCCGGGAACGCCGTGTGGAATGCCGGGCCGCTGTCCAAGGGGCAGGGCGTCTGCCACGGCACGGCGGGCAATGGCTACGCCTTCCTCAAGCTCCACGAGCGCACCGGCGACCTGGCGTGGCTCGAGCGGGCGCGGTCGTTCGCGATGCACGCGATCGCGCAGTGGGAGCAGGCGCGGCAGCAGTATGGCCGCGGGCGCTACTCGCTATGGACGGGCGACCCCGGGGTCGCCGTCTACCTGTGGCATTGCCTGGCAGGGGCAGGTGGCCTGCCGGCCACCGACGTCCTCGACTGATTTCATGGGGTTGCGGAAAAAGGGATCTGACCCCTTTTTCTACCAGCCTGCGACCGTGCCGTCGGAGCGAGGATCGGCCGCGCCGGCGACGACGCCCGCGGAATCGCGCACCAGCGCGCCCGCATGCCCCACGAAGTCGGAGAAGGGCTCGATCACCTCGACGTCGTGGCCCGCCTCGCGCAGCTTCGCGATGACCGCCTCGTCCAGGCGCGACTCCACCTTGAGGCTGACGCTCATCGTGCCCCACGTGCGCCCGAGCAGCCAGCGCGGCTTCGTCACCGCCTGCTGCAGGTCGTCGCCGAACATCGCGAAGCGGCTGAACACCGCGGCCTGGCTCTGCGGCTGGCCGTCGCCGCCCATGTTGCCGTAGACCATGGTGCGGCCGTCGGCGAGTTTCGCGAGCGCCGGGTTGAGCGTGTGGAAGGGCTTGCGGCCCGGCGCCAGCGCCAGGTGCGAGGCGGGGTCGAGCAGGAAAGAGCTGCCGCGGTTCTGCCAGCCCACGCCCGTGTCGGCGAGCACCACGCCCGAGCCGAACTCCCAGTACACGCTCTGGATGTAGCTCACCATCCGGCCTTCGCCGTCGCAGGCGCCCATCCACACCGTGTCGCCCTTGATCGCGGGCTCGGGCCAGGGGCGCGCGCGGCGCGGGTCGATGGCGGCGGCACGCTCGCGAAGCGACGCCTCCGAGAGGAACGAGGCCGCCTCCACCGTCATCGCGTCGGGATCGCAGATGTGGCGGTTGCGCACCAGGAACGCCTGCTTGGTCGCCTCCACCAGGTTGTGCACGTGCTCGAAGCTGTCGACCTTCGCATCGCCGCGGACGCGGTCGAAGAGCGCGAGGATCATCAGCGAGGCGAGGCCCTGCGTCGGCGGCGTCATGTTGAAGAGCTCGCCCGCGCCGACCTTCACCGACAGCGGGCGGACCACCTGGGCGTGGTGGGCGCGCAGGTCCTCGGCGCGCACGGGGCTGTCCAGCCTCGCGAGCTCCGCGGCCAGGGCCGCTCCGATCTCGCCGCGGTAGAAGTCGCCCAGGCCCGCGCCCGCCAGGCGCTCGAGAGTCGCGGCGAGCGCGGTGAAGCGCTGCAGCGTGCCGGCGGGGTGGGGCTTTCCGTCGGTCAGGTAGGCCCTGGCGAAACCCGGCTGCCCGGCTAGCTCTTCCTGGAACTTGGCGGTGTAGGACACCTGGTTCTTCGTGACGGGCACGCCGGCGCGCGCGTAGTGGATGGCGTCCGCCAGCAGGCGCGCGAGCGGCAGCCTGGATCCGGAGGCGGCCAGCGCCGCTTCCCAGCCGGAGATGGCGCCGGCCACGGTGTTGGCGGCGAGCGGCCCGCGCGAGGGAATCGCGTCGTGCCCGCGCTCGCGATAGAAGGACGGTGTCGCGGCGCTGCCGGCACGGCCGCAGGCGTCGATCCCGAAGACGC
>JAABQW010000102.1 GCA_011391275.1 Betaproteobacteria bacterium
ACAAGTTCGCGAAGGTGGGCCTGACACCCCTGCCCGCCTCGCAGGTGCCCGCGCCGCTCGTAGGCGAGTGCTTCGCAAACCTCGAGTGCCGGGTGGCCGATACCCGCCTCGTGGGGCGCTACAACTTCTTCGTCCTCGAGGTGATCGCGGCCTGGATCGACCCGGCGCAGAAGGCCCCGCGCACCCTACACCACCGCGGGCGCGGCGAGTTCATGGTCGCGGGCCGGACGCTGAAGCTGCCTTCGCGGATGAAGTGACGCCGCGCCTAGCTCAGCTCCACGTCCACCATCATCTCGTTCGCCAGCGCCTCCAGGCCGCGGCGAAGCTCCGCGTTGGGGAGGCTGTCGGGAACCGCCAGCACGGCCTTCACCTTGAAGAGGCTCTCGCCGGACATCGCCGCGCTCGCGACGTGGGTCTCCAGCTCATCGATGCTCACCCCACGCTCGGCGAGGCTGCCGGAGAGGTCACGCACGATGCCGGGGCGGTCGTGGCCCACGAGTTCCAGGCGCACGCGGCGCATGGCGGGGGCCGCCGCGCCTGCGACGCTGCGGGCGATGACCACGTGCAGTTCCGGCGACTCCAGCGCGCCGAGGGCGCCAGCCAGCGCGTCGGCCCGGTCGTCCGGCACCTCGAAGTGCACCATGCCGGCGAACTGGCCGGCCAGGTTCGCCATGCGGCTGCCGGCCCAGTTGGCGCCGAGCCGCTGCGCGACGTCGGAAAGCCGGTTCACGATGCCGGGGCGGTCGGGGCCGACGACGGTTACCACGAGCGAGGCGGTCATGGCGGTTCCTTCAGAAGTGAAGTTCGATCCGATGATAGCGCGGGAGTGCAAGGACCCTCACCCCCAGCCCCTCTCCCAAGGGAGAGGGGAGCCAAGGAGTGCACGGACCCCCAGCCCCCCGCCCAACGGCGAGGGGAGACAAAAAAGAAGGGCGCCCGCGGGCGCCCCTCGTCGTGCGTGGTCGAATGGCGGGGCGGCTAGCGCTCCTCCACCTTCGCCTTGCTGCGCAGGTCCATCACCAGCTTCTGGACCTGCTGCTGCTGGGCTCGCTGGCGGAACTGCTCCTTCAGCTCGTCGAAGGCCGGCACCTTGAGCGGGCGGACGTCGTCGAGGCGGATCACGTGGTAGCCGAAGTCGGTCTTGACCGGCATCGTCGTGAGCTGGCCCTTCTTCAAGGCCAGGACGGCGTCGGCGAACGGCTTCACGTAGCGCGCGGTGGGGCCCCAGTCGAGGTCGCCGCCGTTGTCCTTGGAGCCGGGGTCCTTCGACTTCTCCTTGGCGATCTTGGCGAAGTCGCCGCCCTTGCCGAGCTCGGCGATGATGGCCTTGGCGTCGTCTTCCTTGTCCACGAGGATGTGGCGGATCTTGTACTCGTTCTCGCCCATGGACTTCTTGAAGTCCTCGTACTGCTTCTGCAGGTCGAGGTCGGTGATGGGGTTCGCCTTCACCTCGTTCTCGAAGAGCGCGCGGACGAGCACGGCCTGGCGGGCCATCTCCATCTGGGCGGCCACCTCGGCATTCTTGTCGAGCCCGCGCTTCTGCGCGGCCTGCACGAGCACCTCGCGGTTGATCAGCTCCTCCCTGACGGCCTTCTGGCGGTCCGGGGTGTCGGGCTGGCCGCTCGCGGTGAGCTCCTTGTTCATCATGTCGATGCGCGACTGCGGGATGGTGACGCCGTTGACGACGATCTTGCCGGCGGCGGCCTTCTTGGGCGCCGCCTTTTCCTGGGCGACGGCGCCGACGGCGAACGTGCCCGCGACGAGCGCGACGGCGAGGGTCTTCAGGGTGGAATGCATGGATGTTCCTTTTCTTCGTGGGGTCATAACTGCTCGGGCGCGAACGCCTCGATTCTCAGGGCATGGATGTCGCGTTTCATGAGGTCGCCCAGGGCCTCATAAACCATTCGATGCCTCGCCAGCGGGGGCTTCCCGCGGAAGGCTTCCGAAACGATGGTGAGCTGCCAGTGCGCGCCGTCGGCCCCGTGGCCGATGTGCAGGTGGTCCTCGTCCACGAGGGCCACGCTCTCGGGCCGGAGCACCGCGAGGCGCTCGCGGATGGCGGCCTCCAGGCTCAAGGCAGCACCTTGCGGAACGGCTTCACCGTGACCGCGGCGTACACGCCCGCGGCGACGTAGGGATCGGCGCTCGCCCAGGCGAGTGCCAGCTCCCGCGAGGCGAACTCCGCAACGATCAGCGAGCCGGAGAATCCGGCCGGGCCGGGGTCTTCCGCGTCGATGAGCGGGTGCGGCCCGGCGAGCACCAGGCGGCCTTCGGCCACGAGCGCCTTCAGGCGCTCGACGTGGGCCGGCCGCGCGGCGAGGCGCCTTTCCAGGGAGCCGGGGACGTCCTCGGCGATGATGGCGTAGAGCATGTCTTAAGGCTTCGGCGGGTCGGGCGTGGCGGCGGGGGAGGGCTTCGCGTCGTCGTCCGGGAGGTACTTCGACATCCAGAACGCCTGCGCGATGACAAAGGCGAACATCAGGCCCATGCCGCCGAAGAGCTTGAAGTTGACCCAGGTGTCGGTGTCGAAGGTATAGGCCACCCAGAGGTTGAGCGTCCCCTTGAAGAGAAAGAAAACCCCCCAGGCCACGCAGAGCTTCGTCCACGCGTGCGCGGGCAGCTCGATCCCCTCGGACATCACTGCCTTCACGAGGTTCTTGCCGACGGCGAGGCCCCCGAGGAACACCGACCCGGCCAGCCAGTACAGGACGGAGGGCTTCCACTTGATGAAGGTCTCGTCGCGCAGCAACAGGGTGGCGCCCCCGAAGAGCACGATGATGACCAGGCTCGTCCACTGCATGTTCGACACCTTGCGGCCCCGGGCGAGCACATAGCCCACCTGGACGATCGTGGCGGCGATGGCCACTGCCGTGGCGGCGTAGATGCCCTGGAACTTGAAGGCGACGAAGAAGAGGATGACCGGGAAAAGGTCGAACAGCAGCTTCAAGGAAATGAAAAGCCTCGCAAAATCAATCCGCTATTTTCGCCCATTCAGCGGGCGGCTGTCCATTTGAGGTGCCTGGCCTCGATACGTTCCCTGACCGCGGGGGCCACGCGCGGGGAAAGGGCCAGCGCCAGGGCCTCGCCGTAAAAGCCGGCCCTTTCGTCGGGGAGGGCGCCGTCCAGGGCGTCGAACGCGTGATCCATCATCGCCGCGTCCTCGGTGCGGATGGCGGTGATGGCCAGGTTGGCGTGCAGGATCCGCCAGGGGCGCTCGGGATTGGAGCGCTCCAGGTCCGCCGAGAGGCGGGGGGCCACATGGGCGACGATCCCCTGCATGAGGCCGAAGACGGCCGCCAGCTCCGGCTTCGACCGTGCCGCGTTGGCGCGGTGGGCGAGGGCGTTGGCCACGGGCTCCACGGGGTCGATCGGCACCTGGTGGCGCACTGCCCAGAGGGCGACGCCGATCAGGAAGTCGGAGGCCTCGGCAAGGAGGGCCGGGTCCGCGGCGCGCGTGGCGGCGGCTTCCGCGTGGGCGAGGTCGGACAGTATGGCCGAGACCAGTTCCTCGACCCCCTCGAGTGCGATGCGCCCCGAGCCGCCGTGCTGGCGGTCGAGCGCCTGCAGGGTCTCCAGCCCGCGCCGGGTGCGGTCGAGGTGCAGGCCGAGGTCCGGCGCGACGGGAAGGGAGCGTTCGCGGAAGGCCGGCAACCGCGCCAGCAACGCCGCCGTGGCGGCCTGGCCGTCGTCGCCGAAAGCGATCTTCTTGATTTCCATGGGAAAAATGTGGTGGATGGGCGGGGGAACCCGCCGGGATAGGGGGTGGCCCGGGACGGATTCTGCTATAATTTCAATTGCTTCCTCAAACATTGTGGCGTTTGGACAATTTCGACCTGCACAACCACTCGACGGCCTCCGACGGCCTGTTGACCCCCACGCAGTTGCTGGAACTGGGGGCGCGCAACGGCGCGCAGGCGATGGCGCTCACGGATCACGACACCGTCGACGGCCTCGAAGAGGCAAGTGAAGCCGCGCGCCGGCTCGGTGTGCTTTTCGTGGGAGGCGTGGAGATTTCGGTGAGCTGGGGCGAGACGACGGTCCACGTGGTGGGCCTCGGCATAGACCCCGGTTCGGCGGTGCTGGCCGACGGCCTGCAGTCCGTCCGCAACGGCCGGCTGGGCCGGGCCCGGCTGATGGCGCAGGCGCTCGAGAAGCTGGGCATGCCCGGCACCCTCGATGCGGCCCTGGCGCTTGCAGGCCGGGAAGACAGGTTGAGCCGGACCCATTTCGCGAGGCATCTCGCGGAGACGGGGAAGGTCAGGAATGCGCAGCAGGCGTTCGACAAGTACCTCGGCAAGGGCAAGCCCGCGTTCGTGCAGCACAAGTGGGCGGGGCTCGAGGAGGCGATGGGCTGGATACTCGGTTCGGGGGGCATCGCGGTGCTGGCCCACCCCGGCCGCTATGGACTCAAGCCCCTCGGCCGTGCGACCCTTCTGGAAGAGTTCAAGCGCCTCGGTGGCGAGGCGATCGAGGTGGTGACCGGAAGTCACCGCCCCGAGGAATACGCCACCTGGCGCCGCGTGGCCGAGGAGTACGGTTTCCTCGCCTCCCGTGGCGCCGATTTCCACGGGCTGGGCGAAAGCCCGGTGGAGCCGGGGCGGTTGCCGCCGCTGCCGGCCTCGCTCGTGCCCGTGTGGACCCGATGGGCGCACTAGCAGCCGCAGCAGCCGCCCGATAAAGAATGGCCGCCGGCGAGCCGGTGGCCGTAGCGAAGAGGAAACGGAAAAGTCGCGGGCCTGCGGCGTCAAGCGGGCGAAGCGCAACTCCACCCCAGTAATGTCGGAATTCTTCTCGGTTCATCCGGAGAACCCGCAGCCGCGCTCGATCAAGGCGGCCGTGGAAATCATCCGCGCGGGGGGCGTCGTCGCCTACCCGACGGACTCCTGCTACGCGCTCGGCTGCCACATCGGCGACAAGGCCGCCATGGAGCGCATCCGCCGCATCCGCAACGTGGACGAGCGTCACCACCTCACGCTCATGTGCCGCGATCTTTCCGAGGTGGGGCAGTTCGCGAAGGTGGACAACATCCAGTTCCGTCTCATCAAGGCCAACACGCCCGGCAACTACACGTTCATCCTGCGCGCCTCGCGGGACGTGCCTCGGCGCCTGCTGCACCCGCGCCACACGATCGGCGTGCGCATCCCCGACCACACCGTGCCGCTCGCGCTGCTGGCCGAGCTGGGCGAGCCGCTGCTCTCCTCCACCCTCATCCTCCCCGACCACGGCGTGGCGCTGAACGACGCCGAGGAAATCCGCG
>JAABQW010000103.1 GCA_011391275.1 Betaproteobacteria bacterium
TTCGTCCCGTCGAGGCACTGCTCGACCCAGGACTGGCGCGGCTTCTCGGTCGGGTGCAGCAGGTTCCAGCGCGCCGCCGCGAGGCCGTCGCGGCGCAGCTCCGTGAAGCTGGGGCAGCTCCAGATGTCGGCCGACACGCCCCAGTCCGCGGCCAGGAGCTCCGCTGCCGCGATCACCTCGCGCAGGATCGTGCCGCTGCCCAGGAGCTGCACGCGCGGGCCCTTGGCCGCGCCGGCACCGCCGGGGAGCCTGTACATGCCCTTGAGGATGCCCTCGCGCGCGCCCTCGGGGAGCGCCGGGTGCGCGTAGTTCTCGTTCATCACGGTGATGTAGTAGAAGACGTCCTCCTGCTCCTCCACCATGCGCCGCAGCCCGTCCTGGACGATCACCACCACCTCGTAGGCGTAGGTCGGGTCCCAGGAGCGGCAGTTGGGGATCATCGAGGACAGGATGTGGCTGTGGCCGTCCTCGTGCTGCAGCCCCTCGCCGTTGAGGGTGGTGCGCCCCGCCGTGCCGCCCAGCAGGAAGCCGCGGGCGCGCATGTCGCCGGCGGCCCACACGAGGTCGCCCACGCGCTGCATCCCGAACATCGAGTAGAAGATGAAGAACGGGATCATCGGAACGTTGTTCGTCGAGTACGACGTGGACGCCGAGATCCAGGAGCACATCGCGCCGGCCTCGTTGATGCCCTCCTGGAGGATCTGGCCGTTCTTGTCCTCCTTGTAGAACATGAGCTGGTCGCTGTCCTCCGGCTCGTAGAGCTGGCCGACGGAGGAGTAGATCCCGAGCTGGCGGAAGAGACCCTCCATGCCGAAGGTGCGCGACTCGTCCGGGACGATGGGCACGATGTTGCGCCCGAGGTTCTTGTCCCTCACGAGCGCGGTGAGCATGCGCACGAAGGCCATCGTCGTGGAGTTCTCGCGGCCCTCGGCCGTGGCCTCCAGCAGCGTCTTGAAGGTCTCGAGCTTCGGCGCGTCCAGGCCCATCGTGCGGCGGCGGCGCTGCGGGATCGAGCCGCCGAGCTTCGCGCGCCGTTCGCGCATGTAGGCCATCTCCGGCGAATTGTCGGCCGGCTTGAAGTACGGCAGTTCGCCCAGGCGGTCGTCGCCGATGGGGATGGCGAAGCGGTCGCGGAACTGGCGCAGGACCTCGATCGGCATCTTCTTGGCCTGGTGGGCGACGTTCTTGCCCTCGCCTACCGCGCCCATGCCGTAGCCCTTGACGGTCTTGGCGAGCACGACGGTGGGCTGGCCGGGGTGGTTCACCGCGGCGTGGTAGGCCGCATAGATCTTGTGCGGGTCGTGGCCGCCCCGGTTCAGGCGCCAGATGTCCTCGTCGGACATGCTGGCCACCATCGCCTTCAGCTGCGGGTACTTGCCGAAGAAGTGCTCGCGCACGTAGGCGCCGTCGCGGCTCTTGAACTTCTGGTACTCGCCGTCGACCGCCTCCTCCATGCGGCCGAGGAGGATGCCGTCCTTGTCCCGGGCGAGGAGCGGGTCCCAGTACGAGCCCCAGATGAGCTTGATCACGTTCCAGCCCGCGCCGCGGAAGTTGGTCTCCAGCTCCTGGATGATCTTGCCGTTGCCGCGCACCGGGCCGTCCAGGCGCTGCAGGTTGCAGTTGACGACGAAGACGAGGTTGTCGAGCCCCTCGCGCGCCGCCATGCCGATGGCGCCCATCGACTCCGGCTCGTCCATCTCGCCGTCGCCCATGAAGGCCCACACCTTGCGACCGGCGGTCTTGGCGAGCCCGCGGTCCTCCAGGTAGCGCAGGAACCGCGCCTGGTAGATGGCCTGGATCGGCCCCAGGCCCATCGACACCGTCGGGAACTGCCAGAAGTCGGGCATGAGCCAGGGGTGCGGGTAGGACGAGATCCCCTTGCCGTCGACCTCCTGGCGGAACATGTCGAGCTGCGCCTCGGTGAGGCGCCCTTCGAGGAAGGCGCGCGCGTACACGCCGGGCGAGGAGTGGCCCTGGATGTAGATGAGGTCGCCGCCGTGGCTTTCCGTGGGCGCGCGCCAGAAGTGGTTGAAGCCGACGTCGTAGAGCGTGGCGGCGGAGGCGAAGCTCGCGATGTGGCCGCCGAGCTCCAGGTCCTTGCGCCCGGCGCGCAGCACCATGGCCACGGCGTTCCAGCGCACGATGTTGCGCAGCCGGTTCTCGATCTCCATGTCGCCCTCCATCGGCTGCTCGAGGTGGGGCGGGATCGTGTTGATGTAGGACGTGTTGGCCCGGTAGGGCAGGTTCACGCCCGAGTGGCGCGCCTTGTCGATGAGGCTCTCGAGGATGAAGTGCGCCCGTTCGGGGCCTTCGGCCGCGAGAACGGCTTCGAGGGAGTCCACCCATTCGCGGGTTTCCAGGGGATCGATGTCGGGCAGGCGGTCCATGATGGCCTTCGGGGAAATGGAGGTTCCGGGGGGTGGCCGGCGGGAAAGAGCCCAATTAGACCCAATCGCATAATCGCTGGCAACCTAGATGATGCCCCGCGGAACGGCCGCCCGGGGGGGTATCCGGGCCGGGGCGGGAGGGGCCGCAGCCGGGCGAAGTCCCTAGACAAATCAGGGACATCGGGCCGACAATCGGGACTGTTTCTCAAAAAAACATTTTAAGTTATTATAAAAACGGGTTTTTGCACGTTTCGTCAGGGAGGCCGGGCAGGCCTTCAGCCGGGATCGTGGCCTGTTTCGGCCGCAACCGGCGGGGTGCCCGCGACCGGTAACCACAACAATCGAGAACGCAATGGACCATCGGGCGCACCGAAACGGGGAGAGCGGAGCGCGAAGCGCGGACCCAGGGGCCGCGCCGGCGCTCGCCCACGCCCCCAGACGCCGGGGTGACCCGTCGTGAACCTCTCCCAGGCATTGCAGAGCGCGAGCCTCACCGATCCCGGCCGGGTCCGCGACCACAACGAGGACTGCATCGAGGCACGCCCGGAAATCGGCCTTTACGTGCTGGCCGACGGCATGGGCGGCTACAACGCCGGCGAGGTGGCGAGCGGCATGGCGACCTCGCTCATCGCCGACGGCCTGGCCGAGACCTGGGTCCTCCCCGAAATCGACCGCCTCTCGCGCGAGGAGGCCATGGCCCTGGCCGAGCGCCTCGTCCGCGAGCAGATCGCGCGCTCCAACACCGCGATCTTCACCACCTCGCAGAACAACCCGGAATGCGCCGGCATGGGCACCACCCTCGTGGTGTGCCTCTTCTACGACAACTTCGTGAGCGTGGCCCACATCGGCGACTCGCGCCTGTACCGGCTGCGGGGCGAGACGATGGAGCAGGTCACGCGGGACCACTCGCTCCTGCAGGAGCAGCTCGACTCCGGGCTCATCACGCCCGAGGAGGCGAAGCTCTCGCAGAACAAGAACCTCGTCACGAAGGCGCTCGGCATAGACCCGACGGTCGAGCCCGAATTGCACGTCTACGAGACCGAGCCCGGCGACATCTACCTGCTGTGCTCGGACGGCCTGAACGACATGGTCGAGGACGAGGAGATCCGCCTCACCCTCATCACCCTGCGCTCGAACCCGGACCTCACCGTCCAGCAGCTCGTGCAGGCGGCCAACGACAACGGC
Organism: Betaproteobacteria bacterium; assembly: GCA_011391275.1. GTDB lineage: Bacteria > Pseudomonadota > Gammaproteobacteria > Burkholderiales > Usitatibacteraceae > FEB-7. The sequence goes on from JAABQW010000103.1 coordinate 3,573, forward strand.
GGCCGCGACAACGTTTCGACGATGCTCATCCGCGTCGCCGAGCCCTTCGCCGTGGCGCGTGGCTGGCTCGCGCGATTCAAGGCACTATTCAGGTAATTCGCAAGGAAACCGACCATGGCCAAGCTGATATTGAGTGTCGACGGGCAGGTGCTCAAGGAGCACGTGCTCTCCAAGGAGCGCACCCTGATCGGGAGAAAGCCGCACAACGACATCCAGATCGACAACCTCGCGGTCAGCGGCGAGCACGCGGCGATCATCACGATCCTGAACGACTCGTTCATCGAGGACCTGGGCAGCACCAACGGCACCATGGTCAACGGCAAGCCCGTCAAGAAGCACTTCCTGCAGGCGAACGACGTCATCGAGATCGGCAAGCACAAGCTCAAGTACTTCAACGACGCCCCCTCGCAGACCTCGCCCGCGGACTTCGAGAAGACGATGATCATCCGCAGCCCCTCGAAGCCGGCTGCCCCGCCGCCGCAGCAACAGGCGCCGACGCAACAGCCGCCGACGCAACAGCCGCCGACGCCGACGCAACAGCCGCAGACGCCGCCGCCGCAGCCCGCGGCCGCCGCCCCGGCCACCGCCGAGCGGGCCTCGAGCGACACCGTCACCAACATGAAGGCGATGGCGCCGGAGGTGGTCAAGGCCGCGCCCCCGCCGCCCATGCCCACGGCGCACGCCGACCACGCGCCGCTTCCGGACGCCGCGATCCAGGTGCTTTCCGGGGCCGCCGCGGGCCGCACGCTGGACCTCACCAAGAACCTCACCACCATCGGCAAGCCGGGGCTCCAGGTCGCCGTCATCACCAAGCGCCCCAACGGCTACTTCATCACGCACGTCGAGGGCGCGACCTTCCCGACGCTCAACGGGGCGTCGCTGGGCGCCCAGGCCCACCCGCTGGGGGATCACGACATGATCGAGATCGCCGGCGTGAAGATGGAGTTCTTCTTCAAGCCGTGACCCTGGCCCGCCGGGGGCGGGCAAGTCGGCCTGGGGAATGTGTCGCGCTGCACAAACGGCGCGGCCGCTTTTCGCCAATAATGGCCCGTGTGAAACGGGCGTGAGGCCCGGCCGGTGCCGCGGCCCGCGGTCCGGCGACAATCCCGTGTCCACGGGCCGAGGTCAGGACAGATGCGGATCAGGGTTCTGGGGTGCAGCGGCGGCATCGGGGGGAGCCTTCGGACGACCGCATTCCTGGTCGACGACGACATCCTCGTCGACGCGGGCACCGGCGTGGGCGACCTGCCGCTCGAGAGCCTGGCGAGGATCGACCACATCTTCGTGAGCCACTCGCACCTCGACCACGTGACGAGCATCCCGTTCCTCGTGGACACCGTCTGCTGGATGCGCGGCAGCCCGATCGCGGTCTACGGCATCAAGGACACCCTGGACATCCTGCGGGCCCACCTCTTCAACTGGAAGGTGTGGCCGGACTTCACCCAGATCCCGGACGGCGACAACCCGTTCATGGTGTACCGCGAGATCGAGGTCGGCCAGACCGTGGACCTGGGCGGGCGCCGGATCACCGCCATCCCGGCCAACCACACGGTGCCCGCAGTGGGGTATCTTCTGGACAGCGGGCGGGCGAGCCTCGCCTACACGGGCGACACGACGGGGAACGAGGGCCTCTGGAAGGCGGTCAACGCGGCC
>JAABQW010000104.1 GCA_011391275.1 Betaproteobacteria bacterium
CGATGTCGGCGGCTGAGGCGGCGATTCGGTACGTGGCGAGGATGCGCCCGACGCTCACCGGTACACCTCCCGGCGGTGGCCCACCTTCACGACGTACACCGTGAGGACGTCATCCTCGATGGCATAGACCACCCGGTAGTCGCCGACGCGGATGCGAAACCTGTCGCGGGATCCCGAGAGCTTTTCCACGCCAGGCGGACGCGGGTCGTCGGCCAGGGAGCCGATCGCCGCCACGAGTCGCTGGCGGTTGCGCTTGCCGTCGATGGCCTCGAGTTCCTTCGCCGCGGAGGCCTTGATGGAGAGCCTATATTTTCCCACGCTTGCGCAGCGACTTGACGACGGCCTCGAAGTCGAGCGAGGGCTCGCTCGCCCGCTCCTCGAAGGCGGCAAGGTCCGAAGCGTCCTCGGCAAGGCTGCGGCGGACCGCGTCGTTCACGATCTCCGACACCGAGCGGGAAGAAACGGCCGACTTGAGGCGAAGGGCCTGGTGCAGGTCGGGATCGAAATACACGGTGGCGCGCTTGACGGTATCCATGCCGGTACTATAGCGTCATGACGTTATGACGTCAAAGCGTCATGCCGCCCGCAGGGAGTCGACGATCTCCAGCCGCGCCGCCCGCACGCTGGGCAGGAATCCGCCGACGAGCCCCATCACGAGGGAGAAGGCCAGGGTCTTCGCGACGATGGCCGCCGTGAGGTGGAAGCCGAAGGCGAGCTGGCTGAAGCTCTGCCAGTTCATCGTGGTGATGGTGAAGGCCTGCAGGAAGGAGGCGATGACGAGGCCCAGGACCCCGCCCACAAGCGACAGCAGCAGCGACTCCAGCAGGAACGCGGCGAGGATGCTCGAACGCCGGAAGCCCAGCGCGCGCAGGGTGCCGATCTCGCCGGTGCGGTTGGCCACGGCCGCGTACATCGTGATCATGGCCCCGATCATCGCACCGATCGAGAAGATGACGGAGAGGGCCACGCCCAGGTAGCTGATGAAGGTGGAGAGCGACTTCGACTGGTCCTGGTAGTAGAGCGGCTCCTGCCGCACCTCGAGGATGAGGCGCTGGTCGGCCTCGACCCTCGCCTTGAACGCCTCGAACCGCCCCGCGTCGTCCAGGCGCACCAGCACCGACGAATAGGCTGAGCGCCGGAAAGCCTGCAGCATCTGGTCCACGTCGCCCCAGATCTCGGAGTCGAAGCCGCTCTTCCCACCGTCGAAGGTGCCCACGACCGTCCACTCGCGGCCGGCGAAGCGCAGCGTCTCGCCGATGCCGGTGCCGTCGAAGCCCTCCGAAATGGCCCGCCCCACCACGATCTCCGAGGAGCCCGGCCGGAACATCCGCCCGTCGGTCACCGCGACCTGTGGCCGCAGTCGGATGCCCATGGCCGGCAGTCCGCGCACGACGAGGTTCGCCGGCTTGTCGCTGCCGCGCTTCGGGATAGCGATGAGGACCACGGTCTCCTTGGAGACAAGCGGCGCGCCGTCCGCGCCGCGCGCCACCTCGGGCAGCGTCTCGAGGAGCGAGGCTTGCTCGCGGTAGACGGCGCTCTGGATCTCCGTCTGCGCGGCAGGGCGCAGCAGCACCGCGTTCTCGTAGCTGCCCGTGGAGACGAGGGTCTTGCGCAGCCCCGCGTCGAGCATCAGCACTGCGGCGAAAACGAACACCACGAGCGCCATGCCGCCGGCCGTGAGGAGCGTCGTGAGCTTCCTCGCCCAGAGGTTGCGGAACACGTACGCGACGGGGATCTTCATTGGGTGGCTCCCCTCTCCCGCTTGCGGGAGAGGGGCCGGGGGTGAGGGCTCATCCTATATACCTCAGCCCGTCCACGATCTTCACCCGCGCCGCGCGGATCGAGGGCAGGAGCCCGGCGAGCAGTCCCACAACGAGGGCGCACGCCACCTGCATCGCGACCGTCTCCGGCGCCACCTTGAACACCGGAAAGAACGAGCCCATCGCCGCCTTGAAGGCCGCGGCGGCGGGGAAGGTGGCCAGGATCCCGACCGCGCCGCCCAGTGCGGTGATCATGAGCGACTCGCCGATGATGAGCGCGCCCACGAACGCCGGGCCGAAGCCGATGGTCTTGAGAGTCGCGTACTCGGCCAGCCGCTCGCGCGCGGTCATCGCCATGGTGTTGGCGACCACGGCGAAGATGATCACGATCACGACGAAGGAGACGATGCGAACCGCCGCGATGATCGTCTCCGTCTGCGCGATGAACGAGAGCTGGAAGGCCTTCTCGGTCTCGGTGAGCGTCTCGGCGAGCGAATTGCGGAACTCGCGGTCGATCGCCTGGCTGATCTCGGCCGCGCGCGAGCCGTCCGCGATGCCCACCACGAAGACCCCCACCTGCTCCGCGCGCCTTGGGTACTTGAGCTTGATCTCCTCGTTCAGGAGGTCCCAGTGGAAGTAGAGCTGGCGCGTGATCGTGGACTCGTCGCGTGGCTCGTAGATGCCGCGGACCACGAACTCCCAGGTGCCGGGGTAGATCGTGCCCTTGAGGGGGATCACGTCGCCGACGCGCCAGCCGTACTGGTCGGCGAGGAGGCGGCCCACCAGCGCGCCGCGGCGGTCCTTCTTCCAGGCGAGCAGCTCCTCGGGCCGCGTCCTGAACTCGGAATAGAGGTCGAAGAAGTTCTCGTGGTCCACCGCGAACTGGGCGAAGAAGTTGGCGGGCGTCATGTCCCGGTAGATGCCGCCGAACCAGTTGGAGGTGCCCACCGCCGTGACGCCGTCCACCGCGCGGATGCGCTCGCGGTAGTAGATGGGGAGCGGGAAGACGAGGGAGACGGCGTTGCGCGCCACCAGCCGCCTCGCCGAGGCCATGTCCGAGCCCGCGTACCAGGCGTTCACCACCGACTGCAGCAGGCCGAAGGCGAGGATGGCCACCACCAGGCCCAGCAGCGTGAGGAGGCTCCTCAGCTTGTGCCGGAAGATGTTCTTGAAGACGAGCTTGAGGTAGTACATGGCAAAAAGGGGTCAGATCCCTTTTCCGGAGGCGGTCGCGGACGATGCGGAAAAGGAATCTGCCCCCTTTTTGTCGTCGACGAGCTCGCCCTTCTCCAGGTGCACCACGTGCCGCGCGCTCTCCACGGCGTGCCAGTCGTGGGTGACCATGATGATGGTCTTGCCCATCTCCTCGTTCAGCCGGCGCAGGAGCGCCAGGATCTCCCCGGCGCTCTTGCGGTCCAGGTCGCCGGTGGGCTCGTCGGCCACGATGATCGTGGGGTCGGCGATGAAGGCGCGCGCGATGGCCACGCGCTGCTGCTGCCCTCCGGAGAGCTCGTTGGGGTAGTGGTCGCGGCGGTCGGTGAGGCCCACCAGGGCGAGCGCCATGTCGACCCGCTCGCGCCGCTCCCGCCGCGAGAGCGAGGTGAGGAGCAGCGGCAGCTCCACGTTCTCGAACGCGTCCAGCACCGGCATGAGGTTGTAGAACTGGAAGATGAAGCCCACGTGCGAGGCGCGCCAGTCCGCGAGCTCGGACTCGGAGAGCCGGGTGATGTCCTCGCCGTCGACGAGCAGCTCCCCCGAATCCGGCTTGTCGATGCCCGCGATGAGGTTCAGGAGCGTCGACTTGCCCGAGCCCGACGGCCCCATGAGCGCGATGAAGTCCCCCTCCGGGATGGAGAGCGAGATGTCGAAGAGCACGGGCACGTGCTGGTCGCCGCGCCGGTAGCCCTTGGCGAGGTTCGTGATGAGGACGATGGGGCGCGTGCCCGCGCCCGGCGACGCGCTCACTTCTTGAGGAGGACCACGGACGCGCCGTCGCGCAGCTTCTCCGGCGGCGCGAGCGCGACACGGTCGCCCGCCTTCGCGCCGGCGATCTCGGCGAGGTCGCCCAGGCGACGGGCGACCGTGACCGGCGTCTCCTTCACCCGGTTGTCCTTGTCGAGGACGAACACCACCGACCGGTCGCCGCGCTTCGCGATGGCCTCGGGGCGCACGGCGGTCACGGCCTTGCGCTCGTCGGCGGCGGGTGCGCGTTCGAGGAAGCCCACCTTGGCGCTCATGTCCGGAAGCGCACGCGCGTCCTTCTCCTTGAAGGCCACCTTCACGAGGAGCGTGGCCTTGCTGCGGTCGACGGTGGGCACGATGCGCGAGACCTCGCCCAGCAGGCGCAGTTCCGGGTAGGCGTCGAGCTGGATCTCGGCGGGCATGCCGACCGCGATCCTGGCGATCGAGGACTCGGATACGTCCGCCTCGACCTCCAGCGTGTCCATGTCGGCCATGTTCACGACGGCGCCCTTGGAATCGGCGGCCGAGGAGAAGGGGGTGATGATGTCGCCCACATTGGCGTTCTTGGTGAGGACCACGCCGTCGAAGGGCGCGCGGATGAGCGTCTGCTCCACCGACACGCTGGCCGAGCGCACGTTGGCTTCGGCCACGCCGATGGCCGCGCGCAGGCTGGAGACGGCGGCCCGTGCCTTCTCGGCGCGCGCCTTCGCGGTATCCAGCGAGGCTTCGGAGATGAACTTCTTCGCGAAAAGGTCGCGCGCGCGCTGGTACGCGGCCTCGGCGTCGCGCATCTCGGCCTCGCCCTGCTCGAGGTTGGCCTTCGCGGCGTTCACCGAGGCGACCGACGCTTCGCGCGCGGCGGCCACGTCGAGGCTCTCGAGGCGCGCGATGACCTCGCCCGACTTCACGCGCGAGCCCTCCTGCACGCCCAGCCATTCGAGGCGGCCGGTGGCCTTGGTGGAGATGGCGGCCTTGCGCCAGGCGACCACGCGGCCCGTGGCGTTGAGCACGGTGAAGCCCTGCGAGGGGAAGGCGCTGGTGACCGTGGCCACGTCCACGGTGACCGGGGCGGTCGCGGACCGGAAGGCGGCGAAGGCCAGCGCCGCGGCGACGACTCCCGCGCCGATCGCCCACTTGATCCAGCGCGCGCGCTTGCGCGGGCCGAAGGACTTGGCGCTTCGGTCGATCTGGAGCCTGGAGAGATCCTGCGCGGTCACGCCGAAAATCCTTGCGAATCAAAGACTCGCATTATACGCGCCGCCCTCTCCCTCTTCTGAAAAAGGGGTCAGATCCCTTTATTGGAACGGTTCTATGGAGCTATTGGGACGGTTCTACAGAACCGGTCTATTCCGTGATTAAAGAGGTCCGTCCACCAGCTCTTGAATAGACCGGTTCTGTAGAACCGTCCCAATAGCTC
>JAABQW010000105.1 GCA_011391275.1 Betaproteobacteria bacterium
GGTGAACTCCTTCCCCGCCGAGCGGCCCGGCTGGGCGCCGTTCCACGAGCTGCCGGGATGATCGCGGTCACGGGGCTCGTGCTCGCCGGCGGCCAGGGAAGCCGCATGGGCGGCGTCGACAAGGGGCTCGCGCCCTTCCGCGGCCGCCCGCTGGTCGCGCACGTGATCGAGCGCCTCGCGCCGCAGGTCGACGAGATCCTCGTGAACGCCAACCGCAACCCCGGGGACTACGCGCGCTTCGGCCACCGCGTCGTCGCCGACGAGATCCCCGGCTTCGCGGGCCCGCTGGCCGGCTTCGAGCGCGGCCTCGCCCACGCGCGCGGCGACCTGGTGGCCACGGTGCCGTGCGACTCGCCCTTCCTGCCTTCCGACCTCGTCGCGCGGCTGCGCGCGGAGCTCGAGCGCGCCGGCGCCGACCTCGCGGTGGCGAAGACGGGAGACCAGCCCCACCCCGTCTTCTGCCTCATGCGCCGCGGCGTTCACGCTTCGCTCGGGCAATTCCTCGCCTCCGGCCAGCGCAAGATCGACAAGTGGTACGCGGCGCTCGCCGTGGTCGAGGTTGCCTTCGACGACGAGCCGGACGCCTTCGCCAACATCAACACCCGCGACGAACTCGCGGGACTCGAGAAGCCGACATGACCAAGCCCAGCATCGCAGAGGCCTCCTGCGCCGACGACTACGACCCGAACTCGATGCCCGTGGACAAGGCGCGCGCCTTCATCCACCGCTTCCTCGAGCCGCTCACTGCGACGCTGCGCGTGCCGATCCGCGACTCGCTGGGCCGCGTGCTCGCTTCCGACGTGGTCTCCCCCGTGGACGTGCCCTCGCATCGCAACTCCGCCATGGACGGCTGGGCGATGCGCGGCGCGGACCTGCGCTCCGACGGGGACACCACGCTCGACGAGATCGGCGCCTCCTTCGCCGGCCGCCCCTTCGCCGGCCCGGTGGGCGCGGGGCAGTGCGTGCGCATCATGACCGGCGGCGTGGTGCCCGAGGGGGCGGACACCGTGGTGATGCAGGAGCGCGCGAAGGCCCAGGGCGCGCGCGTCACGTTCGCCGCGGGCCAGAGGACGGGCCAGAACGTCCGCCATGCGGGCGAGGACCTGAGGCGCGGCGCCGTGGCACTCGCCAAGGGGCGCATCGTGCGCCCGGCGGAGCTGGGGCTCCTCGCCTCGCTCGGCATCGGCGAGGTCGCCGTGTTCCGGCCGCTGCGCGTGGCGTTCTTCTCCACGGGCGACGAGCTGAAGTCGGTCGGCACCGCGCTCGGCGAGGGCGAGATCTACGACTCCAACCGCTACACCCTGCACGGCATGTTGCGGCGCCTGGGCTGCGACGTCCTCGACATGGGCGTGGTGCGCGACGACCCGGCGCTCCTCGAGGCGGCGTTTCGCGAGGCCGCCGCCAACGCCGACGTGGTGATCACGAGCGGTGGCGTGTCGGTGGGGGAAGCCGACTTCGTGAAGGGGCTCCTCGGCAAGCTCGGCGAGGTGGTGTTCTGGAAGATCGCCATGAAGCCCGGCCGGCCGCTCGCCTACGGGCGCCTGCAGGGCGCGCACTTCTTCGGCCTGCCCGGCAACCCCGTGTCGGTCATGGTCACCTTCTACCAGTTCGTGCGCGAGGCGCTGCTGCGGCTCATGGGTGCGGATCCGGTGGCCCCCTTCCCCACGTTCCCGGCCACCTGCACGGCCCGGCTGAAGAAGGCGCCGGGGCGCACCGAGTTCCAGCGCGGCGTCCTCTCGCGCGGGCCCGACGGCGGCTGGACGGTGGCGCCCACCGGCGACCAGGGCTCGGGCATCCTCAAGTCGATGAGCGAGGCCAACTGCTTCATCATCCTCGGCGACGCGGTGGGCAACGTGGAGCCCGGCACCGTGGTCGAGGTGCAGTACCTCGAAGGCCTGGTGTGACGGTGTCGGACACGGTGCCTGGCACCGCGATGATCCTCTTGGCGCATTGACACCTGACCGCGGGTCAGTTAACGTCCGGGAATACTGACCCGGAGTCATTTATGGCCGTCAAGCAGCGCGCCATCGCCCTGGAAGACAAGGAGGAACGGCGCCGCGTCCTCCTCGACGCCGCCGAGGCCCTCTTCCTCGAGCATCCCGACCGCATGGCGAGCGTCGCCGAGGTCGCCGGAGCCGCGGGGCTCGCCAAGGGCACGGTGTACCTCTACTTCCCGAGCAAGGAGGAGATGCTGCTCGCGCTTCACGAGCGCCATACGGAGGACTTCTTCGCCGCGCTCATGAAGGTGCTCGCCGGTCGCCACGCCGGCTTCGACGACATCTGGGCCGCGACTCTCGACAACCTCGTGCGCCGGCCCGGCTACCTGTCCCTCACCAGCCGCTGCTTCGGCCTCATGGACCGCGACATCCCCACGGAAGCGGCGGTCGCCTTCAAGGTGCGCGTGGGGCAGGCGCTGGCGCAGGCCGGCGCCGGCCTGGAGCGGCACTTCCCGGCGCTGGAGGCGGGCGGCGGCGTGACGCTGCTGCAACATTGCTACGGCCTGGTCTTCGGGCTGTGGCAGCTCATGCACCCGATCGAGCGCTTCGGCACGGCCATGGAACGCGCCGAGCTCGCCATGTTCAAGCGCGACTACGAGCGTGAGCTCGAGCAGGCCCTGCGCGCCTTGTGGGCGGGGACGATGGGCGATGCGCCCGCGCGCGCCGCCCGGAGGAAATCCCGATGACCCGCGCCCTGCCCCTCGCCGCGATCGCAGCACTCTTCCTGTCCGCCTGCGGAGCCGAGCAGAAGGCCGAGGACCCCGTCCGCCCCGTGCTCACGGTGACGGTGGCGCCGGGCGCCTTCGCCACCCGCGAGGTCTATTCCGGCGAGCTGCGCGCGCGGGTCGAGACCGACCTCGCGTTTCGCCTCGGCGGCAAGCTCGCCGCGCGGCTCGTGGACGCCGGCGCTCGCGTGCGCAAGGGCCAGCCGCTCGCGCGCCTCGACCCCGAGGACGCGAAGCTCGGCGCGCAGGCTGCGCGATCGCAGGTCGCGACTGCGGAGGCCGACCTCGCGCTCGCCAGGGCCGAGCTCGACCGGGCGGCCGACCTCCTCGCGAAGAAATTCATCAGCCAGTCCGCCTTCGACGCCCGCCAGGCCGCATTCACCGCGGCGCGGGCCCGCGCGGACCAGGCGCGCTCGCAGGCTTCGCTCTCCGCCAACCAGGAGTCCTACACGACGCTCGCCGCCGACGCCGACGGGGTCGTGGTCTCGGTGGCGGCCGAGCCCGGGCAGGTCGTGGCCGCGGGGCAGCCCGTGCTGCGCCTCGCGCGCGATGGCGAGATCGACGTGGTGGTGAACGCGCCGGAAAGCCGCATCGCGCGCCTTCGCCCCGGCCAGGAGGTGGTGATCTTCCTGTGGGCCGACCCGGACAAGCGCTTCCCCGGACGCGTGCGCGAGATCGCCGGCGGGGCGGATGCGGTGACGCGGACCTTCACGGTGCGCGTCTCCGCGACGCAGGTGCCGCCGGGGGCGCGCATCGGCATGAGCGCGACCGTTGCCCTGCCGAAGAGCGAGGACGCCGGCCTCGTCGTCGTGCCGCTCACGGCGCTGGTGCGCCAGGGCGACGCGGCGAGCGTCTGGGTCGTCGACCCGGGGAGCTCGCGGGTGCTGGCGCGCCCGGTGCAGGTGGGCCAGTACCGAGAGGACGGCGCCACCATCGTCTCCGGGCTCGCCGCGGGCGACGTGGTGGTCTCCGCCGGCGTGCACAAGCTGCGCGACGGCCAGCCGGTGCGCCTCACCGCCGCCCCGGTCCCCGGCGCCGCGCGCTGAAGACGCGGCGATGGTCCACCGCTTCAACCTCTCGGAATGGGCGCTCGGGCACCGCACGCTGGTGCTCTACTTCATGATCGTGCTGGCGGTCATCGGCGTGGGGTCCTACCTGCGCCTCGGGCAGGCCGAGGACCCGGCGTTCACCTTCAAGCTGATGGTGGTGCGCACGAACTGGCCGGGCGCCTCCGCCGACGAGGTCGAGCGCCAGCTCACCGACCGCATCGAGAAGAAGCTGCAGGAGACGCCGCGCCTGGACCACCTGCGCAGCTACTCCAAGCCCGGCGAGTCCGTCGTCTTCGTCTTCGTGAAGGACTCGTCGCGCGCCGACGAGATCAAGGACACGTGGTACCAGGTGAGGAAGAAGGTCGGCGACATCCGCGGCCAGCTTCCCGCCGGCATCCAGGGTCCGTTCTTCAACGACGAGTACGGCGACACCTTCGGCAACATCTACGCGCTCGCCGGCGACGGCTTCAGCTACGCGCAGCTCAAGGAGGCCGCCGACCGCATCCGCGCCGACCTGCTGCGCGTGCCCGACGTGGCCAAGGTGGAGCTGATCGGCGAGCAGGACGAGAAGATCTTCGTGGAGATCGCCAACGCCAAGCTCGCCACGCTGGGCGTGGAGCCCGCCGTCGTGTACGCGGCACTCGCGCAGCAGAACGCGGTGGCATCCTCCGGGAGCTTCGAGACCGCCACCGACCGCCTGTACATCCGCACGAGCGGGGCGCTCGACTCCGTGGAGAGCGTGCGCGGGCTTCCCGTGCGCGCCAACGGGCGGCTCTTCCGGCTGGGCGACATCGCGACCGTCACGCGCGGCTTCTCCGACCCGCCGCAGCCGAAGATGCGCTTCATGGGGCGCGACGCGCTGGGCGTGGCGGTTTCCATGGCGCCCGGCGGCGACATCATCGCGCTGGGCACGGCGCTCGACGCCGAGGTGCTGCGCATCCGGGCGGGGCTTCCCATCGGGCTCGAGCTCGACCGCGTGAACGACCAGCCCGAGGCGGTGAAGCGCTCCGTCCTCGAGTTCACGCGCACGCTGGCCGAGGCCGTCGCCATCGTCCTCCTCGTGAGCTTCCTGTCGCTGGGCCTGCGCACGGGGTTCATCGTGGCCCTGTCGATCCCGCTCACCTTCGCGGTCACCTTCCTCTTCATGCACCAGGCCGGCATAGCCCTGCACAAGGTGTCGCTGGGCGCCCTCATCCTCGCGCTGGGGCTGCTGGTCGACGACGCCATCATCTCGGTCGAGATGATGGTGGTGAAGATGGAGCAGGGCTGGGAGCGCGTGCGGG
>JAABQW010000106.1 GCA_011391275.1 Betaproteobacteria bacterium
GCAGGGCTGAGAGGGCGAGGCGCGGGGACCGGCGACGAAGCGGGTTACGAAGCCTTCCCGCGCTTGTAGGCGATGACCTTGGTGCCGCCGCCGCACGTGCCCACGACGCGGCGGTCGCCCTCCTCGCCCTTCGTCACGACGTCCAGGGTGTAGGTCTTCACGCCCTTCTTCTCGATCTTGGCGGCGATCTCGGCCTTCAGCTCGTCGCAGTCCTTCGCGGCAAACGCGGGGGTCGCCGCCAGGGCGAAGAGTCCGGCAAACAGGAACTGGGATCGCATTTCCTCATACCTTTCATGGACTTTCTGCCGCTAGCATAGCCAGATAAGCCCATTCGCGCCATTGCCCGGCGCCGCGACCGGAGACACCGATGCCGACCCGCCACGACCCCGAGGGCACCCGCCTGCCCGTCAAGCTCGACGCCGCCTCGAACGGCGAGTTCGCCCCCATCCCCCTGGGCCCCGGGCACCACCTCGCCAACCGGCTCGCCCGCGAGGCGGCAACAGCCAACGCGCGCCGCACCGGCATGGACCGGCGCTCGTTCCTCGTGTCGGCGGCGGGCACGGCCTCCACCCTCCTCGCCTTCAACGAGGCCTTCGCCGCGGCGGGCCGGCGGGGCGGCTACTACGAGCTCGACCGCGAGGCGGCGCTCGACCCGGAGCTCGCACGCTCGTCCGTGGACGGCGGCGAGTTCATCTTCGACGTGCAGGGCCACTTCGTGAACCCGACGGGCGCGTGGACGAAACGCCTGCCCGAAGGCGCACGCCCCCTGCAGATGGACAAGACCCGGTCGTGCGGGCCTTCGAGGGGGCCGGGGCGCCTCGACTACCTGCAGTGCATCGGCCCGGACGAGTTCGTGAAGGACGTCTTCCTCGACTCCGACACCGATCTCATGGTGCTCTCCTTCGTGCCCTCCTCCCGCGAGGGCGAGCCCCTCACCATCGAGGAGGCGGCGGCCACCGCGCGCATCGTCGAGAAGCTCGACGGCACGCACCGGCTCTTCATCCACGGCCGGGTGAACCCCAACCAGGCCGGCGACCTGGAGGGCATGGACGAGCTGGCGCAGCGCTACCGCATCAGCGCCTGGAAGACCTACACGCAGTGGGGCCCCGACGGGAAGGGCTTCTGGCTCGACGACGACGCGGGCCTCGCCTTCATCGAGAAGGCGCGCAAGCTGGGCGTGCGCAACATCGCCGTCCACAAGGGCCTGCCCTTCGGGCGCCGCTCCTACGAGCACTCGACCTGCGCCGACGTGGGACGCGTGGCGAAGCGCTTCCCGGACGTGAACTTCCTCGTCTACCACTCGGGCTTCGTCGCCGGCCAGCCCGAGGGCCCGCACGACCCCTCGCGCATCGACGGCATCGACGCGCTGGTCACGAGCCTCGCGAAGGCGGGCGTGAAGCCCGGGGCAAACGTCTACGCGGAACTGGGCTCGACCTGGCGCTTCCTGATGCGCGAACCCGACTCGGCCGCCCACGGGCTGGGCAAGCTCTTCAAGGCCGTGGGCGAGACGAACGTCCTGTGGGGGACGGACTCGATCTGGTACGGCTCGCCCCAGGACCAGATCCAGGCCTTCCGCGCCTTCCAGATCGCCCCGGAACTGCGCGAGCGGCACGGCTACCCGATGATGACGCGGGAGTTGCGCGCCAAGGTGTTCGGCCTGAACGCCCTGCGCATCTACCCCGTCGACAAGGCGGTGCTCGACAGGCACCTGGCGAAGGACAAGGTGGCGCGCGACCGCGAAGAGGCCCGCAGCCGCCCCGACCCCACCTTCCTGACCCACGGGCCGAAGACGCGGCGGGAGTTCATGAACCTCCTCGCCTGGTCGGGCGGAAGGTAGCGCCGGGCGGCCTTCGCCCTCAGCGGTGCCCGGGCGCCGGGGCCGGAAGCCGCTTCGAGCGCGGGAAAATCAGGAAATTGCGCAGCAGGCCGCCCACGGCGACCACGAAGAGCGCGGCCGAGCCGCCCGACATGATGCCGAAGTAGGCCGCCATGCCCCGCCCGCCCGACTTGAGCGCCGCGGCGTCGGTGTAGATCCAGTAGCCCATGACGGCCGCCGCCGGGATGGACAGCGCGACGATGGCGACGTTGACTGCGAGCAGCGCGCGCCGGTTCTCCACGCGCGGGCTCGTCCCGAAGAAGGCCGAGATCGCGACCACGACGATGACGGCGAAGGTGAGGAACACGAACGGCATGGTCGTCTCCCGATCCCGGGCGCCGCGCCGCTAGCGGCCCATTCGGTGGTTGTAGGCGTCCGTGAGCCGCTGCGTGAGCCCGGGGTCGCCCTTGGAGCCGATCTCGACGCCGACTCGCCCGTCCGGGCGCATGCGCACGACGATGGTGCCTTCCGCGGCGCCGCGGGTGCCGCGGACGGTGCCCGTGGCGCGATCGGCCGTGGTCAGGGTGAGGCCCGCGTCCTGCATCGCGCCCATCGCGGAGCGCCACGGCGCCTCCATCGGGTCGACCGGAACGGCCTCGTAGGAGACGCAGCCTGCGAGGCCGAAGGCGAGAAGCAGGAGGGCGGCGAATTTCCGGGCAAGTGTCATGAAACGGGTTCCTCGTGTGAGAAGCGGGCGCGGCAGGTAAACTCTACACGAAGGGGTCCATCCCGGGCCTCGAGCCTCTCCCTCCCGCACCGCCCGTGAACAGCCCCGACTCCCCCCCCTCACCGATTCCGGAGGCCGAGTCGCGCAGCCTCCCCGCGATCTCCCCCGCCGCCTTCCGCGACGCGATCCTCGGCAAGCTCGTCTACGCCGTCGGCAAGGACCGCCGCCACGCCCTCGACCACGACTGGCTGATCGCCACGGCGCTCGCCACGCGCGACCAGATCGTCGAGCGCTGGATGGACGCCACCCGCCGCACCTACCGCGACGGGCGCAAGCGCGTCTACTACTTCTCCCTCGAGTTCCTCATCGGCCGGCTGCTTCTCGACGCGCTGTCCAACATGGGGATGGTGGGCACCGCGCGCGAGGCGCTGGCGGACCTGGGCGTGGACTTCGACCGCCTGCGCAAGCTCGAGCCCGACGCCGCGCTGGGCAACGGCGGCCTGGGGCGCCTGGCGGCCTGCTTCATGGACAGCCTCGCCACGCTGGGCATCCCGGCGCACGGCTACGGCATCCGCTACGACCACGGCATCTTCCGCCAGGCGATGAAAGATGGCTGGCAGATCGAGCTGCCCGAGGACTGGCTTTCCTCCGGCAACCCGTGGGAATTCGAGCGTCCCGAGGTCACCTACACGATCGGCTTCGGCGGCACGGTGGACGCCGTGCCGAACGCCGACGGCACGACGCGATCGGTGTGGCACCCGGCCGACAGCGTGAACGCCGTCGCCTACGACACGCCCATCGTGGGATGGCGCGGCGCGCACGTGAACACGCTGCGGCTCTGGTCGGCGCGCGCCGGGCACCCCATCGTCCTGGAGGACTTCAACCGCGGCGACCACGTGGGCGCGCTCGCCGAGCGCGTGCGCCTGGAGGCCATCTCGCGCGTGCTCTATCCCAACGACGACACGCCCGCGGGCCACGAGCTGCGGCTGCGCCAGGAGATCTTCTTCGCCTCCGCCTCGCTGCAGGACCTGCTGCGCCGCCACAAGGCGCAGCACGGGGAGCTCTCGTCGCTTCCCGAGCACGTGGCGATCCAGCTGAACGACACGCACCCGGCCATCGCGATCCCCGAGCTCATGCGGCTCCTCGTGGACGAGCACGGCATGCCGTGGGACTTCGCGTGGCGCATCACGACCGCGGTCTTCAACTACACCAACCACACGCTGCTGCCCGAGGCGCTCGAGAAGTGGTCCGTGCCGCTCATGGAGGGGCTCCTCCCGCGGCACATGCAGATCATCTTCCTGCTCAACGCGCAGCACATCGAGTCGCTGCGGCGCGCCGGCCACACCGACCCGCAGCTCATCGCCTCGCTCTCGCTCATCGAGGAGAACCACACGCGCCAGGTGCGCATGGGCAACCTCGCCTTCCTGGGCTCGCATCGCGTGAACGGCGTCTCGGCGCTGCACACCGGGCTCATGAGGAAGACCGTCTTCCGCGACTTCAACCGGGTCTTCCCCGAGCGCATCGTCAACAAGACCAACGGCATCACCTTCCGCCGCTGGCTCTTCCAGGCCAACCCCGGGCTCTCGGGCCTCATCGCCGAGGCGGTCGGCCCGGAGTTCCACGACGACACCGACCGCATAGCGGGCCTCGCGCGGGTCGCCGGGGACGCGGCCTTCCGCGCGCGCTTCGCCGCGGTGCGGCGCTCCAACAAGGTCCTGCTCGCGCGGACCGTGGCCGAGCGCACGGGCACGAGCGTCGACCCCGAGGCGCTCTTCGACGTGCAGATCAAGCGCATCCACGAGTACAAGCGCCAGCTCCTGAACCTGCTGGAGACCATCGCGCTCTACCAGGAAATGCGCGCCCACCCGGCGCGCGACTGGGTGCCGCGCGTGAAGCTCTTCGCGGGCAAGGCCGCGGCCGGCTACCAGCAGGCGAAGCTCGTCATCAAGCTGGCGAGCGACGTCTCGCACGTGGTGAACGCCGACCCGGCGCTGCGCGGCCTGCTCAAGGTGGCCTTCCTGCCCAACTACAACGTGAGCCTCGCCGAGTCGATCATCCCGGCCGCGGACCTCTCGGAGCAGATCTCGACGGCGGGCATGGAGGCTTCCGGCACGGGCAACATGAAGCTCGCGCTCAACGGGGCGCTCACCATCGGCACGCTCGACGGCGCCAACATCGAGATCCTCGAGCGGGTCGGCGCGGAGAACATCTTCATCTTCGGGCTGAAGGCGGCCGAAGTGGATGCCCGCCGCGCCGCGGGGATCGACGCGGCAGCCGACATCGCCGCCTCCCCGGCGCTGGCCGAGGCCTTGACGCTGCTCGAGTCCGGCGTCTTCTCGCCGGACGACCGCAGCCGCTACAAGGGCCTCGTCGACAACCTGCGCCACCGCGACTGGTTCCTGGTATGCGCCGACTTCGAGGCCTACCGCGCCGCGCA
>JAABQW010000107.1 GCA_011391275.1 Betaproteobacteria bacterium
CCAGCGCCTCCCGGAGCCTGGCTCGGTAGGCGCCGTGGTAGATCCCCGCGCGCCTTTCGCGCGCTATGCCGGAGCCGCTGTGCAGGAGCGCCAGCACGCGCCCGGGATCATCGGGGCTGGTGAGTACGTAGGCTTGGAGATCGGCCTGGAGACGGGCAAGCGTCATGCCGTGGCCTCGAGGGACGGGCGCGGCGGGAACCGACCGGCCTCCCCCAGGTTCCTGCGGGCCACCGCCCGTACCCGATCCAGCTCGTCGACCAGGACCGCCAGGGGAGGGATGTCCTCGTCGCGCTCGATCATGGTGCTCACCGCGCCAAGGCGGCGGCACGCGTAGCCGTAGAGGTCGAACACGGCGTCCGCGATCGGTTCGTCGTGCGTGTCGATGAGGTGGTCGCCCATGTCCGAGTGGCCAGCCAGGTGGATCTGCTGCACGCGGTGGCCGGGAACGCCATCGATGAAGGCGCGCGCATCGAAGCCGTGGTTGACGCTGCTCACGTGGATGTTGTTCACGTCCAGCAGCAGCAGGCAGTCCGCCTCCTCGCTGATCGCCGTGATGAATTCCCACTCGGGCATGGCGGAGTCGGCGTACGACAGGTAGCTCGAGACGTTCTCGATCACGATCCTGCGCTCGAGGGTGTCCTGCACGCGGCGGATGCGCGAGGCGACGTGCCGCACCGCCTCTCCCGTATACGGCAGGGGAAAGAGATCGTGCAGGTTGACCCCGTGAACCCCCGTCCAGCAAAGGTGATCCGAGATCCACAGCGGGTCGATGCGGCGCGCGAGCGCCTTGAGCCGGGCGAGGTAGTCGCCATCGAGTTCGCCAACCGATCCCAGGGACATCGAGACGCCATGCATGACCACCGGGTACCGGTCGCGCACGGTATCGAGCATCGCCAGGGGCTTGCCGCCCTGGACCATGTAGTTTTCGGAAATGACCTCGAGCCAGTCCACGGGCTGCGCCGCGGCCTGGAAGTCACGGTAGTGCGTCGGCCGCAGGCCCAGGCCGAATCCGCAAAAAGGCTGTCGCAAGTCGGGGCGAGCCGGGCGCGTCGATGGCGTCGTCATGCGGGGTTGCGCCGGGGTTGGGGGCGCGGCGACGGCCGCGCCCCATTCCCTGTTGGCGATGCCGGCTATTTGACGTCGCCGATGACCCCGCCCTTGGCCAGGCACTCGGAGGCCTTGGTGGCCTTGAAGCCGTGCCCCTTGCAGGCCGCCTGCCCCTTGCACGCGTGCTCGGTCGTCTTGCAGTCGTTCATGCCCTTGCACGACGTCACGCCGTAGCAATGCACCTTGTCGTTCGCCGCGATGGCCTTGCCGCTGGAGCCGGCGGGCGCATCGGCCGCGAACGCGAAGGAAGAGGCGGCGAACGCCGCAGCGAGCGCTGCCAGTCTTGCACCATTGAGATTCGGATTCATGCTTGCATTCTCCTTGCGGTCATGGGGTTCGAGGCCGGCCACGCGACAGGGTTGTCGCGGGCCGGTGGTGCTGTCGCGCCAACCGCCCGCGAGCCGGAACGGGTGGCACGATGGGTAGTTCGTGCCGCCATCGCATCCAGTTACAGGCCGGCCTTTCCATTTGCGGTGCCGATCGGCAAGATTCGCGGCACTGACTTGCGACGCCGCGGATGAACACCACCTCCTTCTATGCCGACCTGCCGGTACGAACCGAGTTCAGCGACGTCGGGCGTCCGGAGTGCTACACCCCGCTGCCCGACAGCTGGCACGTCGTGATGTGCGACGTGCGCAATTCCACGGCGGCCGTCGAGTCGGGGCGCTACAAGAGCGTCAACACGCTGGGCGCGGCGGTCATCACGGGCATGCTGAACGCCGCGGGCGACACGGAGATCCCGTTCGTCTTCGAGGGCGACGGCGCGATGCTTTGCGTGCCGCCGGAACTGCTGGACAGCGCGCATGCGGTGCTGCTGCGGACGCGGGAGCTGGCGCAGAAGTCGTTCGCACTCGACTTGCGCATCGCCACCCTGCCGGTCGCCCGGATACGCGAGGCGGGCGCGGATATCCTGGTGGGCCGCTTCCGCGTTTCCGAGAACTATGTCCAGGCCATGTTCGCCGGCGGGGGCATGGCCCTGGCCGACCGGTTCATGAAGGATCCGGTCACCGCGCCGCTGTGCCGCGTGGAGGCCGGCCGCGTCGGGCCGGCCGGCAATTTCGACGGCCTGGAATGCCGCTGGCAGGATATTCCGAGCCGCCATGGCGAAACCGTCAGCGTCATGGTCAAGGTGCTCGTCGACGACGCGGGGGAGGCCAACCGCATCTATCGCGAGCTCGTGGCGAAGGTGCGCGAGATCTACGGCGCCGACGACGAGTGCCACCCGGTCTGGCCGCCCAACCTCTCGTTCACCTTCAGCGGACGCCGGCTCGGTAACGAGGTCGGCGTGCGCGCGGCGGAGCGCAGCGCGTGGGGCTGGTGGCTCTACCTCATGAGGACGCGCGCCATCGTGCTGCTCGGGTGGTTCCTCATGAGATTCGGCATCCGCACGGCCGAGACGGACTGGGGCCGGTACAAGACCATACTCGCGCGCAATTCGGATGTGAGGAAGTTCAACGACTGCTTCCGGCAGATCCTGGCCGGCAGGGCCGCGCAGCGCGAGGCCCTGGTCGCCTGGCTGGACGAGGGCTTCGCGAGGCGCGAGCTGGTGTACGGGGCGCACGTCGCCGACCGCGCGCAGATGACCTGCCTCGTGTTCGACTACTCCGGCCGGCACCTGCACTTCATCGACGGCGCCGACGGCGGCCTGTCGATGGCCGCCAAGGCGCTGAAGGAGCGTTTCGCGAAGCTCGGCTGAGCAAAGCCGCTTTTTCTTCGGCGCCTGGTTGACCCACCGCACAGCGGCCCGGCCGCGAAGCGCGCAAACTTCTACCATCAGGCATGGTCGAAACGTGCATGACGAGGAGGTTGCCATGAACAGGAAGCTCGTAGTCGCACTTGCGGCGGTGTTTGGCCTGGCGATGACGATGGGCAGCGACGTCACGTGGTCGAAAGGCCACGGTGGCGGGCAATCCGGGGGCGGAGGGGGCTATTCGCGCGGGTCCGGCGGGCATGGCGGCCACTCCGGCGGCGGCGGGGGTTACTACCGCGGCTCGGGCGGGCACGGCGGCCACTATTACGGAGGAAGCCACCACGGGGGCCGTTACGGCGGCTACTACGGCGGTTACTACGGGGCCGGAGTCTACCTC
Organism: Betaproteobacteria bacterium; assembly: GCA_011391275.1. Taxonomy (GTDB): domain Bacteria; phylum Pseudomonadota; class Gammaproteobacteria; order Burkholderiales; family Usitatibacteraceae; genus FEB-7. Next base: position 3,195 of record JAABQW010000107.1, read on the forward strand.
GGCAGTTCCCTGTACTGGGGCTGGCCGTGGTACGGCGGCTATGGGTACTACCCGTACTACTCGTATTACCCCTACGGCGGGTATCCCGCCTACGACCCTGCGCCCACCGTTTATGTCGAGTCGGACCGGCCTGCGGGCCAGCTCGCCGAGGCGCCGCCCGCGCCCCAGAACTTCTGGTACTACTGCACCAACCCGGCGGGTTACTACCCCTACGTCAAGAGCTGCGGCGTGCCGTGGATGCAGGTCGTCCCGACGCCGCCGCCGGCCGAGCCCGGAAAGTGAGGGCGTCATGAAAGCCAACGTCCAGGGTCGCCGCGCGCGCGGCGCCGCCCTCCTGGCGGTCTCGAGCCTCGCGCTCGGCGCGTGCACCGTCATGCCGACCGGGCCGAGCGTGATGGCGCTGCCCGGGTCCGGCAAGAGCGTCGGGCAGTACCAGGTCGATGCCGTCGAATGCCGGCAATACGCCGACGCGGTGATCGCGGCCAGCGGGGGAGGAACAGCCGCCGCCGCCGACAACAGTGCCGCCTCTTCGGCGGCTGCGGCCGCGGTGCTCGGCGCGGCGACCGGCGCGATCATCGGCGCAGCGTCAGGCAACGCCGGCCAGGGCGCGGCCATCGGCGCCGGCACGGGGCTCCTCTTCGGCGCGGCAGCCGGCAGCCCTTACACCGCGATGTCGTCCTGGCAGCTGCAGCGCGGCTACGACAGCGCCTACCTCCAGTGCATGTATGCGCGCGGGAACCGGGTGCCCACACGGGGCCAGGCGACCGGGCCGTCCCGACCCGTGTACCTGGACAGGGCCCCGGCGTCCGCCGCCTATCCGCCGCCGAACACGCCACCGCCTCCGGGCGTTTCGGGGGGCGGCGCGCCCGGTGCTTCGCCGTCGGCGCCCGCGGCCGGCTACCCGCCGCCGCAGAACATTCCGCCGTCGAGCTACCCGCCGCCCAACACCCCGCCGCCCGTCGGCCTTCCGCCGCGCGGTTCCTAGGGCGCGACGAAGCAGGACTTCCGGGTGCCGGGTGCGGGGTCGCCGAAGGCCTTGTTGCCGCACATGACGCCGTCTTTCGCCTGGCGATAGCTGTAGCGGCCGTTCGCGCCGTAGGCGACGCGGCGCGAGCCCGAGAAGCGGCAAGGCTGCTCCTCGCCGGCGCAGCGCGACCAGGTCGAGTTCACGGTGGCGGGGGGAGGGGGTGCCGTGGTCACCGAGGAGACGCTGCAGCTTTTCGCCACGCCGGGGATGGGATCGCCGCCGAAATTCGCGCTCGAGCACTTGGCCCCGTCCTTGAAGAACTTCCGGACCCACTTGTCCTTCGCGCCGTAGGCCACCTCGCGGCGGCCCGTGAAGCGGCAGACACCGTCCTCCTTGGCGCACGTGCTCCACTGCGCCTTTCCGCCGGGCTGCGCGACGGCCTCCTCGCGAACGCTGCAGCCCTTCACGATGCCGACGGCCGGGTCCTTGCCGAACTTGTCGACGGTGCACTTCACGCCGCCCTCGTGGTAGCGGGAGACCCACTGCTTGCCCGCCCCGTAAGCCACTTCCCGGCGCCCGTCGAACTTGCAGTACTCGCCCTCCCTGGCGCACGGGATCCAGTCCGCGGAGGCCGCGGCGCTGCCGAGCAGGAGCACGGCGGTGGCGGCCAACGATGCTGCTTTCATGGGGTCTCCCCTGTCTATCGGCAGACGGTCGCCGGTGACGCGAACACCTGCCGGGTGATCGGCTTGGCCTGCGTCACGCCGTCGAGCGTGTAGGAGAAGGTCCCGTTGTTCGCGTCGGTGAA
>JAABQW010000108.1 GCA_011391275.1 Betaproteobacteria bacterium
TTCATGGACGACGGACCTCCGGGAGTGGCTTCGGGGGGCGGGACCGGTAATGGGATAGAATTCGACCCCTGATCGCGGCCGAAATTTGCCGCAATTCTATTGGAAAGGGCGTTCGCAATGGGGTTCCTGCAGGGCAAGCGCATCCTGATCACCGGGTTGCTCTCAAACCGGTCCATCGCCTACGGCGTGGCCAAGGCTGCGGCGCGCGAAGGCGCGGAGCTCGCCTTCACCTACCAGGGCGAGGGCATCCGGGAGCGCGTGGCGGGCCTCGCCGCCGAATTCGGGCAGGGCCCCCTCTTCCCCTGCGACGTGGCCGAAGACGCCCAGATCGACGCCCTGTTCGCGGGCCTGGCGAAGCACTGGCCGGACGGATTCGACGGGCTGCTGCACGCCATCGCGTTCTCGCCCAGGGAGGCGCTCAAGGGCGAATTCCACGAAAGCGTCACCCGGGAATCGTTCCGCATCGCCCACGACATCTCCAGCTACAGCCTGGCCGCACTCGCCAAGGGCGCGGCCCCGCAGATGAAGGCCCGGGGCGGCGGCTCCATCGTGACCCTGTCGTACGTGGGGGCGGTGCGCTCCATCCCCCACTACAACGTGATGGGGCTCGCCAAGGCGAGCCTGGAGGCCGGCGTGCGCTATCTCGCCATGGGGCTGGGCCCGGAGGGCATCCGCGTGAACGCCATCTCGGCGGGCCCGATCAAGACCCTGGCGGCCGCCGGCATCGGCGACTTCGGCAAGATCTTCCGCTTCGTGGAGAAGAACGCCCCGCTGCGCCGCAACGTGACCACCGAGGAGGTGGGCAACGTCGCCGCCTTCTACCTCTCCAGCCTCTCGAGCGGCATCACCGGCGAAGTCACCTACGTCGACTCCGGCTTCAACTCCACCACCGCGGGCCTCGCAGGCGAGGACTGAAGAGGCGGGGCGGATCGAAAGAAAGTGGGACGGTTCTACAGAACCGGTCTATTCCGCGATCTCTTGGCACCCTGCCGGAAAATGCTCGAATAGACCGGTTCTGTAGAACCGTCCCACTTTCTTCAGGGGCTGGCCTTCTTGTCCAGGGCTTCCTTGCTGACCTGGACGCCGATGCGGCCGCGCAGGCTGGTGAGGGTGCTCTCGAGCTCGCTCACGGCGACGGTCTGCTTGAGCTGGTCGCCCAGGACCTTGCGCTTCTCGTCGTCGATCTTGTCGACGTCGATCACCTTGGTGATGCGCACGAGCGAGTAGCCCGAGGGAGTTGCGACGCCGACGACCGCCGGCAGGCCCTTGGCGTCGGCGCGGAAGACCTTGTCGAGCACCTGCGGGGGCAGGCCGCCCGGCTTCTGGCGGCTCACGGCGAGGGGTGCGGGCCACTTGAGGCCGGCATCCTTGCCCTCGGCGACGGCCTTGAGCTTCGCCGCCCCGTCGGCGATCGCAAGCTTCATCGCCTCCTCGCGCTTGAAGCGTTGCTCGATCAGGGGACGGACCGCCTCGAAGGCGCGCTGCTCGGACGCCTTGTGCTCGACCACGCGGGCCGAGACCAGCACGCCGGGCGTCACCTCGATTGCCGCGGTGTTGCGCTTGGCCTTGATCGAGTTGTCCGAGAAGATCTCGCCGATGAGCTTCGGGTTGGCCAGCACCGGCGGCGCACCGCCCGCCTTGCCGAACAGGCCCGACTGCTTGATCTCGAGCCCGTACAGGTCGGCGGCGGGCTTGAGGCTCGTGGACTGCTCGTAGACGATGTTGGTGAGCCCCTCGGCCACGTCCGCGAAGCGCCTCGAGGCGACACCCTTCTTGATCTCCGCCTCGATCTCCGGCGTGGCCTCGGCGAGGCTCTTTCCCTTCTCCGGCTTCACCTCGGTCACGCGGATCACGTGCCAGCCGAAGTCGGAACGCACGGGCCCCACGATCTCGTCCTTCTTCGCCGCGAAGGCCGCGTCCTCGAAGGGCTTCACCATCGCGCCGCGCGCGAAGAAGCCGAGGTCGCCGCCCTGCGCGGCCGAGCCCGGGTCCTGGGAATTCTTCTTCGCCGCCTCCGCGAATCCCGCGGGCTTCCTGCGCAGTTCCTCGGCAAGCGCCGTGGCCTTGTCCTGCGCCGCCTTGGCCTCGGCCTCGGGCGCGCCCTTTGCGACGGTGATCAGGATGTGGCTCGCGCGGCGCTCCTCGCGCTGCACGAAGCGCGACTTGTTCGACTCGTAGAACTTCGTCACCTCCGCCGGGTCGGCGGGCGTCCGGGCCGCCAGCGCGTCCAGCGACAGCTCCACGTACTCCACGCGCACCTGCTCTGGCACGGTGAATTCCTTCGCCCGCGCGTCGTAGTAGCCCTTGAGCTGCTCCGGCGTGGGCTGCACCTGGGCCATGAAGGCATCCGGCCCGACCTGGACCATGCTCACCTCGCGGTTCTGCTCCGAAAGGCGGATGAACCCGTCGACGGTGGTGCGTGGCACGATGGCCGTGCGCATGATGGCGTCGCGGTAGCGTGACAGGCGCATGTCCTCCCGCAGGCGCTCGTCGAGACCCACGACCGAGAAGCCCTGCGAGCGCGCGATGGCCTCGTAGCGCTGCTTCGAGAACTTGCCGTCTTCCTGGAAGGCGGGCTCGGCTGCGATGCGCTCGGCGAGCTGCTTGTCGTCGATCTTCACCCCGGCGCGCTCCGCACCCACCACGACCAGGCGCTCGTTGATGACGCGGTCGAGGACGGAGCGGCGCACCTCCGGGTTTTCCATGATGCTCGGGTCGAAGTTCCGGCCGAACTGCCCCTGGAGCGTCTCCTGCTGCTGGCGCAGCGCCTGGTCGAAGTCGCCCTGGCTCACGCGCAGCGAGCCCACGGTGGCGATGGTGTCGCCGCCCACGGGAGTGCGGAAGTAGTAGTCGATGCCGAAGAGGCCGAACGGGATGATGAGGAAGATCGCGAAGAGGAACTTGACGATCTTGTACTGGGCGAACGTCCGAATCTTGTCGAGCATGTCGATGCGGCCTCTGAGCCCGGACCCCGGGCGTTCAAGCAAAAAGGGCGAACCCGCACGGGTTCGCCCTGGTGGACTGGCGGAGTGGACGGGACTCGAACCCGCGACCCCCGGCGTGACAGGCCGGTATTCTAACCAACTGAACTACCACTCCTTTTTCAATCTGGCCCCCCGCGGCCCAGGGCGTTTCCACCCTCGAACTGCGACCGGCGACTGCTGGTGGGTGCTGAGGGTCTCGAACCCCCGACATTCGCCGTGTAAGGACGACGCTCTACCAACTGAGCTAAGCACCCGGGAAGCCCGCTAGTTTAGCGCATCCCGAAGCGCTTTTCCAGCGCGAAACTTGGGCACCTTGGCGGCCTTGATCTTGATGGGCGCGCCGGTGCGCGGGTTGCGCCCCGAGCGCGAGGCGCGCTTGCCCACGTGGAAGGTGCCGAAGCCCACCAGGCTCACGGGGTGCCCCTTGCGAAGCGACGTGCGGATGGCGGCGAGCGCGCCCTCGAGGGCGCGGCCGGCGGCGGCCTTGGAGATGTCGGCGCTCTTGGCGATCGCTTCGATCAGGTCCGATTTGTTCAATTAGGGCTCCCTTGCGATGGTTCGAATGGTTTGCGGATTCAGTGCTTCACGACGAGCGGCTCGCCCGAAGGCGCAGTCGCGGCGGGCGGCGGGGCGGCCGCGGACTCGTCGGCGAGGGGCACGGGCATGTGCTCGAGCGCCCGGTCCAGGACCTCGTCGATCCAGCGCACCGGCAGGATCTCGATCTGGCCCTTCACCTCCTCCGGCAGCTCCTCGGCGAGGTCCTTCACGTTCTCCTGCGGGATGAGCACGGTCTTCACCCCCCCGCGGTGGGCGGCCAGGAGCTTCTCCTTGAGGCCGCCGATGGGCAGCACCTCGCCGCGCAGCGTGATCTCGCCCGTCATGGCCACGTCGCAGCGCACCGGGATGCCGGTGAGCACCGAGACGAGCGCGGTGGTGATGGCGATGCCCGCGCTGGGCCCGTCCTTGGGGGTCGCCCCCTCGGGAAGGTGGATGTGCAGGTCGAGGTTCTGGTAGAAGTCCTCGGGGATGCCCAGGCGCTTGGCGCGCGCGCGCACCACCGAGATGGCCGCCTTGATCGACTCCTGCATCACCTCGCCGAGCTTGCCCGTGGTGACGGTGTTGCCCTTGCCGGGCACCTTGGCCGCCTCCACCGTGAGGAGCTCGCCGCCGACTTCGGTCCAGGCAAGACCGGTGACCTGGCCGACCTGGTTCTCCTTCTCGGCGATGCCGTACGTGTACTTGCGAACCCCCAGGTACTTGTCGAGGTTCTTCGCGTTGACCGTGACCGTGACGCCGTCCTTCTTCCGGATGAGGATGGCCTTCACCACCTTGCGGCAGATCTTGGCGAGCTCGCGGTCGTAGCTGCGCACGCCGGCCTCGCGCGTGTAGTAGCGCGCGATGTCGCGAAGCGCCGAGTCGGTCACCGCCAGCTCCCCCGCCTTGAGGCCGTTGGCCTTCAACTGCTTGGGCAGGAGGTACTCCTTGGCGATGTGCACCTTCTCGTTCTCGGTGTAGCCGGAGAGCCGGATCACTTCCATCCGGTCGAGCAGCGGCGCCGGGATGTTGAGCGTGTTGGCGGTGGCGACGAACATCACGTCCGAGAGGTCGTACTCCACCTCGACGTAGTGGTCGACGAAGGTGTGGTTCTGCTCGGGGTCGAGCACCTCCAGCAGCGCCGAGGACGGGTCGCCGCGGAAGTCCATGCCCATCTTGTCGACCTCGTCGAGGAGGAACAGCGGGTTCCTCACGCCGACCTTGGTCATGTTCTGCAGGATCTTGCCGGGCATGGAGCCGATGTAGGTGCGGCGGTGGCCGCGGATCTCGGCCTCGTCGCGCACGCCGCCCAGCGACATGCGCGAGAACTTGCGGTTGGTCGCCCGCGCGATCGACTGGCCCAGCGAGGTCTTGCCCACGCCCGGGGGCCCCACGAGGCACAGGATCGGCGCCTTGAGCTTGTCCAC
>JAABQW010000109.1 GCA_011391275.1 Betaproteobacteria bacterium
CTTCACTACCGCGCCGCGCTCCTGCTCGGCCATGTCGGCGATGGCCGCGGTCGAGCGGCAGTTGTAGGAGTCGCCGGCGTGGGTCATGACGCCGCGCGGCTGCGCCCCGCGGGCGAGCGCCTTGGCGATGTCGGCCAGCAAGGGATGCCCGGGTTTCACGCCGGCGCGGTGGCCGTCGCAGTCGATCTCGATCAGGGCGGGGATCCCCGCGCCGCGTTCCGCGACCGCCTGCGCCGCCTCGACGCTGTCCACGACGACGGCGAGATCCGCGCCGCGGCCGCGCAGTGCGAGCACGTGGTCGAGCTTCCCCGGGGCGATGCCCACGGCGTAGAGGATGTCGGTGACGCCGTGCTCGAGGAACTGCTCGACCTCCTTGAGCGTGGAGACCGTGATGGGGCCCGCCGGCGTCTCCATGAGGCCGCGCGCGACATCGATCGACTTGCAGGTCTTCACGTGCGGACGCAGGCGCACCCCCAGCGGGGCGAGGTGCGCCTTGAGACGGGCGACGTTGGCCTCCATGCGCCCGGCGTCGAGGACGAGGCGCGGCGTTTCCAGGTCCGCCAGCCTCATTTCAGGGCGAACTCGAAGGTGCTCACGACGCGGATCTTCTTCACCGGGGTGCTGGTGGGCGAGAAGGGCGCCGACTCGTCGTTGCCGTCCGTGCCGAAGATCTGGATCGAGCCCTGGTTGGCCGAGCGGATGTCGCCCACCTTCGAGCCCGAGTCGGCCGCGAACTGCTCGGCGATGGCGCGCGCGTTCTTCGTGGCGGCAGCGAGCAGTTCCGGGCGCAGGTCGTTGAACTTCGAGACCACGAAGCGCGGGTTGGCGCGGCCCGACTGGTCGTCCGCGTCGAGGATCACGCCGCCCTTCAGGAGTTCCTCGGTCGCCCCCGAGGCTTTGCGCACGAGGTCCACGTTCGCGGTGGAAACTTCCACCGCTGTCGTGACCACGTAGCGGAAGCGCTCGGCCTGGCCCTGGCCGAAATCGCGCGCCAGCTTGTCGAGCGTGCGCGTGGGCTGGCGATCGACCTCCGCGTCGGAAAAGCCCTGCTTCTTCAGGAAGGCGAGGACGGCGTCGCGGTCGGCGGCGATGCGCTGGTGGGCGTCGGCCAGGGTGTCGCTCGCGCGGCGAAGGCCCAGCGTCCACACCGCGCGGTCGCTCTTCACCTCGCGCTCGACGAGGCCCTTCACGGTGACGGTTCGCGTCTCCGACTTGAAGCGCGCGAGCCCGTGGCCCACGAGCCAGCCGCCGCCTGCCAGCCCGACGGCGATACCCAGCGCCAGGATGAGGGCGGCGGGGAGGGTGTTGCGGTCTTCGTAGGGAAGCACGGCGGCAGCGTCAGCCCAGCGTGCCCGCAAGCGCCTCGAAGCGCGCCTTCATCACCGGCGGGAGGCGGCTGCCCAGCTTGTCGAAGAACTCGCGGTGCAGCGGCATCTCCTGCTTCCACATCGACTTGTCGATGGCGGAGATGGCGAGGTATTTCTCGGCGGCGAAGCCGTCGAGGCCGCGCCAGTCGATGTCCTTGTGGCGGGGCACGTAGCCCACGGCGGTGCGCTCGGCGTCCGCGAGGCCCTCGACGCGCTCGACGATCCACTTGAGCACGCGCATGTTCTCGCCGTAGCCGGGCCAGAGGTACTTTCCGTCATCGCCCTTGCGGAACCAGTTCACCAGGTAGATCTTCGGGGGGTAGGGGATCCGGCGCCCCATCTCGATCCAGTGGCTGAAGTAGTCGCTCATGTTGTAGCCGCAGAAGGCGAGCATCGCGAACGGGTCGCGGCGCACCACGCCCACCTTTCCCGTGATGGCGGCGGTGGTCTCGGAGCCGAGGGTGGCGGCCATGTACACGCCCTCGTCCCAGGTCGCGGCTTCCGTCACCAGCGGCACGGTGGAGGAGCGCCGGCCGCCGAAGACGAACGCGGAGATCGGCACGCCCTTCGGGTCGTCCCAGGCCGGGTCGATGGAAGGCGAGCGCGAGGCGGAGACCGTGAAGCGCGCGTTGGGGTGCGCGGCGGGGCGCCCGCAGCCCGGCGTCCACTCCTTGCCCGTCCAGTCGGTGAGCTTCGCCGGCGCCTCCTTCGTCATCCCCTCCCACCACACGTCGCCCTCGGGCGTGAGCGCCACGTTGGTGAATATGGTGTCCGCCTTCACGGCTTCCATGCAGTTGGGGTTGGTGTCGTAGCCCGTGCCGGGGGCCACGCCGAAGAAGCCCGCCTCCGGGTTGATTGCGTGCAGGCGCCCGTCCTCGCCCGGCTTGATCCAGGCGATGTCGTCGCCGATGGTGGTCACCTTCCAGCCCTTGAAGGCGGCCGGCGGGATGAGCATCGCGAAGTTGGTCTTGCCGCAGGCGCTCGGGAACGCTGCCGTGACGTAGTGCTTCACGCCTTCGGGGGATTCCACGCCCAGGATCAGCATGTGCTCGGCGAGCCAGCCTTCCTCGCGGCCCATGACCGAGGCGATGCGCAGCGCGAAGCACTTCTTGCCCAGGAGCGCGTTGCCGCCGTAGCCGGAGCCGAAGGACCAGATCTCCCTGTCCTCGGGGAAGTGGACGATGTACTTGTGGTCCTTGTTGCAGGGCCAGGGCACGTCCTTCTCCCCCGGGGCGAGCGGGGCGCCGACGGAGTGCACCGCGGGGACGAAGAAGCCGTCGTCGCCGAGGGTGGCCAGCACGCTGGCACCCATGCGCGTCATGAGCTTCATGTTGACCGCGACGTAGGCGCTGTCGGAGATCTCCACGCCGATGTGCGCGATGTGCGAGCCGATGGGGCCCATGCTGAAGGGGACCACGTACATCGTGCGCCCGCGCATGCAGCCCCTGAAGAGGCCCTTGAGGGTGGCGCGCATCTCGGCGGGCTCCACCCAGTTGTTCGTGGGGCCGGCGTCGTCCTTCGACTGCGAGCAGATGAAGGTGCGGTCCTCGACCCGCGCGACGTCCGACGGGTCCGACAACGCGAGGTAGGAATTGGGGCGCAGCTTCGCGTCGAGGCGCCGGAACGTGCCGGCCTCGACGAGCTCGCCGCAGAGGCGGTCGTACTCCTCGTCCGAGCCGTCGCACCAGTAGATGCTGTCGGGCTGGGTGAGGGCGGCAATGTCGGCCACCCACTTGAGGAGGCGGGCGTGGCGGGTGTGGGCGGCCCCAGGGACCGTTGCGGCTTGGGCGTGCATGGAACTTCCTCCAGGCGAATGCCGGCCGCCATGGTTACCGGGGCCGGCTTGGTATGGGTCGGCAATTATTGCATACCCCTTCCGCCCGCCATCCCCCGCATCCGGGTCATGGAACCTGATACTTCCCCTTTCCGAAATGGGGTCAGGTTACTTTGCACGGAATTTGTGCAAAGTAACCTGACCCCATTTCATTGGATCCACTTCGCTGCCCCGCTTGGTTCCTAGCGCGGGCCGTAGTGGCGGAAGCGCTCGACGACGCCGGCCATCTCCGCGTCGTCGAGGATCGCGGGCTCGGCCACCTGGATCGCCTGCCAGTAGAGGCGCGCCAGGGCCTCGACCTTGTCGGCGAGCCGCAGCGCGTCGTCCAGGTCCTTGCCGAAGGCGAGGGCGCCGTGGTGCGCGAGGAGGCACGCGCGACGGCCCTCCAGCGCCGCGAGCGCCGCATCGGAGAGCTCCTGCGTGCCGAAGGTGCGGTAGGGCGCGCAGCGGATGTCGTTGCCGCCGGCGAAGGCGACCTCGTAGTGGAATGCCGGGATGTTGCGCTCCAGGCAGGCGAGGGTCGTCGCGAAGGACGAGTGGGTGTGGACCACCGCGCCCGCCTCCGGGCGCCGTGCGTAGATGTCGCGGTGGAAGCGCCACTCGCTGGAGGGCTCGCGATGCCCCGTCGCGTGCCCGCCCATGCCCACGTGCACGATGTCGGCGGGCTGCAGGTCGTCGTAGGGAATGCCCGAGGGCGTGACGAGGAAGCCGCCCTCGACCCGCGCGCTCACGTTGCCGGAGGCGCCCTGGTTGATGCCCAGCGCGTTCATGCGCCGCGCCGTGGCGACGATCCGCTCGTGCATCGCCGCGTCGCTCACGTGAGGAACGCCTCGCTCTTGCGATCGCGCGGGAAGAGCGCGATGAGCGCCGTCTCCTTCGCGGCGAAGACGCCCTTCTCGGTGATGATGCCGGTCACCAGTTCCGCCGGCGTCACGTCGAAGGCCGGGTTGGCGACCGCCGTGGACTCCGGGGCGATCGCGACGGAGGCGGGGCGCCCTTCGCCATCGAGCCCGCGCACGGTGCGCATCTCGTCGCCGCTTCGCTCCTCGATGGGAATGCCGGCGAGCGCGTCGTCGATCTCCCAGTCGATGGTGGGCGTGGGGACGGCGGCGTAGAACGGCACGTCGTTGGCGTGCGCCGCCAGCGCCTTCAGGTAGGTGCCGATCTTGTTGGCGACGTCGCCCCGGCGGGTGACGCGGTCGGCGCCCACCAGCACGAGGTCCACCTTGCCGTGCTGCATGAGGTGGCCTCCGGCGTTGTCCGCCACCAGCGTGTGCGGCACCCCGTGGCCCGCGAGTTCCCAGGCGGTGAGCAGGCCCTGGCTTCTCGGGCGCGTCTCGTCCACCCACACGTGCACCGGGATGCCCTCGTCATGCGCCAGGTAGATGGGCGCGAGCGCGGTGCCCCAGTCCACGGTGGCGAGCCAGCCGGCGTTGCAGTGGGTGAGGATGTTCACCGCGCGCCCGTGGGCGGCGTGCTCGCGCTCGATGAGGGCCAGCCCGTGGCGGCCGATGGCCTCGTTGATCGCGACGTCCTGTTCCGCGATGGCCTGCGCCTCGAACCAGGCCGCGGAGGCGCGTTCTCCCGGCGCCAGTGCCCCCAGGGCCGAGCGCATGCGGGCCAGCGCCCAGGCGAGGTTCACCGCGGTGGGGCGCGTGGCGGCCAGGCGCCCGGCCGTGCG
>JAABQW010000221.1 GCA_011391275.1 Betaproteobacteria bacterium
CGAGAGCCGGGCGCGGTGCCGGTAGCCCCACGTCGGGCCCTGGATGGGCGCCAGCATGTTTTCCGGCGCCACCTTGCCGATGCGCGCGAGGTTGTCCTCGAGGACTCGCTGCTTCGCGGCCACCTGCGCGGCGGGCTCCACGTGCTGCATGGCGCACCCGCCGCAGGTGCCGAAGTACACGCAGCGCGGCCGCACGCGCTGGCTGGACTCGGAGAGCACCTCGGTGACCGTGCCGAGGTCGAAGTTGCCGCGGCTGCGCCGCCTCGCGAAGGCCACGCGCTCGCCGGTGATGCCGCCCTCGATGAAGGTGACCTTGCCGTCGACGTGGGCCACGCCCACGCCCTCGTGGTCGATGGACTCGATCGTGGCTTCGCCCGTGGAGGCCGAGCGCCGCGCCTCAGTCATCGGCCGGCGCGACGCACTCGGTGGCCGGGATGCCGAACACCTGCCGCTCGATGCTCCGGACCACGAGGACGCCGCCCCGCGTGTAGGTGACCGTCGCTGCGTTGCCGCGCGTGAACTGGACCGTCATCGTCCCCACCTGGGTGGAGGTGGCCGGCGTCCAGGTGCCGGCGTTGAACGGCGGCCCCCTTGTCTCGAGCAGCTCGCCGATGTAGCGGCCGTCGGCGATGCGCTCGCCGCGGCTCATCACCAGCCACAGGTCGCGGCCGGTCTCGTCGTAGGTGAAGAGCGTTGCGAAGAGGATGTCGCCCTGGTGCGAGAGGCCCAGCCCCCAGCCGGGCTCCTCCGGGTTCCACCACAGGTCCTGGAAGTTGGTGGTGAGGCTGCGGTCGAAGCCGGACCAGCGGCAGGTGGGCGGCAGGGAGAAGACCTGGCGCTGGATCGTCTTGGACACCCGCACGCCGTCGAACGAATAGCTGAGCGTGGCCTTGTCGCGGCTCTCGAACTGCAGGTCGATGGTGCCTACCCTTTCCAGCGCGACCGGCGTCCAGGGGCTCGCGTTGAAGCTCGTCCCCGACGCGCGCAGGAGGCTGCCCTCCCAGTAGCCCGCGGGCTGGCGCGTGATCGAGGAGGCCACCAGCCACATGGGCTTCCCGTCGCGGTCGTAGGTGAAGAGCGTGGCGAAGAGCGTGGTGCCCTGGTGGTTCAGGTTGAGCCCCCAGCCCGGCTCCTTCGGGTCCCACCACAGGTCGGTGTAGTTGTCGGTGACGGTGGAGAGCGAGGCCTTCAGGGTGTAGTCGCCCGTCCCCTGCGCCTCGCGGTGCGAGAGCGCGAGGTAATAGGTGCCCGGGTCCAGCGTGCGCGTGATCCCGAAGTCCGGCCCGTCGCTCTGCGCGTCGTTGACGCTGCGGATCGTCCTGCCCGCCGAGTCGAGCAGCGTGCCGATGGTGTCCGTGCCGCCCGCCGTCCTGAGGGTGAGCGTCCCCTTGGCCTGCGGAACGTCGACGCGGAAGACGTCCACGTCCCCGGCGTGGCCGAGCCGGCCGGGGTATGCCACTTCGGCAAAGGCTGCCTGCGCGACGGGGAAGATGCGCTGGGCTTCCGTCACCCGGTTGCCGTAGTCGTCTCCCCGCGCCGGCGGCGAGGCGGAAATGTAGTCGGCGATCTGCGGGTGGAAGATCTCGAACCGCCCGTAGAGGGCCTCCTCGGTCTCTGCGTTCGAGCACGAAAGCGCGCTTCCCGAGCGGAAGGTCGAACCCGAGAGGACGCCGCGGACCTGCAGGCTTCCGCCGCCCAGCGTGAAGAGCGCGGAGCCGCTGGAGCCCCCCTCGGTGACGCCGCGCGTGAACGAGACGCCGTACATCTGCTGCGGGTAATTGCGCACCTGCAGCTCCGCCTGCTCCTCGCCCAGGGCGAACTTCTTCACGTCGCCCTGCGGGTGGCTGATCGAGACGACCGCGTCGCCTTCGGCGAGGCGCGCGGCGTTCCAGCCGGCATAGACGGCGCCGGCGGGCGGGTCCTTCTTGAGCTGCAGCAGCGTGGAATCCGGGCCGTGGCTGCTGAACACGAGCGTCGCGCCGCCGGTCACCTGTCGCACCGCCGGGCTGACGGCGGACGAGCCGCACGAGTCCGCCTCGTTGAACCAGAGGGTGGTCACGCTCGCGGCCGCCGCCACGGTCGAGATGCAATGGTTGGCGGTGAGCATGAACGGGACGGGAAACTTCGCGGTGTTGAGGAGCGTGCCCGTGCAGACGCGCGCCTCGGTGCCTTCGACGAAGTTCACGAGCGCGACGGAGTTGCGACGCTCGGCGATCGCCGCATCCAGCGCCGCATCCCCCGACGGGCAGGTCACGTCCGGGCTGCAGGCGCCGGCAGTGGCCTTGTCCAGCGGCGAGATATCGAAGTGCACGATCGATTCCACCGTGGGTGCCGGCCCGGGGGCCACGCGGGAAAACACCTCGATCTCCTGTGCGGCCCCCGGCGTCCACGGCGTCCAGGCCGTGGAGCCGTCGGCTTCGGACCCCTCGGATTCGCCGCGGGTACCGCGCGCGACGACCTGCGCGCCGGCGAGCCCCGCGGGCAGTGCGAGCCGCGCGCGCAGCCCGGCGGCGCCGGCCGAGGCGATGCGAAGGCGCGCAACCCAGCCGCCCTCGACGGCCGTCCACGCGACGGGCGACGACATCGCAGCCGCGCGCACCGACCCCACCCGCAGGCCGCGCCCCGGCATAGCCCGGGCCTCGACCTTCGGCTCGGGCAAGGCTTCGATCGTGGTGGTAGGCGCCCACGGCGCGCGCAGTGCGTAGGTCACCTGCCCCGCGCCCTCGAAGGCGCGCGACGGCATCTGCTGCGCGCCAGCGGACGCCGCGGCCCATGCCGCAGCCACTGCCAGGGCCGCGCGGCAAAGCCGTTCAATCGTCATCGGCGCTCTCGCACTGGGTCGCGGGGCTGGCGAACACCTGCCGCTCGATCGTCTTGGTCACCGTCACGCTGTCCACGACATAGGAAAGCGTGGCGCTGTTGCCGTGGGCGAAGGAAATCCTCATCGTGCCCACGGGCGCTGCGGTCGCGGGCGTCCACGGTTGCGCATCGAAGGGTGGACCGGCAGTCCGGAAAAGCGTTCCCGTGTAATCGCTCGTTCCCGCCTGGCGGCGCCCGTCGGACATGACGAACCACACGCCGCGGCCGTCTGCCCGGTAGGTGAACAGCGTGGCGAACAGCGTGTCGCCCTGGTGGGCGAGGTTGATGCCCCAGCCCGGCTCGGCGGGGTTCCACCACAGGTCCTGGAAATTGCGGGCGTAGGTCCGGTCGAAAGCGGACCACGAGCAGGACGTGCGCTTCTCCGAGAAGCGCTGGCGCTCGATCTCCCTGGTCACCGACACGCCGCCGATCGTGTAGGTGAGCAACCCCCGCTCCACGGTGGGGAACTCGAGCCGCATCGTGCCCACCGCCGTGGGCGTCGCCGCCGTCCAGGGCGAGGCGTCGAACGCCGGCCCTGCCACCCGGAACAGCGTGCCCTGGAAAGCGCCGTCGGGCTGGCGCGCGCCGTCGGACATCGCGAGCCACAGGGGCTCGCCGCCGGCCTCGTAGGTGAACAGCGTGGCGAAGATCGTCTGGCCCTGGTGGTTCACGTTGATGCCCCAACCCGGCTCGTCGGCTTTCCACCACAGGTCGGTGTAGTTCTCCGTCGTGGAGGCGAGCGCGAGCTTCACGGCATAGCTCGCGGTGCCTGCCGACTCCCAGCGCGTGACCGCGAGGTAGTAGGTGCCGGGGGCCACGCGCCAGGTGATGCCGAAGTCCAGGGAGTCGAGCTGCGCGTCGTCGTTGGCGGCGAGGCGCTCCCCGTCGGCATCGAGAAGGACGCCGACCGTGTCCTCCCCCCCTGTCGCACGGGCCACAAGCGTGCCGGCCGAGACCACGTCGATGCGCAGGACGTCCACGTCGCCCGCGTAGTCGATGCGCCCGGCGACGGTTGTCTCCGCGGCGCCCACGGCCACGGTCGTGGCTTCCGACGGGCGGTTGCCGTGGTCGTCGGCCACCGGCGCGGGGTTCGCCTGGAGGTAACGCGCCACCTGCGGATAGAACACGTCGAAGCGGTTGTAGATGCCGACTTCGTTCAGGTTCGTGCACGAGAGGCTGCCGTTGGGCCCGACGGAACTCGCGGAGAGGACGGCGCGAAGCCGAAGGGTGCCGCCGGAGAGCGTGAAGAGCCCCGATCCGGAGGAGCCCCCCTGGATGATGCCGCGGGAGAAGGGGGTGAGCCACGCCGGCTGTTCCCACTCGGGGAAGCGCGCCGTGCCCGACACCGTGGCGAGCGCGAGCTTGGACACGTCGCCCGCCGGGTGCGACAGGCTCACCGCTGCCTCCCCCGTGCGCAGCTTCGCCGCGTCCCAGCCCGAGTAGGCCACGCCGGCGGGAGGCTCCGCGCTCATGAGCAGCAGCGTCTGGTCCGTGTTGGGGTCCGCGAAGACCATGGCCATGCCGCCGGCCACCTGCTTGCGGTCCGGGCCCAGGGTGGCCGAGCCGCAGCCGCCTGCCTCGTAGAACCACACCGACGTGATGCTAGCGGCCACTTGCGCGCGGCCGATGCAGTGGTTGGCCGTGAGGAAATACGGCGCCGGGAACTTCTCGGTGTCGAGCATCGTTCCGGTGCAGACGAAGGCCCGCCCGGAGTCGATGAAGCTGATGAGCGCCATCGACTTCTTGCGCACCGCGATGGCCGCATCCAGCGCCGCGTCGCCCGTGCTGCACTTCGTGTCGACGGTGCACTCGGCGGCCACCTTGGCGTCCAGCGGCCGGTCGAAGTGCGCTACCCCCCCCAGCCGCACGGCGGATGTCGCGGGGCGCACCGCGGCGAACACCTCGACCTCCTGCCGCTCCCCTTCCGTCCACGGGCCCCAGGCCTGCGTCGCGCCGGCGGGGATGGCCATCGATTCCACGCGTCCGCCGGACCCGCGCACGCGCGCCTCGAGCGCCCCGGCCCCGGCGAGCTCGAGCTGCACGCGAAGCCCGAGCGCCCCCGCGGAGACGGCGTCGAAGCGCGCGACGTAGCCGCCGGGCACCGCGCGCCACGTCATCGACGCGAAGTCCTTCGGCGCGGGGCGGACCGTGCCTACCTGCACCGGCCCGCCCGCGGGCACCGGCGAGGATTTCCCGGTGGGCTCCTGCCAGCGGTACGTCGCATCGGCGTGCGCCGCCTGGAAGCGTGCGGCCGGCGCATCTTCTCCCTGGAGCACGCGGCCCGGCATCGACTGCGACGCGGCTGCGGGAAGCGCCAGTGCCGCGAGCGCGGCCGCGATGCGAAGTGCGCGCCTCATGCCCGGCCCGCCAGGCGCTTGAGGCCCAGCCACTGCTGGCGCCAGAAGCCGTCGCCGTAGTCGCGCCCCTCGAGCTGGTCGCGGATGCCGGTGGCGGGAAACTCGCGCACCGGGCTCGCCGTGCCGAACAGGTGGTCCCACACGGGGAACAACACGGCGAAGTTGCAGCCCTTGGCGCGGCCCTCGTGCCCGGTGCCGATGGCGTGGTGGACGCGGTGGTAGCGCGGGCTGACGAGCAGCCGCTCGCCCACGCGGCCGAAGGCGAGGCGCACGTTGGCGTGCGAGAGGCTCTCGAAGGCGCGCGTGACGGCGACGATGGCCACGAACTGGCCGGGGGCCACGCCTATGAAGAGCGCCACGATCGCGAGCACCAGGTCCGTGATCACCATGTCGAGAAGGTGGTTGCGGTCGTCGGTCCAGAAGGTCATCTCGCGCTGGCTGTGGTGCACCGCGTGCAGCGCCCACCAGAAACCGGAACCGTGCTGGGCGCGGTGCAACCAGTACAGGACGAAGTCGAGCGCCACGAGGTAGGCGAGGAACGAGGCGAACGGGTGCGCGAGGAGGCCGGGCACCGCGTCCTCGAGCTTGGGCGGGATGAAGTCCTGCATGCGCAGCCATCCGTCGAGCCCGTCTACGACCGGCAGCAGCAGGAAGAAGATCGCGAGCGGCAGCACGCCCAGCCGCACGAGGAGCGTGTAGGCCACGTCGACGCGCACGGGACGGCGGTCCTCCCATGTCTCGACGGGGCGCCACTTCTCGAGCGCACCCAGCACGGCGGCGAGCACCACGATCTCGAACGCGCCGATCATGAAGATCTCCGTGGCGTCGAACGCGCCCTCGAGCCAGGTGACCATGCCGAGCCTGAAGACGGCCGGCTGCACCACCGACTCGAAGAGCGCGGCGTGGATTTGTGCCCAGAGCGTGGTCGCGAACGCGCCGGCATCAAGAAGAAAATCGGTCAGTGGATCCATTTACGGTCGTCGGTGAGGCGGGCGAAGCAAAGCCCGCGGGACTTGAGGCCGGCGATGAGCCCGTCGAGGCGGGGCCAGAGCGGTTCCTGGCGCGACCAGATGCCCAGGTGCCAGAGGAGGATGTCGCCGTCCTTGATGTCGCGCAGTTGCCTCTCCATGAGCTTGTCGCCGGGGAAGCGGTCGGAGGGCAGCTCGTCGCCGCTGAAGCCCGCCGGCGTCCACCCCGCGTGCGTGAAGCCGCAACCCCTGGCGTACTCGATCGACTTCGGCGTGATGCGCCCGCCGGGCGCGCGCCACAGGCCGTCGAAGCCGCGCCCGGTCATGGCGCGGAAGGCTTCCTCGGGCTTCCTCAGCTCCGCGCACAGGGCGACGTCGTCGAGGATTTCCCCTTGCGTGCTGCCCATGGGGGCGTAGCGGATCTTGCCGCCCCGGGTGTCTCCGGCGAAATACCAGTGCCGCCACGTGTGCGAGCCGAAGGCGTGGCCGGCCTGCACCAGCTTCTTCCAGTACGGCGCCCACGAAGGGTCGAGCGCCGTGTCGCCGCGCTTCGTCTTCTCGTTCGAGAGGAAGAACGTGGCCTTCACCTGGTGCTTGTCGAGGATCGCGGCGATCCCCTCGGCGGGTTCCATGTGGCCCGTGTCGAAGGTGAGGTAGACGGTGCCGGTGCAGGGGGCAGCCGCCGCCGGAAGGGCGGCCAGTGCCAGGGCGGCCAACGCGGCGCGGGCCCTCATTGCCGCGGCGCGTGCGACTGGAAGTAGAGCCCGTGCGGCGACTTGCCCACCGGGATCTGGTGCAGGACCTTCTTCGTCTCCAGGTCCACCACGGTGACCATGCGGATCCAGCGCGAGGTGGTCCAGAGCTGCTTGCCGTCCCTGGTGATCTCCATGCAGTCCGGGCCGCCGGGAACGGGGAAGGTTTCCTTCACCTCGAGAGTCTGCTGGTCGACCATCGAGATGGTGTTGGCCATGCGGTTGGAGAGGAAGACGTGGCGGCCGTCGCCGCGGGCGACGAAGTTGTGCGCCCCCAGCCCGGTGAGGATGCGCTTCACCATCCTGCGCGCGCGCCAGTCGTAGATCTCGAGGTGGCTCTCTCCGGTGATGCCGACGAGCAGGTGCCGGTCGTCGGGCGTCATCCAGATGCCGGCGGGCTGCTTGCCCGTGGGCATCGTCCACACGATCTCCTGCTTCCCGAGGTCGATCGTGATGAACTCGTTGGATTCCTGCAGCGTCACGAAGGCGAGCTTGCTGTCGGCGGAGAACGCGATGTGGCTGGGGACCTTGCCGGTGGGAAGGCGCTTGGCCAACCTGAAGTCCGCCCCGTGGTAGATGTCCACGCGGTCCAGCCGGTTGGAGGCGGAGACGAACCACTTGCGGTCGGGCGAATAGGCGATCTGGTACGGGTCGCTGATGCCGGGGACGCGCCGCAGGATGTCGCCCGTCTTCGGGTCCAGGAACACGAGGTCGTTGCTGGACGCGTTGGCGACGATCAGCTCCTTGTTGTCGGGCGTGGCCATGAGGTGGTGCGGCTCCTTGCCCACGGGCACGCGCTTCTCCTCCTTCCGGGACACCGGGTCGACGATGGAGATGCTGCCGTCGCCGGAGTTGAGCACGATGACCTTCTCGCCCGGGGCGAAAACCGCGTGCGCCGATGCCGCCCAGGCGAGCGCCGCGAGGAGGATGGTTTTCCCGAGAGTTTTCATAGGCTTATGATAACATGCCGCGCATGACTTCCTGGCCCGTGGGCGCAACCGGATGACCCTTCACGTGGTGCCCATCAACCACTGCAACGCCTGCGGGGCGAAAGTGGATTACCGCATCCCCAAGGGCGACACGCATGCGCGCGCCGTCTGCCCCGCGTGCGGCCACATCCAGTACCAGAATCCGAAGGTCGTCGTGGGCTCGGTGCCGGTGTGGGAAGACCGCATTCTCCTCTGCCGCCGCGCCATCGAGCCGCGGCACGGCAAGTGGACGCTGCCCGCGGGCTTCATGGAGAACAACGAGACGGCGCCCGAGGGCGCGGCGCGCGAGGCGCTCGAGGAGGCCAACGCGCGCGTCGAGATCGAGCAGCTCTACACGCTCTTCTCCGTGCCGCACATCAGCCAGGTCTACGTGCTCTTCCGCGCGCGCCTCCTCGACCTCGACTTCTCGGCGGGCGAGGAGAGCCTGGAGGTGAAGCTCGTGCGCGAGGACGAGATCCCCTGGGACGAGCTCGCCTTCGCCTGCGTGCGCCGGACGCTGGCGCACTTCTTCGAGGACCGCCGCACCGGCGTGTACCTGCCGCGGTTCGGCGAGATCCGTCCTCCCGAGCGGTAGAAGAAGCAGAAAAAGGGGTCAGATCCCTTTATTGGGACGGTTCTGTAGAACCGTCCCAATAAAGGGATCTGACCCCTTTTTCTGCTTCTTCTACGCGACGCGAAGCACCTGGTCGTCGGCGACGACGAAGACCTGGTCGCCCGCGCGCGGGCGCACGGCGGCCGAGCCGGTGAAGGCCCCGAAGGACGGCAGCACGCCCATGCGCGGGCCGAACCAGAAGCACGGCAGGCGAAGCGACTGGCCGCCGCGCTCGGAAAGGCGCACCGCGGGGTGGATGTGCCCCGCCAGCGCGTAGCCGCCGCGCACCGGGGCCGGTTCGTGCACAAGCGCGAAGGGCCCCATCGCCTCGCCGGGGTTCACGCAGCGCACGCCCCACTCGGCAGGCGGGTCGCCGGCGCGGTCGTCGTGGTTGCCGCGCACCAGCGTGATCGCGAGGTCCGCCCGCGAAGCGCGCCAGCGGGCGAACCGGTCGAGCGTCGCAGGCACCCTCCCTCGCGCGCTGTGCAGGAAGTCGCCCAGGAACACGAGGTGCTCGGCGGCCCCCGCTGCGAGCGCGCGCTCGAGGCGATCCACGTTGTCCGCGGTCGTGCCCGCGGGCAGGGGAATGCCGGCGCTGCGGAAGCTGGCGGCCTTGCCGAGATGGAAGTCGGCGACGAAGAGCGTCCTGGCCGCCGGCCACCATGCGGCGCGCTCGGCCAGCAGGACCAGCCGCTCCCCCGCGACGACGCACTCGGTTGCCATCATGAAAACAGCTCGGCCTGGATCCCCGCCTCCGCGGGATTGGCATCGTCCGCCGCGCGGTCGAAATCGAGCTGCATGCGGCGCACGCGGTCGGCGAGCTTCTCGCTGGTGAGCTTCTCGCGAAGCCGCGCCACCATGAGCGGGAAGGCGAACGGCGTGGGCTTGTGCGTCTGCCGCAGCACCACGGGGGAACTCGCGAGGCGCCGCATCGCCGTGGCCAGGCGCGAGAACTCGAGCTCGCGCTCCAGCACCTCGCGCTCGGCCTGCGCGAGGAGGGGATTGCCTGCGTCCCAGCGCGCGAAGACCTCGTAGATGAGGCCGCTGGTGGCCTGCACCTGCTTGTTCGTCTTGGGCTGGCCGGGATAGCCCTGGAACACCAGCCCCGCGACGCGCGCGATCTCGCGGAACTGGCGCTTCGAAAGCTCGGCCGCGTTGAGGCTCGCGAGAACGTCGTCGAGCAGCGCCTCGGGCGACAGCAGCCCCGCGCGCAGGAGCGGCAGCAGTTCGAAGCGCTCGCGGGACAGGAGCTCGAAGCCGTAGTCGTTGAAGGCGAGCGAGAACGACGCCGGCCGGGTGCGCGCCAGCCGCCAGGCGAGCAGCGCCGAGAGCCCCACGTGCACGTGCCGCCCCTCGAAGGGGTAGCAGAAGACGTGGTGCCCCTCTTTCGTTTCGCATTGCTCGACAAGGAGCTCCTGGCGGCGCGGGATGCGCGACCAGGCGCGCTGCAGCGCGAGGAGCCGCTCGACCGCGCGCATCTCCGGCTCGTCCGCGCGGCCCTCGAGGTGCGCCTCCAGGAGCTCGCGCACGCTCTCCGCCAGCTCGCTGGAGAGCGGGCTGCGCCCGCCCTGCCAACGCGGCACCGTCGCCGACCCCGGCTTCGCCGGCCGCACCAGCGCCGTCATGTTCTCCACCCGGATCAGCTCCAGCACGTGCCCGGCGAACACGAACGCGTCGCCGGGCGAAAGCCACGCGATGAACGACTCCTCGACATTGCCGAGCCGCCGGCCGTTGAGGAAGCGCACGTCCATCGAGGCGTCCGAGACGATGGTGCCCACCGACATGCGGTGGCGCCGCGCGATGGCGGCATCGCGCACCACGTGCCAGCCGTCGACTTCCTCGACGCGCCGGTACTCGGGGTAGGCCTTGAGCGACTCGCCCCCGCGCGTGACGAAATCCAGGGCCCAGCGCCACTCGGCATCGTCGAGGTCGCGGAAGGCGCGCGTGGACTTCACCTCGGCCTTGAGCGCCTCCTCGACGAAGCCCTCGCCCGCCGCGATGGTGACGAGGTGCTGCGCGAGGAGGTCCAGCGGTTTCTCCACGGGCCGGCGCGCCTCGATGCGGCGGGCCTGCGCCGCGCGCCGCGCCGCGGCCGCCTCCACGAACTCGAGCGCATGCGACGGCACGCAGCTCACGCGGCTCACCTGCCCCGGCGCGTGCCCCGAGCGCCCGGCGCGCTGCAGCAGCCGCGCCACGCCCTTGGGGCTGCCGATCTGCAGCACGCGGTCCACCGGGGAGAAATCCACGCCGAGGTCCAGGCTCGAGGTCGCCACCACCGCCTTCAGCCGCCCGGCCTTGAGCCCCTCCTCGACCCAGCGGCGCACCTCGGCATCCAGCGAGCCGTGGTGCAGCGCCACGATCCCCGCCCACTCCGGCCGGGCCTCGATGATCGCCTGGTACCAGATCTCCGCCTGAGAGCGCGTGTTCGTGAAGACGAGCGTGGAGCGCGATTCCTCCAGCGCGGCAACCACGTCGGGGAGCATAGCGAGGCCGAGGTGACCGGCCCACGGAAAGCGATCGACGTCGGCGGGGATGAGCGTGTCGATGACGACGGGCTTGTCGGAGACGCCGCGCACGACGCGTCCCGGCGCGCCGGCAAGCAGCCGCTCGAGCGCCTCGTCGAGATTGCCCAGGGTCGCCGAAAGCCCCCAGGTGCGAAGCGCCGGGTTCCAGCGCCGCAGGCGCGCCAGCGCCAGCTCCACCTGCACGCCGCGCTTGTTGCCGAGCAGCTCGTGCCACTCGTCCACGATCACCGCGCGGACCGACGCGAGCCTGTCGCGCGCCTCGGCCTGCGAGAGCATGAGCGAGAGGCTCTCGGGCGTGGTCACGAGGACCGCGGGGAGCTTCCGCGCCTGCCTGGCCCTTTCCGCCGCCGGGGTGTCGCCGGTGCGCATGCCGAGTGTCCAGCCGACCCCCGTCGCCTCGACCGCGGCGGCGAGCGACTGCACCGTGTCGCCGGCCAGCGCGCGCATCGGCGTGATCCACAGCACGCGAAGCGGCGACGTCCCGGTCCCCTCCCCGGCCAGTGCCTCGGCCACGGGCCCGAGGAAGGCCGCGAGCGTCTTGCCCGTCCCCGTCGCCGAGTGGACGAGCCCCGACTCGCCGGCGAGGTAGGCGCGCCACACCTCGCGCTGGAAGTCGAAGGGCTGCCAGCCGTTGGCCGCGAACCACGCCTCGAGCCGCGCGGTCACCCGAGCACCCGGCGCGCAGTGTGGATGGTCGTCGCGTGGATCGCCACCGTGTCGTCGAGGTCGCGGCCGTAGCCGCCGGCCATGGCGATCGCCACGGGCACGCCCCGCGCCGCGAGGCCGCCGAGGACCATCTCGTCGCGTCGCGCGAGGCCTTCCCGCGTGAGGCGCAGCCGCCCCAGCCGGTCGCCCTCGTGGGGGTCCGCGCCCGCCAGGTAGATCGCGAGCTGCGGCCGCGAGTGCTCCAGCGTCTCGCCGAGCCCGCGCGCGAGGAGCCGCAGGTACTCCTCGTCGCCGGTGCCGTCCGCGAGCTCGATGTCGAGGTCGCTCGCTTCCTTGGCGAACGGGAAGTTGCGCGCGCCGTGGATCGAGAAGGTGAACACCGACTCGTCGCCGCGCAGGATCGCCGCGGTGCCGTTGCCCTGGTGCACGTCGCAGTCGATCACCGCCACGCGCGCGATCCCCGCCTCGGCCTGCATGGCGCGCGCGGCGATGGCCGCGTCGTTGAAGACGCAGAAGCCCTCCCCGCGGTCGCGGAAGGCGTGGTGGGTGCCGCCGGCGAGGTTGGCGGACCAGCCCTGCACGAGCGCGTCGCGGGCGGCCGCGACCGTCGCCCCGGCCGAGCGGCGCGAGCGCTCCACCATCGCCTCCGACCACGGGAAGCCGATGCGGCGCACCTCGTCCGCGGAGAGCGTTCCGCCGCGCACGCGCGCCAGGTAGGCGGGGCAATGCGCCCGCAGGATCTCCCCGTCGCCCGCCGCCGCGGGCACGCGGAATTCGTCGGGACGGAACTCGCCCGAGGCGCCCAGCCGCTCGCGAAGCCGCGCGTACTTGGCCATCGGGAAGCGGTGCCCCGGCGGCAGCGGCAGCACGAAGTGGTCCGCGTAGTAGAGCGTCACGGCGCGATCGGCAGGGCCCGGCCCTCGGAGGACGACGGTGCGGCGATGCCGAGGATGCGCGCGAGGGTGGGCGCGATGTCGACGACCTCCACCCGCTCCTCGACGCGGCCGGCCCGCACCCACTTCGGGCCGTGGAAGAGGATCGGCACGTGGGTGTCGTAGGCGTGGGGCGAGCCGTGCGTCGTGCCCGTGGCGTACGAGCTGAACATCCACCCCGGTTTCGGAATCACCTGGATATCCGCGGAGAGCGCCGGGTGCCATGTCTTCCTCGCCGCGGCGAGGTACGGCACCGCGGGCGCGGAACCGGATTCCAGTTCCGCGCGGGTGAAGGCCGCGGCCACCGCGGGGTCCGCAGCCAGCAGGCGCCTGGCTTCTTCGTCGAGATCGCCGGCGCCCATCCCGCGATCGGATGCCCGCGCGCGATCCAGGAGGATTCCGTGCGCGCTCCAGCCCCGCACCCAGGGCCCCGCGCCGAACCGGCTCTCCAGCCCTGCCTCCAGGATGGCGAGCGTCTCGGATGCCTTGCGCCGGCCGGCATCGTGCCCCTGCGCGATCGCGTGCTCGGGAACGGGCATGAAGCCGTGGTCCGAGGTGACGACGGCCACGTAATTGCCGCGCCCCACCAGCCGGTCGAGGTCGCGCAGGAAGGCGGCCACGAGGTCGTCGAGCTGCAGCAGGTGGTCCTGCGAGATGCGCGACTGCATGCCCCAGGCGTGGTTCACGTAATCGTGCCCGGAGAGGCTCACGGAGAGGATGTCCGGCGCGTCGTCCCGGCCGAGCGATTCGCCCGCGACCGCGGCGCGAGCGAAGTCGAGCACGAGGGCGTCGCCGAAGGGGCTGGGCAGCAGGCTCGCGTAGAAGAGCGGGCCCGGCCCTTCCTGCCCCTCGCCCATCGTCTTCGGCAGCGTCCCACCGGGCGCCATCCACGGCTGGCCGTCGGGCCCCGATCGCCCGTAGGCCATGGGCGGCAGGAGCGGCTCCCACCTCGCACCGAAGTACCGGTCGGCGGGCCGGGCGGCGTTGAAGGCTTCCACCCACGCGGGATGCTCCTTCATGTAGTACGTCGTCGACGCGAACCGCCCCGACTGCGCCATGTAGAGGTAGGCCGTTCCGTCGCGGCCCGCCGGCAGGATGGCGCCGCGGTCCTTGCCCGACACCGCGATCACCTTCGAGCGCGCGTCGGCTTCGCGGAGCACGTCGCCCAGGGACTGCGCCCGGAGGTTGCGGGGGCTCGTGCCCCCGAGCCTCGGCGTGGCGTGGCCGAGCCAGGCGTGCGCCGGGTCGCCCGCGCAGTACACGCGCTCGCCGGTGGCGCGGTCCCGCCATTCGTTGCCGATGATGCCGGTGCGGTGCGGGTAGGCCCCGGTGAGCATCGCCGCGTGGCCCGCGGCGGTGACGGTATAGGCGTGCCCGTAGTGCGCGTCGGCGAACCACGCGCCCCGGTTCAGGAAACGGTTGAAGCCGTCCGGCCCGTACTGGTCCCGGTAGGCCGCGAGCTGCGCTTGCGGCACGCCGTCGAGCACGATGAGCACGACGAGGCGCGGCCGTTCGGCGCGGGCGGGTGGCGGGGTGGTGCTGCAGCCGGCGACGAGCGCGGCGAGGGCGAGGAAGGCGAAAAGAAAGCGCACGCGCAGGGCCGACTCCATGGAATCGAGTCTATTAGAATTCGTCCTGCCATGCCGTTCGCCTACTACGACCGCCTCACCGCCTCCCGCCAGCGCGTCTACCGCAAGAGCGACGCCATCGCGCGCGTCGAGCTGCCCGACGCGCCCGCGCTGGTGCCGCTTGCCAGGGCGGTCGAGCCGGCGCTGGCCACGGGCGAGCCGCGGGCGGCCCAGGCGGCCAGCCAGGCGCTGGTCGACGCCCTCAATGCCCAGCTCGGCACGCCCCCCGTGCGCGCGCGCATCCTCGCCCGCCGGCCAAGCGACGCGGGCGGCGAGCTGCACGGCCTCTACGAGCCGGACAACGGCGGGCAGGTGGCGCGGGTGAGCGTGTGGATGCGCACCGCCGCGCGGGACGACGTGGTGCGGTTCCGCACCTTCCTGCGCACGCTGGTGCACGAGATGTGCCACCACTTCGACTACGAGCTCTACATGCTGCCGGAGACCTTCCACACCGAGGGGTTCTACGCGCGCGAGTCCGCGCTGGTGCGGGAGTTGCTGGGAGAAAATAAGGGGGACGGTTCCTAGGGACGGTTCCTAAAGGGGTCCTGACGCAACCGTCAGGAACCGCTTCCTTTAGGAACCGTCCCCTTTATTTTCTCCGGCGCCGCGCCGCGTAAGGATCGTTCTCGCGGCTGAGCTTGTTGCGGAACTCGTCTTCCTTCGCGGTCTGGTCCTTCGTCACCTGCTCCTGGATCGCCGCCTCGCGCTCCTTGAGCTCCTGCTCGAACTTCTCCGCCGAGAACGGCTCGGCCGACCTGGCCTCCTCGACCTTCGCCGCCTTCGGGTCCGGCCTGGGCTCGCCGTACTCGGCCTCGTAGGTGAGCGCCTCGAGGCGCTTCTGGTGGGCCACGCGGTTGCCCTGGTTCCAGGCGGCCGACAGCGCGAAAAGCCCCACGAAGAGCATCACGAACACGAGCTTCCGGTAGCGCTCCCAGTTCTCAGCCCACGCCCGGCGCGGCCGCAGCAGCTCCCGGGTCACCGAGGTCGGGTCGATCTCGGCCGCGATGGACGCGGCCCGCGCCTGCGGGTCGGCGGTCGCCGCGGCGAGCGAGGCGTCGTAGCCGGCGCGCAGATTCTCGTCGCCGAGGATCGACCAGGCCTCGCGGACGGCGTAGATCTCGGCGCGCGCCGCGTCGCTCGTGTCGGGCTCGAGCTTCGCGATGCGCCGCCGGCAGGCGGAGGCGATCATCTCCCGCGGCGCCACGGGCGGCACGCCCACCAGGTCGTAGAGGCTCTTCTTCACGGGCGGCTCGTCAGACGGGGGCGACCTTGAGCACTTCCTCGATCGTCGTGACGCCCTGCGCGACCTTCATGAGGCCCGAGAGGCGCAGCGGCTTCATCCCGGCCCGGTAGGCGGCCTCGGTGAGCTTCTCGAGGTCCGGCGCGGAGACGAGCAGGCGCTTGAGGTCCACGGTGAGCGTGAGGATCTCGTAGATGCCGATGCGCCCGAGGTAGCCCGTGTTGCGGCACTCCAGGCAGCCCGCGGGGCGCCACACCTCGTCGGGGGGCGGGGCCTTGAACGGCGCGCAGATCGCCGCCCAGGTGGCCCGGTCGTCCTCGCGCTGGAAGGGGGCCTTCACCTTGCAGTGCGGGCAGAGGGTGCGCACGAGGCGCTGCGCCATCACGCCCAGCAGGGTCGCGTTGAGCAGGTACGCGGGCGCGCCCAGGTCCATCAGGCGCGTCACCGCCGAGGGCGCGTCGTTGGTGTGCAGCGTCGAGAGGACGAGGTGGCCGGTGAGCGCGGCCTGCACGGCCATGTCGGCCGTCTCGAGGTCGCGGATCTCCCCGATCATGATGATGTCCGGGTCCTGCCGCATCAGCGCGCGCACGCCGTTCGAGAAGCTGAGGTCGATGTCGTGGTTGACCTGCATCTGGTTGAACTTCGGGTCCACCATCTCGATCGGGTCCTCGATGGTGCAGACGTTCACCTCCGGGGTCGCGAGCTGCTTGAGCGAGGTGTAGAGGGTCGTCGTCTTCCCCGAGCCCGTCGGCCCCGTCACCAGCAGGATGCCTCCCGGCTGGCTGGTGAGGTGGCGCCAGGTCTCCTGCTCGTCCTTGGTGAAGCCCAGGTCCGAGAAGTTGCGCATGAGCACCTCGGGGTCGAAGATGCGCATCACCACCTTCTCGCCGTGTGCCGTGGGCAGGGTGGACAGGCGCAGCTCGATCTCCTCGCCGTCGGGCATGCGCGTCTTGATGCGGCCGTCCTGCGGGCGGCGCTTCTCCATCACGTCCATGCGCCCGAGGATCTTGATGCGCGCCGTCATCGCCACCAGCACCGGGTACGGGATCTGGTAGACCTCGTGCAGCACGCCGTCGATGCGGAAGCGGATCACGCCCGCGTCGCGCCGCGGCTCCAGGTGGATGTCGCTCGCGCGCTGGTCGAAGGCGTACTGCCACAGCCAGTCGACGAGGTGGACGATGTGGTGGTCGTTCGCGTCGAGCTGGCGGCCGGCCTTGCCCAGCTCCACCAGCTGCTCGAAGTTGGACAGCCCGCTCGTCTGCACGCCCGCCTTCTCGGCGCGCTTGACGCTCTTGGCGAGGTTGTAGAACTCCCCCTGGTAGCGCTCGATGTCCGCGGGGTTCGCGAGCACGCGCTTCACCGTGAGGCGGAGCATCTCGGAGAGCTCCTTCTCCCAGCCGCGCACGAACGGCTCGCAGGTGGCGATCGTCACCTCCTTGCCGCTCACGCCCACCGGCAGGATTCCGCGGCGCTGGGCGTACTCCGAGCTCATCACGTCGGTTACCGCGCGCAGGTCGATCTTGAGCGGGTCGATGTGGAAGAAGGGCATGTGCAGGCGCGCGGCGAGCCAGGCCGTGATGCCCTCCGCATTGAGCGTGCCCCCCGCGACGACCGCGGAGCGCAGCCTCGCCTCGGCGATGTACGTCACCGGGTGCTTGCCGCCGCGGGCCCTGGCGTGGTCGGCGAGGAGCCTGGCGGCGTCCTGGCTGGCCACGTGGCCGTCCGCGACGGCCCACTCCAGCACGTCCTTGAGCGTGAGCTTGCGGTCGATCCCCTGGGCGGGGGCCGGGCCGGCAGTGTTCGGGACGGAAGCCATGGCCGGATTCTATAGGAGACCGGGCTCGCCTATGGGCCGCCCGCGAGGGGCTTGCCGGGGTCGTCCCAGCTTCGCGGATCCTCGAGCGGCTCCAGGTGCGTGAGCACCTCCGCGTGCGGCAGCGCGGCCTCGATCTCGGATTCCAGCCGGTGCGCGAGGTCGTGTCCGTCGTGCACGCTCATCGAGCCGGGCACGAGGATGTGCACGTCGATGAAGCTGTTCTTTCCCGAGGCGCGCGTGCGCAGCCTGTGGTAGTCGCCGCCCTGCGCCCGCACCTGCTCGAGGATCGCCACGACCCGCGCGCGCTCCTCGGCGGGAATGGCGCGGTCCATGAGCCCGTCGAAGGAGCGGCGGATGAGCGACCAGCCGGTCCACAGGATCTGCAGCGCGACGGCGATGGCGATGAGCGGATCCAGCACGAGCCAGCCGCTGAAGTGCACAATCGCCACCGCGGCGATCACCCCCGCGGTGGTCCAGACGTCCGTAAGAAGGTGGTGGGCGTCGGCCTCGAGCGTGATGGAGCGGTGCTCGCGCGCGCCCTTGAGCAGGAACCAGCCGCACAGGAGGTTCGCGCCCGCCGCGAGCACGGAGAGCACGAGGCCCAGGCCCACCTGCTCCAGGGGGCGGGGATCCATGAGCCTGGGCGCCGCGCTCCAGATGATGGCACCCGCCGCCACGAAGATGAGCGCGCCCTCGATGCCGCTGGAGAAGTACTCCGCCTTCTGGTGGCCGAAGTTGTGCTCCTCGTCCTCGTCGGCGTGCGCGTAGGTGATCGTCACCAGCGCGATCAGGGCCGCCGCGAGGTTCACGAACGACTCCAGCGCGTCCGACAGCAGCCCCACGGAGCCGGTGAGGAAGTAGGCGCCGAACTTGAGGGCCATGGTGACGACCGAGGTCGCCACCGAGAAGAGGATGTAGAAGGTCGGCGAGTGGCCGCTCATCGCGCACCTGCCTTGCGACGCGGCTTGACCGCGTCCGGGCCGATGAGCCGCTCGCCGTGCTCGATCACGAAGCGCTCGAAGGCCTGGGCGATCCTCGGCAGGCGCCGGTCCTGTCGGTGCACCACGTACCACTGCCGCATCACCGGGAATCCCTCTACGTCCAGGATCACGAGACTACCGAGCGCGAGCTCCTGGCGCAATGCGTGCGCCGAGAGGAACCCCACGCCCAGCCCCGCGGCGGCGGCCTGCTTGATCGTCTCGTTGGCGGCGATCTCCATCTCGATCCTCGGGACGATGCCGGCCTCCGCGAAGGCCTGCTCCATGGCAAGCCGCGTGGACGAGCCCGGCTCGCGCGTGAGGATGGGCTCCCCGGCGACGCGGGAGAGCGGGATGCGGCGCTTTCCCGCGAGCGGGTGGGACGGGGCGGCCGCGATCACGTGCGGGTGCGGCGCGAACGCGGTGGCCGTGTAGCCCGCCTCCGACGGCGGCTGGCTGATGACCGCGAGGTCGGTTGCGTGAGCGGTCAGCCGCGAGAGCAGCTCGTCGCGGTTCTGCACCGTGAGGCGCACGCGGATGCCGGGGTGGAGCCTGCGGAAGGCAGCCACGATCCAGGGGAAGAAGTGGTCGCCGGCGTTGATGACCGCGATGTCGAGGAGGCCCCGCGCGAGGCTGTCCAGCTCCGCAATGGCCTCCTCCGCCCCGCGGATGTGCCCGAGGATCTCGCGCGTGTGCAGCAGCACCTCCTCGCCCTCCTGCGTGAGCCGCAGGCGCCGGCCGCCGCGCTCGAAGAGCGCCGCCCCGGCGTGGCCCTCGAGCTGCTTCACCTGGATGGACACGGCCGGCGGGGTGAGGTGCAGCTCCTCGGCCGCCCGCGTGAGGGAGAGGTGGCGGGCGGCGCTCTCGAAGACGCGCAGCTGGCGCAGGGTGGCGTTTCGCATTAAGTGATCGCTTAACTCAAGCCAAAGTTCATTTTACTTTTACTTAAGCCATCCGGCGAGTACCTTGGTCTCGACCGGACCGAACAGGAGTGCGCCATGGACATGAAGGAACCCGCCCGCGCCGGGCTTGCCGGGGGACGCGAGGCGCTGAACGCGGCCTTCTGGGACCTCGGGCTGCGCTTCCAGTGGGACGCGGCGACCTGGGGCGTGCTCGTGCAGATGGAGACGCTGGAGGCGCAGCTCGACTACTACCTGCGCAACTGGCAGCCGCACCTGCTGGCCGCCTACCAGCCCGCCTTCCTCGCGCAGCTCGTGGAAAGCCGCCTCGCGCAGCCCGGGGCGCGCTTCGGCATGGAGGCGATGACTCGCGCCTGAGGCGCGGCGCCCTCCTCCGCTAGGAGGCGAGCTCCGGGCGGTTGCGGAACTGCTCGAGGGCCTCGGGGTTCGCGAGCACGTCCATGTTCTTCACCGGCTGGCCGTGCACCGCCGCGCGGACCGCGAGCTCCACGATCTTGTTGGACTTCGTGCGCGGGATGTCGCCCACCTGCGCCACGACCGCCGGCACGTGACGCGGGGTCGTGTTGTTGCGGATCGTGTCCTTGATGCGCTTCACCAGGGCCGCGTCTAGTTCGAGCCCGTCGCGCAGCTTCACGAAGAGCACCACGCGCACGTCGCCCTGCCAGTCCTGGCCGACGACGATCGATTCCACCACCTCGTCCAGGCGCTCCACCTGCCGGTAGATCTCGGCCGTGCCGATGCGCACGCCGCCGGGGTTCAGCACCGTGTCCGAGCGTCCGTAGATCACCATCCCGCCGTGGGGCGTCACCGCGCTCCAGTCGCCGTGGCACCAGACGTTCTCGTACTTCCCGTAGTAGGCGGCGCGATACCTGTTCCCGTCCGGATCGTTCCAGAAGCCCAGCGGCATCGTCGGGAACGGCGCCGTGCAGACGAGCTCGCCCTTCTCGCCCTCGAGGGGCTTGCCCTCGTCGCTCCACACCTCGACCTTCATGCCGAGCATCCGGCACTGCATCTCGCCCCGCCAGACCGGCAGGATCGGCGCGCCGCCCGCGAAGCAGGCCACGAGGTCCGTGCCGCCGCTGATGGAGGACAGGCACAGGTCCTTCTTCACGCTTGCGTACACGTAGTCGAAGCCCTCGGGCGCCAGGGGCGAGCCGGTGGAGAACATCGTTCGCAGCCGCTCGAGGCGGTGCGTCTTCGCGGGCTCGACGCCCGCCTTGGCCAGCGCGTCGATGAACTTGGCCGAGGTGCCGAAGTGCGTCATGCCCTCGGCGTCGGCGTAGTCGAAGAGCACGCGGCCGCGGTCCACGAAGGGCGAGCCGTCGTAGAGCAGGAGCGTCGCCCCCGCGGCCAGGCCCGAGACGAGCCAGTTCCACATCATCCAGCCGCAGGTGGTGAAGTAGAAGAGCCGGTCGCCGGGCTTCACGTCCCCGTGCAGGACGTGTTCCTTCAGGTGCATGAGGAGCACGCCCCCGGCGCCGTGCACGATGCACTTGGGCACGCCCGTGGTGCCGCTGGAGTAGAGGATGTAGAGGGGGTGGTTGAACGGCAGGCGCGCGAAGGCGAGCGGCTTCGCCGCGAAGGGCGCCACGAAGTCCGCGAGGCTCGTGGCGCGCGGAACCGCCGCGATGTCGGGCTGCTCCGAGGCGTAGGGCACGACCACCACGCGCTCCACGGTGGGCAGGAACCCCACGATGTCCGAGATGCGCGGCAGAGTCTCGATGACCTTGCCGTTGTAGAAGTAGCCGTCGCAGCAGACGAGCACCTTCGGCTCCACCTGGCCGAAGCGGTCGACCACGCCCTGCACGCCGAAGTCCGGCGAGCACGAGGTGAAAGTGGCGCCGATGCTCGCCGTGGCGAGCATCGCGACCACCGCCTCGGGCATGTTGGGCATGAAGGCCGCCACGCGGTCGCCCTCCTTCACGCCCGCCGCCGCGAGCGCCTGCTGCAGGCGCGAGACCTGGTCGCGCAGCTCGGCGTTCGTGAGGCGCGCGCGCACGCGGTTCTCGCCACGGAACGTGATCGCATCGCCCTCCCCTCCGGTGTGCCGCAGGAGGTTCTCGGCGAAGTTGAGCCTCGCCCCCGGGAAGAACCGCGCGCCCGGCATCTTCCCCTTGTCGGCGATGACGGTGTCGCCCCGCGTGTCGGCGATCACCCCGCAGAAGTCCCACACCGCCGCCCAGAAGTCCTCCATCCGGTCGACGGAGAAACGGTGAAGCTGGGCGAAGTCGGCGAGCGCCGTGCCGTGCCGGTCGTCCAGGAACTTCATGAACGCGGCCATGTTCGAGGCGGCTACGCGTTCCGGCGAGGGGGTCCAGAGGGGCTGGTCGGTCATGGGCGGGTCTTTCAGTCGAGCGTGCCGGCCGCCATTTTCACATCGGTGGCCGTCTCCAGGGCGGCGGCGATGGCCGCTTCGACGCCGCGCACCATGCTGGCGAGCGCCATCGCGGGCTGCCCGGGGCGGGTGACGGCCTGGCCCTCGAGCCACGGCACGTGGATGAAGCCGGCGCGCGCCGCGCGGCCGCTGGCGGCCAGGTAGTGCAGCACGCCGTACAGGAGATGGTTGCAGACGAAGGTGCCGGCGCTGTTGGAGACCTCCGCGGGCACGCCCGCCTCGCGGATCGCCGCCGTCATCGCCTTGATGGGCACGGTGGCGAAGTAGGCCGCGGGCCCGGCCGGTGCCACGGGCTCGTCGATGGGCTGCCGGTCGGCGTTGTCGGCGATTCGCGCGTCGTCCACGTTGATCGCCACGCGCTCGACCGACAGGCAGGGCCGGCCGCCCGCCTGGCCCAGCAGGATCACCAGCGCGGGATCGAGCCGCTCGATTTCCCCGGCGACCACCTCGATGGCCCGCCGGAACTCGGTCGGCACCCGCAGCGTGTGCACGCGCGCGCGGCCGATGGCCGCAGGCAGCTGCCCGCAGATCTCCCAGGAGGGGTTGGTGTCCTCGCCGCCGAAGGGCTCGAAGCCGGTGACGAGGACGGGCCCCGCGCCGGCCCCGCCCGCCTTTGTGCCAACGCCCGCGGGGGCGAGTTTCGGGCGCCGCGCGGCCATGCTCCCGGTCAGAACGCGGCCGTCACGTAGGCCATCGGGCCCGAGAACTCGTAGTTGAAGCTGCCGCGGGCCTTGCCCTTGGTGATGTCGAGGTTGTAGTCGTTCAGCATCCAGCCCGCGCCCAGTGCCCAGTTGCGGTTGAGGCGGTACTCGGCGCTGACGGCCCCGTTGACGAGGGTGCCGTCGTAGTCGTCGTACTCGAGGGAGAAGACCTGCGCGTAGGCCGAAAGGCGCCACTCGGAGCTGAACTGCCAGGCCCCCTGCAGGCCGATCACGGGCAGCGGGATCGTGCGCTCGGCCGCCTCCGCGATGCCGCCGCCGGCGCTCTCGAGCTTCGTCTCGAACGAAGTCGTGTGCAGGCCCAGCAGCAGCGAGAGCTCGTTGCCGCCCTCGCGGTAGAACGACCAGCCGTAGGACAGGCGCCAGACGTCGGAATCGAAGTTCGCGTTGACGTTCGTGTTCACCGGGAAGACCTGGTCGCCGAAACGGATCTCGCCGGTGATCGTCTTCTGCGAGTCCCGGGCGAGCCGCAGGTAGCCCAGCTCGATGCGGTGGCGGGGGTTGATGCGCCAGGTGGCGTCGAGGACTGGCAGCGACTTGCTCTCCTCGAAACCCAGGTCGCTCTCCAGGGAGATCGAGGTGCCGAGCGCCCCGTTTGCGGCGTCGAGGCGAAGCGTGGTGTCCGAGCTCGAGTAAAACCCGCCCAGCCGGACGGAGACGCCCTGCTCGTTCATGGGGTCGGCCGCCAGGGCCGGGAGGGTGGCGAGCGAGGCGAGCGTGGCAATGATTGTCTTGTTCATGAGGGTCTCTCGATAGGTCTTGCGCTCGTGTCGGCGCACGATATCACGGCGGGCGGCTACCGCGCCGTCCACCCGCCGTCGATGGAAATGGAGGTGCCGTTGATCTGCGCCGCGGCGGGCGAGGCGAGGTGCAGGGCCAGCGCCGCGACGTCCTCGACCTTCACGAACTGCTTGCTCGGCTGCGGCGCGAGGATCACGTCGCGGATCACGTTCTCGCGGGCCACGCCGTGCACGCGGGCCTGGTCGTCGATCTGCTTCTCGACGATGGGCGTCATCACGTAGCCGGGGCAGATGGCGTTGACCGTGATCCCGAGCTCCGCGACCTCGAGGGCCACGGACTTCGTGAAACCCACCAGGCCGTGCTTGGCGGCCACGTAGGCGCTCTTGAAGGGCGAGGCGACGAGGCCGTGCGCGGAGGCCATGTTGATCACCCGCCCCCAGCCGCGCTTCTTCATGCCCGGCAGCGCCGCGCGCGTGGCGTGGAAGGCCGAGGAGAGGTTGATGGCGATGATGGCGTCCCACCTGTCGGGGGGAAACTCGTCCACCGGGGCCACGTGCTGGATGCCCGCGTTGTTCACCAGGATGTCGACGGCGCCGAACTCCCGCTCGGTCGCGAGCACCAGCTCGGCGATCTCGCCGGGCCTCGTCATGTCGGCGGGGTGGTGGAGCGCGCGCACGCCGAAGTCCTTCACGATCGCCGCGAGGAGCGCGTCGATGGCCTGCGCGGTCCCCAGCCCGTTCGTCATCACGTTGGCGCCCTCGGCCGCGAAGGCGCGCGCGATCGCGAGCCCGATGCCGCTCGTCGACCCCGTCACCAGCACCGTCTTCCCCGCGAATGCCTTGCCCATCGCCGCCTCCCTTGCCTTTCCGCGCCGGCCTACTCGCCGCGCATCGCCCACGCCCGCCGTGCGGCGGGTCGTGCGAAACATTCCGCCAGCCAGCGCGCCAGGTTCGGGCGCGCCGCGTGGTCCATGCGCCGCGCGCGGAACATCGCGGCGGCCAGGTTCAGGTCCGCGACCGTGAACGCGTCGCCGGCTAGCCACGGGCGCTGCGCCAGCGCGGCCTCGACCACCGCGAGGGGCCGCTCGAGCCGCTCCAGCGCCGCGGCCGCGCGCGCCGCATCGCGCTTGTCCTCCGGCAGCACGAACGAGTGCGAGGCCCACTCCCCGACGTTCGGGTCGATCTCCGTGACCGCGAAGAAGGACCACTGGTACGCGAGTCCTTCGCCCTCCACCGTCGCGGGCCACAGGCCCTTGCCGTGCTTGCGCGCGAGGTAGAGGTTGATCGCCATCGATTCCCAGAGCGCGAATCCGTCGTCGTCGATTGCGGGAACGCGGCCGAGCGGGTTCGCGCGCCGGAAGCCGGGGTCGTTCTTGCCGAGCGGGCCGTCGGGGTCGTCGCGGTAGTGGATCGGGACGTGCTCGTAGGGAATGCCGAGTTCCTCGGCCATCCAGAGGGCGCGGATGGCGCGCGAAGCGGCGATGCCGTAGATCCTGAGGGTCATGGTCGGTCTCCTGGCCTGAGCATTTCGATGTGTGGGATGCCGTCCTCGTCGTAGGGGTCGGAAGCGCGCGCGAAACCGAACCCCGCGTAGAAGCGCTCGAGGTGGAGCTGCGCGCCGATGCGCACCGCCTCCCCCGGCCAGAGCGCCGCGCACCGGCGAAGGGCCTCGCCCATGAGTTCGCGGCCCATCCCGGTGCCGCGCGCCGCCTGCGTGGTGACGACGCGGCCGATCGAGGGCTCGCGGAACTTGACCCCGGCGGGGACGAGGCGGCAGTAGGCGGCGAGCGCGTCCCCCGATCTCGCGAACAGGTGCCAGCTCCCGGGGTCCGCGCCGTCCATGTCCTGGAACACGCAGGCCTGCTCGACCACGAAGACCGCGGAGCGCGCCTGGAGGATGTCGTGCACCTCGCGCGCCGTGAGCCCGTCGAGGCGCGCGAAGCGCCACGCCGTCATGGCGTGCCGGTGGCGACCCTGTCCGCGACCTTGGCCAGGTGCAGCCAGGTCTCGACGACCGTGTCCGGGTTGAGCGACATCGACTCGATGCCCTCGGCCATCAGCCACTCGGCGAGGTCCGGGTAGTCGCTGGGGCCCTGCCCGCAGATGCCCACGTACTTGCCCTGCCGGCGGCAGGCCTGGATGGCGAGCGAGAGCATGCGCTTCACGGCCGGGTCGCGCTCGTCGAAGGACTCCATCACGAGCCCGGAGTCGCGGTCGAGCGCGAGGGTGAGCTGCGTCATGTCGTTGGAGCCGATGGAGAAGCCGTCGAAGTGCTTCAGGAACTCGTCGGCGAGGATCGCGTTGGAGGGGATCTCGCACATCATCACGACCTTGAGGCCGTTCTTGCCGCGCTCCAGGCCGTAGTCCTTCAGGATGGCGTGGACCTGCTCGGCCTCCTTCAGCGTCCTCACGAAGGGGATCATGATCTCGACGTTGGTGAGGCCCATGTCGTCGCGCACCTTGCGCATCGCCTCGCACTCGAGCTTGAAGCAGTCGCGGAAGGAGCGCGCGATGTAGCGCGACGCGCCGCGGAAGCCGAGCATCGGGTTCTCCTCCTGCGGCTCGAACTG
Source organism: Betaproteobacteria bacterium (assembly GCA_011391275.1). Lineage (GTDB taxonomy): Bacteria > Pseudomonadota > Gammaproteobacteria > Burkholderiales > Usitatibacteraceae > FEB-7. Next base: position 25,646 of record JAABQW010000221.1, read on the forward strand.
GGCGCCACCGATCAGGTTGCGGTACTCGTTCGACTTGAAGTCCGAGAGCCGCACGATCACCTTCTTGGGCCAGAAGGCCGCGGCGATGGTCGCCACGCCCTCGACGATCTTCTCGACGTAGAAGCGCTTCGGGCTCTCGTAGCCGCGCGACTGGCGCGCCACCTGCGCCTTTAGCTCCGGCGCGAGCCGGTCGTACTCGAGGCAGGCTTTCGGGTGGATGCCGATCATGTTCGAGATGATGAACTCCAGCCGCGCGAGGCCCACCCCGTCGTTGGGAAGCTGGCAGAAGTCGAAGGCGAGCTGCGGGTTGCCGACGTTCATCGCGAGCTTCACGGGGATCCTGGGCATCCTGTCGAGAGAGACCTCGACCACCTCGAAGTGGAGCTTTCCGGCATAGATGAAGCCGGTGTCGCCCTCGGCGCAGGACACGGTGACCTCGTCGCCATCCCTCAGCACGCGGGTGGCCGTCTCGCAGCCCACCACGGCCGGCACGCCCAGCTCGCGGGCGATGATGGCCGCGTGGCAGGTGCGTCCGCCCCGGTTGGTCACGATGGCGGAGGCCCGCTTCATCACCGGCTCCCAGTTCGGGTCGGTCATGTCGGTGACCAGCACGTCGCCGTCCTGCACGCTCGCGATCTCGGCCACGTCCTTGATGACGCGCACCCGCCCCTGGCCGATCTTCGAGCCGATGGCGCGGCCCGAGACGAGCACCTCGCCTCTCTTGCCGAGGCGGTAGCGCGTGAGCTGGTCGCGGCGCTTCTCCTGGCTCTTCACCGTCTCGGGGCGGGCCTGGAGGATGTAGATCTGCCCGTCGCCGCCGTCCCTGCCCCACTCGATGTCCATCGGGCGGCCGTAGTGGTTCTCGATCGCCACCGCGTAGCGCGCGAGCTGCTCCACGTCGGCGTCGGAGAGGCAGAAGCGGTCGCGGTCGGCGGGCTCGACGTCGCGCTGCACCACCGACTTGTGCGCCCTGGCCTCGGTGGTGAAGACCATCTTGATCGCCTTGCCGCCCAGGCCGCGGCGCAGGATGGCCGGACGGCCCGCCGCGAGGCAGGGCTTCGAGACGTAGAACTCGTCGGGGTTCACGGCGCCCTGCACCACCATCTCGCCCAGGCCGTAGCTCGCCGTGACGAAGACCACGTCGCGGAAGCCCGACTCGGTGTCGAGCGTGAACACCACGCCCGCCGCGCCGGTGTCGGAGCGCACCATGCGCTGCACGCCCGCGGAGAGGGCGACGTCCGCGTGCGCGAAGCCCTTGTGCACGCGGTAGGCGATGGCGCGGTCGTTGTAGAGCGAGGCGAAGACCTGCTTCACGGCGTCGAGCACGTTGTCGATGCCGCGGATGTTGAGGAAGGTCTCCTGCTGGCCCGCGAAGGAGGCGTCGGGCAGGTCTTCCGCGGTGGCCGAGGAGCGAACCGCGAAGCTCGCGTCGCCGTCGCCGGCGACCCGGGCGTAGGCCTCGCGGATCTGGCGCTCGAGCTCGGGCTGGAGGGGTGCCGAGGCCACCCACTGGCGGATCTCGGCGCCCGTCTTGGCGAGGCTCCCCATGTCCTCCACGTCGAGGGCCTTGAGGGCCGCGTCGATCCGGGACTTGAGGCCGCCGGCGTTGAGGAAGTCGAGGAAGGCCTGCGCGGTGGTGGCGAAGCCGCCGGGGACCCGCACGCCGGCCGCGGACAGCTGGCTGATGAGCTCGCCGAGGGAGGCGTTCTTGCCACCGACCGAGCCCACGTCGGTCATGCGCAGCTGTTCGAGGGGGAGGACGTAGTCGGTAGCCATGCTCGCTCGCGGGGGGTTCGGGTGACGGCCGGTCGGGAATTTGCAATTATATCGGAGGCTTGCGGCCGATGCTGCGCTGCATCAAACTGCAGCTACGCCGAACGTCCATCCGCCCCCGGCGGGAACCCACGAACCCGGACCCCTCCATGCCCCAACGTCGCCGCGTCTTCTTCGTCTCCGACCGCACCGGCCTCACCGTCGAGGCCCTCGGATCCTCCCTCATCACGCAGTTCGACGGCATCGACTTCGTCCGCGTGACGATGCCCTTCATCGACTCGGCCGATAAGGCGCGCGAGGCCGTCGCCCAGATCAACGCCGCGCACCGCGACTCGGGCAAGCGCCCCCTGGTCTTCAGCTCGCTCGTGGACGACGCCGTGCGCGCGGAGATCGACAAGGTGGACGGGCTGGTCCTCGACGTGTTCGGCAAGTTCATCGTCCCCCTCGAGCAGGAGCTCGGCCTGAAGTCGATGCACGCCGTGGGCAAGAGCCACAGCGCCGGCAACGCGGGCGACTACAACTACCGCATCGAGGCCATCAACTACACGCTGGCCCACGACGACGGCGTCACCCACCGCGGCCTCGAGGAGGCGGACCTGGTGCTGGTCGGCGTCTCGCGCAGCGGCAAGACGCCCACCTCGCTCTACATGGCGATGCAGTTCGGCATCAAGGCGGCCAACTACCCGCTGATCCCGGAGGACCTCGAGGCCAACCGCCTGCCGCCCTCCCTCATCCCGCTGAAGAGCAAGGTCTGGGGCCTCACGATCCAGCCCGAGCGCCTGCACCAGATCCGCAAGGAGCGCCGCCCGGACTCGAAGTACGCGGACCTCGCGAACTGCCGCTACGAGGTCGCGGCCGCCGAGAAGCTCATGCGCCAGGCCGACATCCCGTTCCTCGACTCGACGACCAAGTCCATCGAGGAAATCGCGACGACCATGCTGCACGAGGCGCAGCTCGAGCGCCGGGTCTATTGAGCGGCACCCGGACCCTTCGCGGCGGGCCGCCTCCGGGCGGCCCGCGCGCTTCCCCGCCATGAAGCGCCTGTACAACGCCGCCAACCTGCCCGAGGCGCACCTCGTCGCGGGATGGCTCGTGCAGCACGGCATCCGCATCCGCATCCTCAACGCCAACGCCACGGGGGCGCTCGGCGAACTGCCGGTGGACGCGGCCGCGCCGCAACTGTGGCTCGAGGATCCGCGCGACGAAGCGCGCGCCCGGGCATTCCTCGAGGAGTTCCGCGCCCAGGCCTCGGGCCCGTCCCGGCCATGCCCCGCCTGCGGGGAGGACAACCCGCCCGCCTTCGAGCTCTGCTGGGCGTGCGGCAAGGGCATTCCGTGACAGGAGGCCCCGTCCGCGCCCGGGGTGTAAAATCCGCTCACTCCACCCACGCTCGGATGAACTCCCCCATGAAGAAGAAGCTGCTCCCGGCCATCGCCTGCGCCGTCGCGTTCTCCCTTTCCCCGGCCGTCGCCCAGCAAGGCGCGCCCGCCAAGGCCGGCGCCGCCGATGCGGCCGCCCTCGCGAAGCTGCGCGACAGCGTCCGTACCGACCAGAAGGCGCTCGTTGCGCGTAACCTTTCCCTCACGGACGCGGAAGGCAAGGCCTTCTGGCCCGTCTACGACAAGTGCCGCCAGTCCCTGGACGCTTCCCACGGCAAGGTGAACCGCGCGATGACCGATTACGTGAGCGCGGGCGACAAGATGACCGACGCCAACGCGAAGCGCCTCGTCGGCGAGGTGCTCGCCGGCGAGGCCGCCGAGGCAAGCGCGCGCAAGGCCTGCTTCGATCGCGTCGCGAAGGTGCTGCCGGGCAGGAAGGCGGCGCGCTACTTCCAGATCGAGACCAAGATCGCGGCCCTGTTCCGCTTCGACGCCGCCGTGGCCGTCCCGCTCGTCGACTGACGCGGCGGGGCGCAGGACACGGCCGGATCCCGCAAGGGCGCGGTCGCTACCGCGTGGCTGCGTCGCCCACGTAGCAGTCCGTGGTGTCCTCGGCGCAGATCACGCGCAGCGCCAGCCGCTTCCCGCAGCCTGCGGCCTCGACGCTGAACTCGCCGCGGTCCGGGGACTGGACGCGCGGCCCGGGGAAATTCGGCTTGAGCCTTTGCGCGGAGACGAGTTTCGCCGTTGCGGCAGGGCACGCCAGGTCGGCGCGCGCCCGCACGAGCCCCGCTTCCAGGGCCACGGACTCCCGCGCCTTCAGCGCCGGCGAGAGGGGATAGCCCTCCCGGGCCAGCGGCGCATCGGTGGCGCAGGCGGAAACGGCCGCGAGGGCCGCGAACGGAAGAAGCCTGAGCACAAGTGCATTCATTGCAGCTCCCTTGGCTGGGAAAGGCGCCCGCGGGGCGCCAGGGTTCACGGCGTGCCGATGAAGAGGTAGAACCGGCCGGAGCGGTCCTTCGACGTGGCGTAGCCGAGGTATATCGGGCCGAAGATGGTGTTGGAGGCGAGGTACACGCCGTACGAGTTGATCCCGCCCGTCAGGTTGGGCTCCGTGACGGGATTCTTCATGTAGCCCGCCTCGTAGGACACGCCCGCCAGCAGGGAAAGGCCCAGGATCGGCATGGGCTTGGTCAGGCGGTACTGCGCCTGCACCGACACCAGCCCGTACGCATCGTTGCCGATGATCTGCGACGGGGCGAAGGCCGAGAGGCGGCCCAGGCCGCCCAGGGTGAAGCCGTCACCCAGCGGGGGCGAGCCGTTGGTCGCCTGCCCTCCCTCCAGCCTGCCGAGCAGGATGAGGTCGCCGGGCGACCAGGCGCCGCTCAGGCGCCCCTCGACCCGCCCGTACTTTTCCCCGAGGTCGGACACCCTCATGGCGTCGAAGTAGTCGAGGTTGGCGCGGAAGCCCTTCGTGGGGAAGAACGCGAAGTCCTGCGTGTCGAGCGCCAGCGACGCGGCGACGCCGCCTACCTGCCCCTTCGCATCCGGGAACAAGGAAGAGCCGGTGTCGAGCGTCGCGCGGAGGCTCCGCTCCAGCCATCCCACCTTGGCCTGGCCGTAGACGTCGAGGTTCACCCCGAGGTCGAGGCCCACGCGCGCCTCCCTGAGGATGTACTCGGCCCGGCGGTCGCCATCGAGGTAGAGCCCCACCTTGCTCTGGTCCACCCCGACGTGGGGACGCACGAAGTAGCGCTGGCGGTAGTCGAGGGGCTGGTAGAACTCCGTGCCGATGCCCTGGTTGCTGCCGAGCTGGGCCGCGGTGAGCCATTCCCCGCCAAAGGCGTTCATCCACGTCTTGCGGTAGAGCGCGCGCACGTTGTAGGGCGACTCCGAGCGGAAGTCCGAGGACAGGTTGACGCCGAAGCGCAGGTAGTCCGGCCCCCACGACTTCTCCAGCGGCGTGAGCTTCAGGATCGTCTTGTCGCGCTCCGTCAGCACCGAGTAGTCGAGCGACTGCAGGTCGCCCCGGCTGTAGACGAGCACGAGGTCCTGCGCCAGCGTCTTCGAGTCCAGCGGCTCGCCTTCCTTCTGGCGCATCGCGGCGCGAAGCTCGACCGGGTTCACGAAGCGCGTCGGCTCGACGCGTACCTCGTGCACCACCGGCGGCTTCGGGCCGGGCTCCAGGCGCACCATGCCCCGCCACGCCTTGAACTCCTCGGGCGACACGGAAAGGGCGCGCAGCTTGTCGGCGACGGCAAGCGCGGCCGCGCGGCCGATGGCCGAGGCCTCGATCTGGCGGTTGAAGTCCGCCGCGGTGATCGTGCCCAGCTCCGGGCGCATGTAGATGTCGCCGGGTGCGAGGATCGAGATCGACTTCGCCACGTTCTGCTCGGTGAGGAGGTTCACCATCTGCCCGACGACGCTGAACACGCCCGTCACCTGGTCGGGCTTGAGCAGAGGGGACCCCACGTTAACCGCGATGACGACCTGGGCGCCGCAGCGGTCGCGCACCTCCTGGACGGGGACGTTGTCCACGAGGCCGCCGTCGACGAGCTTGCGGCCCTCGCGCACCACCGGGGCGATCGCACCCGGCACCGACATGCTGGCGCGCATCGCCGAGGTCAGGTTTCCGCTGCGCATCGCCACGCGCTCGCCGTTGCCGATGTCGGTCGCGATGAGCGTGAGCGGGATCGGCAGGTCCTCGATGTTGCGCTCGCCGAGGTCGGCGCGGACGAGCTCGTTGAAGAAGAGCTTGATCTTCTCCCCCGCCACCGCGCCCTCGCGGTAGCGAAGCCCGTCCTTCGTCACGCCGAACTCGAGCCCGGAGTAGAAGCGGTCGTCGATCTGCTTGCGGCGCAGGCTGACGGAATCGCGTCCGGCGCTGTCGTCGAACATGCCCGCCCAGTCGGTCTTGGCGATGGTCTCCTTCATGTCCGCGGGCGACACCCCGGCGACGTACGCGCCGGCGGCCAGCGCGCCCATGCTCGTGCCCGCCACGCAGTCGAAGGGCACGCGCAGCTCCTCGAGGACCTCGAGCACGCCCAGGTGCGCGCCTCCCCGGGCGCCACCGCCGCCTAGCACCAGCCCCACCTTCGGACGCGCGGACGCGGCGGGCGCCTGCGCTCGGGCTTCGGGCAACGCAAGGAGCGCCCCGGCGAGGCACGCGGCCAGGGCGAGGGTCAGGCGAAGGGGGGTCAAGGGGATGCTCCGGATTCGATCAAGCGGGCATTTTGCCCGATAATCCCCGCTTCATCGATTCTCCGGGAGCTGCCTTGAACCGATTCCTCGCCGTCGCCATCGTGCCCGCCCTGCTGGCAACCGGTGCCTCGGCCCAGACGCCGCCGCCGGCATCCGCCGCCCCCGGGAGCACCGTCACCGCGTCCTGCGAGGGCTGCGGCGTCGTGCGCAGCGTGAAGCGGATCGAGAAGATCCAGCCCCTCACTGCGCAGGAGCGCAAGTCCACCGCCGGACTCGTGGCCTCCGTCCCCCTCGGCGGCGGCAAGCCCTCGGTGGGCTCGGTGACGGACGTGCGCAACGAGGAGAAGCCTCCCACGGTCACCTGGGAAGTGGTGGTGCTCCTGGACAACGGGCGCTTCCAGCTGGTCACCCAGGACGACGCCGGCGGCCTCCGCGAAGGCGACAAGGTGCGCGTGGACCGCGGCAAGGTGGTTCTCCGCGAGAAATAGTCACGAAAAGGGACGGGTACCAGGAACCGTCCCTCTTCACACCCTGACCGAGAACGGCGTGAAGTTCGTGTCGCGGTCGTAGTAGTCCTCGCGCTCGGCCCGCTTGAGCCAGCCCACGATGGCGTAGGTGACGGGCGTGAACGCGACCTCCACGCCCACCTTCATCACGAACTGCGCGAGCATCACCAGGGGGAGCTTCTCGTCGGGGATGATTCCCGTGCCGTAGAAGGCCAGCGGGTAGAAGAGGGCCGAGTCGACGCCCTCGCCCACCACCGTCGAGCCGATCGTGCGCGACCACAGCCAGCGCCCCTGCGTGAGGATCTTCATCTTCGCGAGCGTGAACGAGTTCACGAACTCGCCGCAGAAGTAGGCGATCATCGACGCCCCGGCCACGCGCCACGCCTGGCCGAACGCCACCTCGTAGGCGGCCTGGTTCTTCCAGAAGGGCGCCGGCGGCAGCGACACCACGACCCACGCCATGAACGAAGCGAAGGCGAGCCCCGCGAACCCGGCCCAGATCACGCGCCGCGAGCGCGCGTAGCCGTAGACCTCGGTGAGGATGTCGCCGAAGACGTAGGAGATCGGGAAGAAGAGCACGCCGGCGCCGAAGGTGACGATGCCCAGCAGGGGCAGGTCGACCTGCGAGACCTTGGCCGGCCCGACGAGGTTCGAGCAGATGAGGACGGTCACGAAGGCCGCCATCACGAACTCGTAGTAGCGGTAATGGCGCTGCGGTGGCGGCTGGGCCGCGGGAGTTTTTTGCATGAGGTGGGCTCCGACTCATCCGGGTGTTTCGGGGATCGCGTGCCGCTCCCGGGTGCGGCTTGCGTCGTGGATCAGGATTCAGGGCGGCTACGATACCCCAAAGTGACCGACATTGATGCGAGGGGGGAGTGACGCGGCCCAAAGACGGGGACACGGATGAACACGGATGAACACGGATATTTCTTGATCCAGATCCGCCGTCGACCAGTTCACCGTCGACTCGATTCCGCACGGGGCATCCAGCCCTCGATTCACATCCGTGTTCATCCGTGTTCATCCGTGTCAAAGTCCTTGGGCAGCGTCACTCCCCTCTGCCTAACCGCCTCGAAAAGCGCGATCGACCCCGCCACCCCCGCGTTGAGCGACTCCGCCCGCCCGGGCATGGGGATGTGCACGCGCACCGTCGCCGCGTCCTTCAACGCCTGCGACAGCCCCGCGCCCTCGTTGCCCACCAGGAATGCCACGGGGCCGCGCAGGTCGGTGTCGTGGAGCGAGGCCTTCGCCTCGCCGCAGAGCGCGATCGTGGCACCCGCGAACGCCGCGACGAACGCGCCGAGATCGACCCCCTCCACGATGTTCAGCGCGAAGTGCGCGCCCTGCCCCGCGCGCAGCACCTTGGGCGACCACGCGAAGGCGCAGGTGGGCGAGAGCAGCACGTGCTCCACGCCCGCGGCGGCGGCGCTGCGCAGGAGCGTGCCGACGTTGCCCGGGTCCTGGATGTCCTCCAGCGCGAGGCAGAAGGCGGCCGTGGCAGGCACGGGGCGGCCCGCGGGCGTCGGCACGACCGCGAGGATCCCGGCCGGGGATTCGACGCCGCTCACCGAATCGAAGAGCGTGTCGGCGAGTTGCAGCGCCTGCGCCGGGCGCACGCGCGCCACGAGGGCGTCGGCTTGCCCGCCGGCTGCCGCGCTGCCGCTCAGGAAAAGTTGTGCCACGGGGTGGCCGGCGTCGAGGCAGGCCTCGACGAGGTGCGCGCCCTCGATCACCGTGTAGCCCTGCCTGCGCCGCTCGGCCGCCGAGGAGGCGAGCCGCGCCAGCGCCTTGTAGGCGGCGTTGTCGCGGGAGGCGATCGTCTTCATCGTCACCAGGGCAGGCGGTGCTGCGCGATCGCCTCGCGGACCGGGCCGAAGGTCCGCCGGTGGATCTCGCAGGGCCCGAGGGAGCGCAGCGCCGCCAGGTGCTCGGCCGTCGGGTAGCCCTTGTGGCGGGCGAAGCCGTAGCCGGGAAAACGCGCGTCGAGCGCGACCATCTCCTCGTCGCGCGCGGTCTTGGCGAGGATGGAGGCGGCCGAGATGGCGGGCACGAGGCGGTCGCCCTTCACGATGGCCCGCGACGACCAGCGCGAGCGCGGTACGTGCAGCCCGTCGACGAGCACCTCCTGCGGGTCGACCCCGAGGGCGTCGATGGCGCGGGCCATGGCCTCGAGGCTCGCGCGCAGGATGTTCATCTCGTCGATCTCCGCCACGGTCGCCGTGGCCACCGCCCACGCCAGCGCGTCGCGCCGGATGGCGATCGCGAGCGCATCGCGACGCGGGCCGTCGAGGAGCTTGGAGTCGGCGAGTCCCGGCACGGGGCGCGCGGGGTCGAGGATCACCGCCGCTGCGTACACCGCACCGGCGAGCGGGCCGCGGCCTGCCTCGTCGACCCCGCACAGGAGGGGCGTGAAGGGGACGCTACCCTTCAAGAACGTCCCCTTCATGCCCCTTCGAGAGCCAGGGGGCCAGGGCCTGCGCGACGCGCTCGTCGTTGCCGCAGCGAAGCTCGGCGTGGATCGCGCGATAGCGCTCCATGAGCCGCTCCCGGGCGCCCTTGTGGTCGAGCCAGTTGCCGATCGCCTGTTCCAGGTTTTCCGGCGTGGCGTGCTCCTGCAGGAGCTCGGGCACGATGAACTCGCCCGCCAGGATGTTGGGCAGCCCCACCCACGGCATCAGGGCCTTGCGCATCATGAGGCGGTAGGTGAGCGCGGGGACCTTGTAGGTGATGACCATCGGGCAGCGCGCGAGCGCGCCCTCGAGGGTCGCCGTGCCGCTTGCCACCAGCGCACAATCGGCCGCCTGGAGCGCGAGACGCGCGTGCCCGAAGAGGATCGTGAGGTCGAGCCCCTGCGCCTCGCGCGCATAGAGCCGCGACTCGAAGAAGTCGCGCGTCTCGCGGGTGGCGAGCGGCACGAAGAAGCGCGTGCCCGGCCGCCGCCGGGCGAGCCGCGACGCCGTGTCGATGAAGAGGTCGGCGTGCGCCCCGAGCTCGCCGCGCCGGCTGCCAGGCAACAGCGCCACCGCGGTCGCCGCTTCCGCCAGGCGCAGCTGCACGCGCGCCTCCGCCCGGTCGGGCGCCATCGGGATCTCGTCGGCAAGCGGATGGCCCACGTAGGTGGCGGCAATGCCCGCCTTCTCGTAGAGCGGCGCCTCGAAGGGGAAGACGGCGAGCACGTGGTCGACCGCGCGGCCGATGGCCGGGAGCCTCCCCGCGCGCCATGCCCAGATCGAGGGGCTCACGTAGTGCACGGTGGGGATGCCGGCGCGCTTGAGCTTCGCCTCGAGCCCCAGGTTGAAGTCCGGCGCGTCCACGCCGATGAAGAGGTCGGGGCGGTCGGCGGCGAGCTGCGCGGCGAGGCCCGAGCGGATGCGCAGCAGTTCCGGCAGGCTCCTCATCGCCTCGACGTAGCCGCGCACCGAGAGCTTCTCCATGGGCACGAGCGTGCGCGCTCCTGCGGCGATCATCTTCGGGCCCGCGATGCCGTAGAACTCGGTGCCGGGAAAGCGGCTGCGCACGGCGCGCACGAGCGCCGCCCCGAGCAGGTCCCCCGAGGCCTCCCCGGCGACGATGGCGACGCGACGGATCATGCCGTGCCCATGGCGCTCACCCGGGCCACGCTCAGCGCACGATGCCGCGCGTCGACGTCGCGAGGAACTCGACGATGGCGCCCACCTCGGGGGCCGACTGCGCCTGGCGCCCGAGCTCCGCCTTCGCGTCCGCGAGCGTGAGCCCGGACTTGTAGAGCGTCCGGTAGGCGCGCTTGAGCGCGGCGAGCGCCTCCGGCGTGAACCCCCTCCGCTTGAGGCCCTCGCTGTTGATGCCGTGCGGCGCGCAGGGGTGCCCGGCGACCGTCACGAAGGGGGGGATGTCCTGCAGCACCACGGAGGAGACGCCGGCCATGACATGCGCGCCCACCTTCACGAACTGGTGCACGCCGGTGAAGCCGCCGAGCACCGTGTGGTCGCCGATGCTGACGTGGCCCGCGAGCGTGGCGTTGTTGGCGAACACCGTGTGGTCGCCAACGACGCAGTCGTGCGCGATGTGGCAGTACGCCATGATCCAGTTGTCGTTGCCCACGGTGGTCTCGCCGCGGTCCTGCGCAGTGCCGCGGTTGATCGAGCAGTACTCGCGGACGGTGTTGCGGTCGCCGATCACGAGGCGCGTGGGCTCGCCGCGGTACTTCTTGTCCTGGTTCGCCTCGCCGACGGAGCAGAAGTGGAAGATGCGGTTGTCGCGGCCGATGGTCGTGTGGCCCGTCAGCACGCAGTGCGAGCCGATCGTCGTGCCCTCGCCCACCTCGACGTCGCCGTCGATGACGGTGTAGGGGCCGACGCGCACGCCGGCGGCGAGCCGCGCGCGCGGGTCGACGATGGCCGTGGGGTGGATCGCGCTCATCGCCTCACGGGCCCCCCTCGACCGGCCGCAGGACGCAGAGGAGCGCGGCTTCGGCGGCCACCGCCCCGTCCACACGCGCCACGGCGTTGAACTTGCCGAGGCCGCGCGAGAGCCGCAGCTGCTCGATCTCGAACACCAGCTGGTCGCCGGGGCGCACCGGGCGCTTGAAGCGCGCGCCGTCGATGCCGGCGAAGTAGTACACGTGCCTGCCGTCGTTCTTCTGGCCAAGGGACAGCAGCCCCAGCATCGCGCACGCCTGCGCCATCGCCTCGATGACGAGCACGCCGGGCATCACCGCGAAGTGCGGGAAGTGGCCCTGGAAGAAGGGCTCGTTGGCGGTCACGTTCTTGAGGGCCACGAGCCGCCTGTCCTTCTCCCACTCGACGATGCGGTCGAGCAGCAGGAACGGATAGCGGTGCGGCAGGTACTCCTTGATCTGCTCAATGTTCATCGGTTCCATGGTCTTCTCCGGGTGCGGCCTTTTCCCTGGCCTGGCGTGCGATCCTGTCCAGCCGCCGCAGGTGCGCGGCGTTCCTGAGCCAGTCGGCGTGGGGCATCATCGGCAGGCCCGAGGAGTAGACCCCCGGTTGCCTGATCGACTTCGTGACGAAGGTGGTGCCCGTCACGGTGACGCCGTCCGCGATCTCGATGTGGCCGACGATTCCCACGCCGCCGCCGATCACGCAGTGGCGGCCGATGACGGTGCTGCCGGAGATGCCGGTGCATCCGGCGATGACGGTGTGCGCGCCGATGCGGCAGTTGTGGGCGACCTGCACCTGGTTGTCGATCTTCACGCCCTCCCCGACCACCGTGTCGCCGAGCGCCCCGCGGTCGATCGTCGTGTTGGCGCCGACCTCCACGTCGTCGCCCAGCACGGCGCCGCCCACCTGCGGGATCTTGACCCACTTGCCCGCGTCCGGCGCCATGCCGAAGCCGTCGGCGCCGATCACCGCGCCCGAGTGCAGGATGCAACGCGCGCCCACCGAGCAGCCGTGGTAGATCGTGACGCGGGGGTGCAGGACCGTGTCGTCGCCGATCGAGGCGCCCTCGCCGACCGTGCAGCCCGCCCCGATGCGCGCTCTCTCGCCGACGCGCGCGCCGGCGGCGATCACCGCGAACGGCCCGATCTCCGCGGTTGGCGCCACCCGGGCGGCCGGGTCGACGCAGGCCGTGGGATGCGCGCCGGCCACGGCCTCCCGCGGCGGGTGGAACAGCGCCACGGTGCGCGCGAAGTAGGCGTAGGGGTTGTCCGCGACGATGCGCGGGATCGCGGTCGCGTCCCGGTCGCGCGCGCCCAGGATCACCGCGCCGGCGCGCGTCACGGCGAGCCTGGAGCGGTATCGCGGGTTGGCGAGGAAAGTGAGCTCGCCGGGGCCGGCCTCGTCGAGCGTGGCCACGCCGGTGACCTCGACGGCGGGGTCGCCGGCGACCTCGCCGCCGAGGCGGCGGACTATTTCCTGCAGGGTGAGGCGCTGGGGGGGCAAGGAATTCCGCTCGCGGCTACTTGTCCGCGAGCGCCTTGATGACCTTGTCGGTGATGTCGATGCGGGAGCTGGCGAACACTGCCTCCTGCACGACCAGGTCGAACTTCTCCGCCTCGGCGATCTGGTTGATGGCGCGCGTGGCCCGCTCCTGCACCTGGGCGAGCTCCTCGTTCCTGCGCAGGTTGAGGTCCTCGCGGATCTCGCGCTGCAGGCGCTGGAAGTTGCGGCTCACGTCGGCGAGCTGCCTTTCCTTCTCGCGGCGCGCCCCCTCGGGCAGCTGCACGCTGTCCTTCTCGAGATCGGCCTGCAGGTCGCGGCCCTGCTTCTCGAGCTTGGCGAGCTCGGCGTTGCGCGCCGAGAACTCGCGCTCGAGCTTCTGCTGCGCGCGCCGCGCGGGCGCCGCCTCGCGGAACACGCGCTCGGTGTTCACGAAGCCGATCCTCACCTCCGCGGCGAATCCCGCCGCCGCGATCGCGCCGAGTGCGGCCGCCAGTGCCTTGCGCCAGTCCATGTCCCTCGGTTCTCCCCTTGGCCTAGAAGATCCTGCCCAGCTGGAATTGGAAGCGCTCGACCTTGTCGAAATCCTCGGTCCTGAAGGGATAGCTGAACGAGAACTTGAGCGGCCCCACCGGCGAGTCCCAGCTCACCGCGATGCCCGTCGAGGCGCGGATGTCGTCGACGCTGGGGTTCTGCAGGGCCCCCCAGACGTAGCCCGCGTCGACGAACGTGGACAGGCGCACGCTCTTGTCCTTGATGCCGGGCATCGGGAAGAGCACCTCGAGGTTGCCGATGACGCGGCGGTTGCCGCCCAGCGAGTCGCCGTTGATGTCGCGTGGGCCGAGGGACGCCGTCTCGAAGCCGCGCACGGAGCCCACGCCGCCCGCGTAGAAGTTCTTGAAGAAGGGCAGCGGCTTGTCGTCCAGGCCCTCGGCGTAGCCCAGCTCGGCATTCGCGAGGAAGGTGAGCCAGGGGATGCGCGCCGGCGTCCAGAGGAACTGCTGCTGCAGGTTGATGCGGTAGTAGCGCAGGTCTCCCGGCGGCATGCCCACCTCGAGCCCGATGTCGGTGAGCCAGCCCCGCGTCGGGTAGGTGAGGCTGTCGCGCGAGTCGCGCGTGTAGCCCACGTTCAGGCGGAAGGTGTCGGTCTCCTCGCCGAACGTGTTCACGAAGTCCAGGTAGCGAGGCGGGGACGAGAGCGGGTCGAGCTCGAGCAGCGTGTTCTCCGCCGTGAGGCCCACGCGGACGGCGTCGTATTCCGTGAGGGGAATGCCGAAGTTCACGCCCACCCCGGAGGTGCTGGTCTTGTAGGACGAGACCGCCAGGTCGTCGGTGTCGACGTCGCGCCGGAAGAGGTCGATGCCGGCGGCGATGCCGTCCACCGTCCAGTACGGGTTCACGTAGGTGATCGAGTAGATCTTGTTGACCGAGCCGCTGTTCACCTGGAAGGCGAGCTGGTTGCCGGAGCCGAATATGTTGGCCTGCGAGACGGAGGCCGACACGGTGACGCTGTCGGCCTGGGAGTAGCCGATGCCGAAGTTGAGGCTGCCGGTGTTCTTCTCGATCACCGTCACCACCACGTCGACCTGGTCGGCGGTGCCCGCGACCGACGGTGTCTCGATGTTCACTTCCGAGAAGTAGCCGGTGCGCTGCAGGCGTTCCTTGGAGCGGGCGATCTTCTCCAGGGAATACCAGGAGTTCTCGAGCTGGCGCAGCTCGCGGCGCACGACCCCGTCCTGGGTGCGCGAGTTGCCCACGACGTTCACGCGCCGCACGTACACGCGCCGGCCCGGGTCGACGAAGAAGGTGAAGGAGGCGATGCGCTTCTCGCGGTCCACGTCCGGCACCGGGTTCACGTTGGCGAAGGAATAGCCGTCGTTGCCCAGGCGGTCGGTGATGCGCTTCACGCTCTCGATGATGCGCTCGCGCGAGAACGTGTCGCCCGCTTGCAGGGTCACGAACTCGCGCAGCTCGCGCTCCGGCACCAGGAGGTCGCCGCCGAAGCGGATGTCGCCGAGCCGGTAGACCGGGCCCTCGTTGATCGCGATGGTGATGAAGATCTTCTCGCGGTCCGGCGTGATGGAGACCTGCGTGGACTCGATGTTGAACTCGAGGTAGCCGCGGTTCAGGTAGAAGGAGCGCAGCGACTCCAGGTCCGCGGTGAGCTTCTGCTTGGAGTACTGGTCGTCCTTGGTGAGCCAGGTGAGCCAGCCCGGCGTCGTGAGCTGCATCTCGCGCAGGAGCTGGCGCTCGGTGAAGTCCTTCGCCCCGATGATGTTGATGTCGGAGATGCGCGTGACCTCGCCTTCCTCGATGTCGAAGCGCAGCGACACGCGGTTGCGCTCGAGCGGCGTCACCGTCGTGCGCACCTTCGAGGAGTAGAACCCGCGCGAGGTGTACTGGCGCTTGAGCTCCTTCTCGGCGCGGTCGAGGACCGACTTGTCGTAGATCTTGGACTCCGAGATGCCCGCCTGCTTGAGGCCGTCCTTGAGGTTGTCCTTGGTGAACTCCTTGGCGCCCTCGATCTCGATGGCGGCGATGGCGGGGCGCTCCTGCACGAACACCACGAGCACGTCGCCGTCGGCCTCCAGGCGCACGTCCGCGTAGAAGCCCGTCGCGTAGAGGGCCCGCACGGCCTGGGCGGCCTTCTGGTCGTCCAGCCTCTCGCCCACCTTCACGGGCAGGTAGGAGAAGACGGTCCCGGCCTCGGTCCGCTGGACTCCCTCCACGCGGATGTCCTTCACGACGAACGACTGGATGGCGAGCGCCGGAGCCGAGGCGGCGAGCGCGCAGGCGATGGCGAGGCGCAGCGGCAGGAAGCGGGGATTTTTCAATTCTTCAGCCCGTGAGGAGCCGGTTGATGTCGTTGTAGAAGGCGAAGAAGGTGAGCCCTGCCAGGATCGCCAGCCCGACGCGCTGCCCGATTTCCATGGTCCGCTCGGACACCGGCGAGCCCTTCACGATCTCGGCCGAATAGTACACCAGGTGACCCCCATCGAGGAGCGGGATGGGCAGCAGGTTGAGCACGCCGAGGCTCACGCTCACGAGAGCGAGGAAGCCCGCGAACGACACCCAGCCCAGCTGCGCCGACTGCCCCGCGTAGTCGGCGATCGTGATCGGGCCGGAGAGGTTCTTCCACGAAACCTCGCCCAGGAGCATCTTGCCCAGCATCTTCAGGCTGAAGACCGAGAGGTCCCATACGCGGTGGGCGGCCTTCGGCACCGCCTCCAGCGGCCCGTGGCGGACGGTGGTCGTCATCCGCTCGAACTCGCGGCGCACCTCGGCGCCGGGCTCCACCCTGAGCAGCCCGATGCGCGCCTCCCCCTCGCCGCTCGGTTCCGGCACCGCGGAGAGCACGACGCGCGCCCCGCCCCGCTCCACCTCGATCGCGAGCACGCGCCCGGCGGATGCGCGCACGCGCGCCGTGAACTGCCCCCAGGTCGAGACCGCCTCGCCTGCGATCGCGACGATGCGGTCACCCGCGAGAAGCCCGGCGCGCTCGCCGGCGCCGCCCGGGACGATGCGCCCCAGCACGGCCGGCGCGCCGGGCGTGAACGCCTTCAGCCCGAGCTTGCGCAGGAAATCGCGGTCGAGGTCCTCCTTGGTCAGCACCGAGAGGTCGAGGGAGCGCGTCGCGCGTCCGCCTCCCGCCCCCTCGAGCTCGATCGCGACCTCGCCCCCGCGCACCGCCTCCTTGAGCAGCAGCCAGCGCACGTCGGTCCACGTGGCCGTCGGCTCGCCGCCGATCGCCCGGATCGTGTCGCCGTTGGCGAGCCCCGCGGCCGCGGCGGCCGTGGCCGGCGGCGGGTCGCCCACCACGGGCTTCACGCCCGGCAGCCCCGTCACGAAGAGCGCCCAGTAGAGCAGGAACGCGGCGATGAAGTTGGCGGCGGGACCGGCGAGCACGATCGCGATGCGCCGGCCCACGCCCTGCCGGTCGAAGGCGCGGTGCAGCTCGGAGGCGGCCACGTCGCCTTCCCGCGAGTCGAGCATCTTCACGAAGCCGCCCAGCGGCACGGCGGCGATCACCCATTCCGTGCGGTCGGGACCGGTGCGACGGATCCACAGGGGCCGGCCGAAGCCGACCGAGAAGCGCAGGATCTTCACCCCCGCCAGGCGCGCGACGGCGTAGTGGCCCCACTCGTGGACGACCACGAGGAGCCCCACGGTGACGAGGAAGGAGAGGATGGTGACCAGTGCGCCTGACATGGGATCGATTCTCGCCGATTTCAGCCCGGACGGCGGCCGAGGCGGGAGACTTCGCGCCGCGCCGCCTCGCGGGCTTCGCGATCCGCCCGCCACGCGATCTCGAGCGTATCCAGCGGTTCGACCGCCGAGGCGCCGAGAACGTTCTCGATCACGGTCGCGATCGCCGTGAACGCGAGGCGCCCGTCGAGGAAGCTCTCGACGGCGATCTCGTTGGCGGCGTTGAGGATGGCGGGCGCCGTGCCCCCGCGGTCCAGCGCCGCGTAGGCCAGGCGCACGCACGGGAAGCGCTGCTCGTCGACCCGCCCGAACTCGAGCCGGCCGAGCGAGGCGAAGTCCACGGGCGCCACGCCCGACTCGATGCGCTCGGGCCAGGCGAGCGCACAGGCGATCGGCGTGCGCATGTCAGGGGCGCCCAGCTGCGCGATGACCGAGCCGTCGTGGTACTCGACCATGGAATGGATCACGCTCTGCGGGTGGATCACGACCTCGATCGCCTCGCGCGGCGCGCCGAAGAGCCAGTAGGCCTCGATCACCTCGAGCCCCTTGTTCATCATGGTCGCCGAGTCCACCGAGATCTTGCGGCCCATCACCCAGTTGGGGTGCGCGCAGGCCTCGTCGGGCGTGACCCCGGCCAGGCGCTCGACCGGCGTGGCGCGGAACGGGCCGCCCGAGGCGGTGAGGAGGATGCGGCGCACCCCGGCGCGCGCGGCCTCGCCGGCCCGGCCGCAGGTGAAGCCGCGCGGCAGCGACTGGAGCACGGCGGAATGCTCGCTGTCGATCGGCAGGAGCGTGCCGCCGCCCTCCGCGAGCGCGGCCAGGAAGAGCGAGCCGGAGACGACGAGCGCCTCCTTGTTGGCGAGCAGCACGGCCTTGCCGGCGCGCGCGGCCGCGAGCGTGCCGGGCAGCCCCGCGGCCCCCACGACGGCGGCCATCACCGCGTCCGTTTCGGGAAGCGCGGCGACGCGCTCGAAGGACCCCGGGCCGGCCAGCACCTCGGTGGGCACGGCGCGCGCGCGCAGGTGCGCGCGCAGCCGCTCGGCCGCGTCCTCGTCGGCCATGGCCGCGTAGCGCGGCGCGAAGCGCTCGCACTGGGCGGCCAGCTTCTCGTGGCTCGCGCGGGCGGCGAGCGCCACCACCTCGAACCGGTCCGGATGGCGCGCGACCACGTCCAGGGTGCTCTCCCCGATGGACCCCGTGGACCCCAGGATGGTCAGCCGCTTCATGCGAGGGAGAGTAGCAGCGCCGCGGCAGGCAGCGTGGGCGTGAGGGCGTCGATGCGGTCCAGGATGCCGCCGTGCCCGGGCAGGAGCGAGCTCGAGTCCTTGCGACCGGCTCCGCGCTTCATCCACGACTCGAAGAGGTCGCCCAGCACCGAGAGCGCCGCCAGGGCGAGCATGGCGAGCACCGCGGGCAGGCCCGCCGCGGGCTCGAAGAGGGGCGTGAAGGGGCCCGGAACCGCGTGCGCGAGAACGTCGAGGGCGACGCCGAGCGCGAGCACCCCCAGCAGCCCGCCGACCACGCCCTCCCAGGTCTTGCCGGGGCTGATCGCGGGCGCGAGCTTGCGGCGCCCGAAGCGCCGGCCCGCGAAGTACGCCGCGATGTCGGCCGCCCAAACGAGCGCGGCCGCGGCGAGCAGGACCCACGGGCTCGCCTCGCGCAGCACGACGAGGGCCGCCCAGAGCGGCCAGACCACGAACCAGCCGGCGAGCCCCGAGGCCCAGGGCTCGGGGCGCAGGCGCAGGGCCAGCCAGGCGGGCACCGCGAAGAGCCAGAAGTAGGCCGAGGCCACGAACGAGGCCTGCGCGAGGTTGGCGAACACCTGCGCGGGCGCGCGCAGGGCCGCCAGGACGAGCGCCAGCGCGATCGCGGCGCTGGCCGCGAGGAAGGCCCGGCGGCCGCCGGGGCCGAACCCGCAGAGCCGCGACCACTCCCAGCAGGAGACGAGCGCGACGGCGGTGGCGAACGCGACCCACGTCGCGGGCGCCGCCAGGAAGAGCAACCCGAGGACGAGGAGCAGCAGGGCGATCGCGGTAAGGGCGCGCGTCTTGAGCATGCGGCTCGCCGGGGGAGCGGCGCCTAGCCGGCCTTGGGCTGTGGAAGTGTCGCGGCCAGCTGCTCGCTCGTGCGGCCGAAGCGCCGCTCCCGCGAACGGTAGGAGGCGATGGCCTCGTCGAGCGAGCGCTCGTCGAAGTCGGGCCAGAGCACGGGCGTGAAGTAGAGCTCGGTGTACGCGAGGTGCCAGAGCAGGAAGTTGGAGATGCGCTCCTCGCCGCCGGTGCGGATGAAGAGGTCGGGCTCCGCCGCGTAGTTGAGGCAGAGGCGGCTCGACAGGCGCTCCTCGGTGATCTCCGCGCCGGGGCTCTCCTCGCGGCAGCGGTTGGCCGCCTGCAGGATGTCCCAGCGGCCGCCGTAGTTCGCGGCGACGGTGAGGACGAGGCGTTCGTTGGCGGCGGTGAGCGCCTCGGCGCGGCGGATGTGCTCCACGATCGCCGGGTCGAACGCCGAGAGGTCGCCGATCACGCGGAAGCGGATGCCGTTGCCGTGCAGCTTCTCCACCTCCTGCTCGAGGGCCTTGAGGAAGAGCTGCATGAGGAAGGTGACTTCCTCCCTGGGCCGGCGCCAGTTCTCGCTGGAGAACGCGAAGAGCGTGAGGGCGCCCACGCCGCGCGCCATGCACGCCTTGACGACGCCGCGCACCGCCTCGACGCCGCGGCGGTGGCCCGCCACGCGCGGCAGGAAGCGCTTCTTCGCCCAGCGCCCGTTGCCGTCCATGATGATGGCGAGGTGGCGCGGCACGTCCCCGGTCTCGGGGATCGCCTGCGTGCTGCTCTCGGGGGTCGTCATGGCGGGGGCTCCGGCACGGGGTCCTGGGCGTGCGCCTCAGACCGCCATCAGCTCCTTTTCCTTCTCGGCGACCATCTTGTCGATGTCCAGGACCGCCTTGTCGGTGAGCTTCTGCACCTCGTCCTGGGCGCGCTTTTCCTCGTCCTCGGGGACGTCGTGCTTCTTGAGCATGTCCTTCAGCTGGGTGTTCGCGTCGCGGCGGACGTTCCTCACCGCGACCTTGGCCTCCTCGCCCTCGTGCTTCACGATCTTCGTGAGCTCGCGGCGGCGCTCCTCGGTGAGGGCGGGCATCGGGACGCGGATCATGTCGCCGGAGGTGGCCGGGTTCACGCCCAGGTCGGAATCGCGGATGGCGCGCTCGACGGTCTGGACCATCTTCTTCTCGTAGGGTTGCACGCCGATGGTGCGCGCGTCCACCAGCGTCACGTTGGCGACCTGTCCGATCGGCGTGGCCGTGCCGTAGTAGTCGACGCGGAGGTGGTCGAGGAGGCCGACGTGGGCGCGTCCCGTGCGCACCTTCGCGAGGTTGTGCTTCAGCGTGTCGATGGACTTCGCCATCTTGTCGGCGGCCTGCTTCTTGATGTCGGCCATTGTCAGTGCCATGCGTCCTCCGGGTGTCAGCTGTGGACCATCGTTCCCTCGTCCTCGCCCATCACGACGCGCCGTAGCGCCCCATCCTTGAAGATGGAGAAGACGTTGATCGGCAGGCGCTGGTCGCGGCAGAGCGCCAGCGCCGTGGCATCCATCACCTTCAGGTTCTTCACGAACGCCTCGTCGAAGGTGAGCCTGTCGTAGCGCACCGCCTTCGGGTCCTTCATGGGGTCCGCGGTGTAGACGCCGTCCACCTTGGTCGCCTTGAGGACGATCTGCGCCTCGACCTCGCGGCCGCGCAGCGCCGCCGCCGTGTCGGTGGTGAAGAAGGGGTTGCCCGTGCCCGCCGCGAAGATGACGACCTTGCCCTCCTCGAGGTAGCGGATCGCCTTGCCGCGGATGTAGGGCTCGCAGACCGGCTCGATGTTGAGCGCCGACTGCACGCGCGCCACGAGCCCCGCGCGGTTCATGGCGTCCTGCAGCGCGAGCGCGTTGATGACGGTGGCGAGCATGCCCATGTAGTCGGCCGTGGCCCGGTCCATCCCCGCCGCGCCGAGCGAGACGCCGCGGAAGATGTTGCCCCCGCCGATCACGATGCCCACCTGCACGCCGAGCTCGGCGACCTCCTTCACCTGGGCGACGATCCGCTCGACGACGGCGCGGTTGATGCCGAACGCGTCGTCGCCCATGAGGGCCTCGCCGGAGAGCTTGAGGAGGATGCGGGAGTAGGCCGGGGTCGTCATGGGCGCTCGATCGGTGGGCGGAACCTGGGACGGGCCGGTCAGGCCGCCGTCTTTGTCATCGCCGCCACTTCCGCGGCGAAGTCCGACTGCTTCTTCTCGATGCCCTCGCCGACCACCAGGAAGCGGTAGGAAATGAGCTTCGCCTGGCTGGCGGCGAGCATCTTCTCGACCGTCAGCTTGTCGTCCTTCACGAAAGGCTGGCCGAGGAGCGACACGTCGGCGAGGTACTTGTTGATGCCGCCCTCGACCATCTTCGCGACGATTTCGGGGGGCTTGCCCGACTCCTTCGCGCGCGCCTCGATGATGTTGCGCTCGCCGGCGATCGCCTCGGCGGGCACCTGGTCCTTCGAGAGGTAGCGGGGCTTGGCGAAGGCGATGTGCATGGCGACGTCCTTGCCGGTGGCCTCCTGGCCGTCGATCTCCACGAGCACGCCGATCTTCACGCCGTGCACGTACTGGGCGAGGCGCGCGGCGGTCTGCATGCGCTCGAAGCGGCGCACGGTGATGTTCTCGCCGATCTTCTGCACCAGCGCCTGGCGGGCCTCCTCGACCGTCTTGTCGCCGATCTTCAGGGCCGACAGCGCGGCCACGTCGGCCGGGTTGCGCGTGGCGACCAGCTCGGCCAGCGCCTTCACGAAGGCGGTGAAATCCGGGTTCTTCGCGACGAAGTCCGTCTCGCAGTTGACCTCGACCAGCGCGCCCAGCTTCCCGTCGCTGGAAAGGTAGGTGCCCACGGCGCCCTCGGAGGCCACGCGCGCGGCCGCCTTGGAAGCCTTCGCGCCGCTCTTGATGCGCAGGAGCTCCTCCGCCTTCTTCGGGTCGCCGCCGGACTCCTCGAGGGCCTTCTTGCACTCCATCATGCCGAGCCCGGTGAGCTCGCGCAGTTCCTTCACCATGCTCGCGGTGATTTCCGCCATTTTCGTCGCTCCAGTCGCATTACGGATGCGAAAAGGGGGGCGGAAATCGCCCCCCCGTCCGCGCAAATGTCCGCGAAAGGCCTCAGCCCTTCGCTTCCTCGGCGTCCTCGACCTCGACGAATTCCTCGGTCGAGGCCGCAGGCGCCACCATCTCGGTGATGACCTGGCTCCTGCCCTCGAGGATCGCGTCGGCCACGCCGCGGGCGTACAGGCGGATGGCGCGGGTCGAGTCGTCGTTGCCCGGGACCACGTAGTCGATCCCGTCGAGCGAGTTGTTGGTGTCGACCACGCCCACGATGGGCACGCCGAGCTTCTTCGCCTCGGTGACGGCGA
The DNA here is from genome assembly GCA_011391275.1 of Betaproteobacteria bacterium. Taxonomy (GTDB): domain Bacteria; phylum Pseudomonadota; class Gammaproteobacteria; order Burkholderiales; family Usitatibacteraceae; genus FEB-7. Next base: position 48,021 of record JAABQW010000221.1, read on the forward strand.
TCTTGTGGAAGCCCACGTCGATCACGAAGAGGGCGTCCGGGATGCCGCCCATGTCCTTGATGCCGCCCAGCGAGCGCTCGAGCTTCTCCTTCTCGCGCGAGAAGTTGAGGCCTTCCTTCTTGGTGAGCTTCTCGACGGACCCGTCGGCGATCATCTGGTCCATCTCCTTCAGGCGCTTGATGGACTGCTTCACCGTCTTGAAGTTGGTGAGCATCCCGCCCAGCCAGCGGTAGTCGACGAAGGGGGCGCCGGCACGCTGCGCCTCTTCCTTGACGATGTCGCGCGCCTGGCGCTTCGTGCCGACGAAGAGGACGGTCCCCTTGTTGGACGTGAGCGTGCGCACGAACTTGAGCGCCTCCTGGTACATCGGAAGCGACTTCTCGAGGTTGATGATGTGGATCTTGTTGCGGGCGCCGAAGATGAACGGGCTCATCTTCGGGTTCCAGTAGCGCGTCTGGTGGCCGAAGTGAACGCCGGCCTCCAGCATCTGGCGCATGGTGACGGACATGTGGTGCTCCTTGGGTCTAAGGTTGGCCTCCCTCCGCGAACCCGGGTGACCGGGACCTTAGCCGTAAGCCGTGCGGAGGTGCGTATTTGCCCGGGGCGGAACATCTTCCTCCCGGACAGACTGCAATTATAGACTGAAAAGGGCCTGATATTCAAATACATCGGGCGGTCCCGCGAGGCCGGGCGCCGGCGCGCGGAACGCACGGAAAGGCCCCGGGGCAGGCTGCGGGGCGCGCGCCGCGCCCCCGCAGGGACCGGGATCAGCGGCCGGCGCGCATCCCGCCACCTCCCTGGCCGCCGCCCTTCCCGTGCTGCCCGCCGGAGCCGGAGCCATCGCGCGCCCTCGTGCCCTGGCCCTGTTGCCGGCCACCCTGGCCCGCCTGCGCCGCGGCGCGCTGCTCGGGGGTCATCGCGGACATTTCAGCCTGCCTCTGCGTGCGCGAGGCCTCGCGCTGCTCGGGGGTCATGGCAGCCATTTCGGTCTGCCTCTGCGCGCGCCAGGCCTCGCGCTGCTCGGGGGTCATCGCCGACGGGTCGGCCGGCGGCGTCACCTGGGCGAGGCTCGCTCCGGCGAGGGAAATTCCGAGGGCCAGCGCGGCGTGCTTCATGAAATTGCGGGTGTTCATCGTGTGCTCCTTTGGGATGGGTCGTTCGGTCTTGGCCAGGCGTGATCCCTGACGGACCGATGATGGGGACGAGGCATTGCCCGCCGGTGTTCGCATTGCGGCGGGTTGTTTCAAGTCGTTTCACTGCCGGCCGGCGGCGCGCCCGCGACCCCTTGCCGCATCGCCGCAGGGGGGCGGGCGCCTCCCGCTATAATCACGGCTTCCCCATCCGCTCCCCGCAGCCGACCCCGTGGCCATCGAGATCAAGACCCCGCAGGACGTCGAGAAGATGCGCGTCGCCGGCCGCCTGGCCGCCGAGGTGCTCGACTTCATCGCGCCGCACGTGAAGCCCGGCGTGACGACCGGCCACCTCGACAAGCTCTGCCACGACTACATGGTCGGCGTGCAGGGCACGATCCCGGCGCCGCTCGACTACACCCCGCCCGGCCATCGCCCCTATCCCAAGTCCATCTGCACCTCGGTCAACCACCAGGTCTGCCACGGCATTCCCGGCGACAAGGTGCTCAAGGGCGGCGACATCGTGAACATCGACATCACGGTGATCAAGGACGGCTTCCACGGCGACACCAGCCGCATGTTCTTCGTCGGCGAGCCCTCCATCCAGGCGCGGCGGCTGTGCGAGGTCACCTACGAGTGCATGTGGAAGGGCATCGCCCAGGTGCGCCACGGCGCGCGGCTCGGCGACATCGGCGGCGCCATCCAGCGCCACGCCGAGTCGCACGGCTACAGCGTCGTGCGCGAGTTCTGCGGCCACGGCATCGGCCGGCGCTTCCACGAGGAGCCGCAGATCCTGCACTACGGCAAGCCCGGGCAGGGCGCGGCCCTGGAGGCCGGCATGACCTTCACGGTCGAACCCATGATCAATGCCGGGCGGCGCGACATCCGCTCGCTCGCCGACGGCTGGACCATCGTCACCGCCGACCATTCGCTCTCCGCGCAGTGGGAGCACACGGTGCTCGTGACGCCCGCGGGCTTCGAGATCCTCACCCTCTCCGCGGGCGCCCCCGCGATGCCCGCCTTCGCCGCCACGGGCGCCGTGGCCGTGGCTCCCTGACCGGCGGCCGCCGGCCGCCCGCCATGACCCGGGCCGTGGCCATCGCCGCGCCGCCGCGCGAGCGCGATCCCGCCGACGCCCGCCGCTGGCTGAAGGCGCGCCGCGAGGTGCTGCGCGAGCGTTACCTGCGCCGCCCCGATCCCCAGCGCATGCTCGCCGCGCACGCGGCACTCGTCGATGGCCTGCTCGTCCGCCTCTGGGCGGAATGCGTGCGCGACCCCGCCGTCGCGCTGGTTGCCGTCGGCGGGTACGGCCGCGGCATGCTCTTCCCCCACTCCGACGTGGACCTCCTCGTCCTGCTGCCCGACGGCCACCGGCACGACGGCGACATCGAGCGCTTCGTGGGCCTGCTGTGGGACTGCGGCCTCGAGCCGGGCAACAGCGTGCGCACCGTCGCCGAGTGCCTCGAGGAGGCCGCCAAGGACGTGACGGTGGACACGAGCCTGCTCGAGTCGCGCCCCGTCGCGGGCAACCGCGCGCTGGTGGCCGAGCTCGACGAGCGCCTCTCGCGACGCCGCGACGTCCGCGACTTCTTCCGCGCCAAGGTCGACGAGCAGCGGCGGCGCCACGACCGCTTCCAGGAGGCGGCCTACAACCTCGAGCCCAACATCAAGGAAAGCCCCGGGGGGCTTCGCGACCTGCAGACGGTGCTGTGGCTCGCGCGCGCCGCCGGGCTGGGCCGCAGCTGGGCGGAGCTCGCGCGCCAGGACATCATCACCGCGCGCGAGGCCGCCGGCATCGCGCGCAACGAGCGCATCCTGCAGGACCTGCGCCTGCGCCTGCACCACCTCGCGGGGCGCCGCGAGGACCGGCTCGTCTTCGACCACCAGATCGAGATCGCCCGGCAGCTGAAGCTCGAGGGCGCCAAGTCGCTCGCGGCCTCCGACCTCCTGATGCGCCGCTACTACCTCGCGGCCAAGGCCATCTGGCGGTTCAACCAGATACTCCTCGCCAACCTCTACGCGCGCATCGTGCCGGCGAAGGAGCGCAGGATCCGGGCGCTGGACGCCGACTTCCGCGTGGTGGACTACACGCTCGACCTGCGCGACGAATCGCTCTTCGAGAACGAGCCCGGCACGATTCTCGAGGCATTCCGCCGGCTGCAGGATGACCGCGGGATCGCGAACCTGTCGGCCACCGCGCTGCGCTCGCTCTCCCGCGCGCTGCCGCGCATCGACCGCGCCTTCCGCGAGGACCCGGAGAACCGCAGGCGGTTCATGGAGATCGTGCGCGGCGACCGGCTCACCTGGACCCTGCGCCGCATGAGCCGCTACGGCGTGCTCGGCCGCTGCATCCCGGCCTTCGGCCGCATCGTCGGCCAGATGCAGCACGACCTCTTCCACGTCTACACCGTGGACGAGCACATCCTCATGGTGGTCCGGAACCTGCGGCGCTTCCGGCTCCCCAAGTTCGACCTCGAGCACCCCTTCTGCTCCAAGCTCATGCAGGAGTTCGACGCGCCGGAGCTCCTCTACCTGGCCGCGCTCTTCCACGACGTCGCCAAGGGCCGCGGCGGCGACCACTCCGTGCTGGGCGCCCGGGACGCCGAGCGGTTCTGCCGGGCCCACGGGCTGGCCCGCGCCGAGGCGAAGCTCGTCGCCTGGCTCGTCGCGCACCACCTCACGATGTCCGCCACGGCGCAGAAGCAGGACCTCTCCGACCCCGAGGTGATCTCGGAGTTCGCGACGATGGCGCGCGACGAGCGCAGCCTCACGGCGCTCTACATCCTGACGGTTGCCGACATCCGCGGCACGAGCCCGAAGGTGTGGAACGCGTGGAAGGGCAAGCTCCTCGAGGACCTCTTCCGCTCCACGCGCCGGATCCTGCGCGGCGACACCGAGTACGCCGCCAAGTCGATCGAGGCGAAGAAGGCGGAGGCGCTGCGCATCTTCAGCCAGTACGTCCCTGAGCCCGGGAGCCACGAGGCGCTCTGGAAGCACTTCGGCGAGAACTACTTCCAGCGCTTCGAGGCGGGCGAGATCGGCTGGCACACGCGCACGCTGTGCCTGCGCCCGGCGCCCGAGCGCCCCGTGGTGCGCGCCCGCCTCTCGCCCATCGGCGAGGGCCTGCAGGTGATGGTCTACGCCCACGACCAGCCGGGCGTCTTCGCGCGCATCACCGGGTTCTTCGAGCGCCACCAGTTCGACATCGCCGCGGCGAAGATCTACACCACCGGGCACGGCTTCGCGCTGGACGGCTTCCAGGTGCTCTCGCGCACCCGTGCCGGCGAGCACTACCGCGACCTGATCCACAAGATCGAGACGGGCCTCGCCGGGGCGCTCGACCCCGCCGCCCCCCTGGGGCCGGCGCCCACGGGCCGCATCTCGCGGTGGGTGAAGCACTTCCCGATCGAACCCAAGGTCGAGATCGTGCGCACGCGCGCCGGGGACGGCTGGCAGGTCTTCGCCAGCTGCGCCGACCGGCCGGGGCTCCTGTCGGCCATCGCCCGGGCCTTGCTTGCCGCGGGGCTCAACCTGGTGGATGCCCGCGTGACCACCCTGGGCGCCCGCGCCGAGGACGTCTTCGTGGTGAGCGGCACCGCGCTGGACGACGAGGCGGGGCGCGAGGCGTTCGCCGCGCAGCTTCGCGCCGTGCTGGCCGGCTGAGCGGCGCCCCGGGCGGTACCCCCCCGGTTTCAGGTGTAATCGCGCTCCTTGATCTGGCTCATGCCCCCGCGGGCACCGGCCGCTAGCATGACTTCGCGGGCGGCATCCGTTCCGTCCGGGAGAAGAAGCCATGAAACGCTATCCGGCGCGCGCGCGAGCCATATCCCGCGTCCTGTTACCCCTCTTCCTGCTCGCCGGCTCCTCCGGCGCCGCCCTGGCCGCGGAAAAGATCGTCC
>JAABQW010000122.1 GCA_011391275.1 Betaproteobacteria bacterium
GAACCGTCGGGCCCGGGCGCGTGGCGATGCCCTGGTGGGTCGCCACGACGTAGCCCAGCGAGTCGCTGTCGAAGATCACGTTGTCCCAGGAGAGCGGGGCACCGTGGTGGACGTGGGGAGGCTCCGAGAGCGTGAGGTTGGCGGTGAGCCACGGGGCATAGGTCCAGGTGCGCAGCGCGTCGACGAGCCGACCCTCACCCCCGACCCCTCTCCCAAGGGAGGGGGGAGAGAGGGCGCGGGCGAGGAAGCCGAGCGGCGCGGCCCAGACCACGTGCTCGGCGCGGATCTCGACCGAGCGCTTCTCGCGCGCGAGGTACACGCCGAGCCTCGCCTCGCGCGCGCCCTCTTCCACGCGGTAGACGAGCGCATCGGGCGTGGCCCGCAGCCCGAAGCGCTCGACCATGCCGCGCACGACGAAGCCGATGCCGTCGGGCCAGGTGAGCACCGCCTCCGGGTCCGCGTCGCGCGCCTGCGCGTCGCGGCTGGCGAAGTAGTGGATGCCCGCCCACGCGGAGACGTCGCGGTGCGCGCAGCCGTAGTCGTCGCGGCAGGCGTAGTTGGCGAGCCAGTGCACCGCCTCCGACCGGAACCCCTCGGCCAGCAGCCACTCGCGCATCGTGACGCGGTCGAGCGCGGTGAGCGCCGGGTCGCGCGAGGAGAAGTCGACGGGGATCGCGAATGCACGCCGGCCGTCGCTGCCACGCTTCTCCTTGAAGGCCTGCATGCGGTCGTGGAACCGGTGCCACTCGTCGGTCTCGGCCTTCGTGCGCCCGGCGAGCGGAACCAGGCCATCCTCCCAGGTGCCGAGGCGGAAGTGCCGGTCCTGCGGCGCCTGGCAGAGCGCGCGCTCGTCGAAGCGGGGCAAGGGGTCGTCGGGATCGCCCCGCAGCACGCCCAGCTCGGCGAGGAGGAGCCGCGTGGCGCGCGCTTCCCGCGTCGGGAGCGGGATATAGTGGGCGCCCCAGGGATAGGCGCTCACTTCGTTGGCGCCCGAGCGGGCATTGCCGCCGGGCCGGGCCTCCAGCTCGAGGATCTCGAAGTCCTCGAACCCCGCGCGGCGCAGCCGCCACGCGGCCGACAGGCCCGAGACGCCGGCACCGACGATCGCCACGCGGACCTTGCGCGATTCTCCCGGCGCGGGCAGCCCGCCGTCGCGAAGGCCGTGGCCCAGCGCGTGGCCCGTGGCGAGGAGCTCTCCCGGCGGCACGGTGGTACCGCTTCGCGCGCATCCGCCGCTCCAACCCGCCGCGACCACCGCCGCGCCCGCGCCGAGAAAGTCCCGGCGGTCCATCACTCGGACGGCCCGCGCCGCCACTCCGACTCGAAATAGCCCACCAGCGCCTGGTTGTTGAGGCGGTTCACCTCGGCGGGCACGCGCGCCATGTCCTTCGGGAAGCGGAAGAGCGCCGGATGGATCTCCGGCGTCACGAACCTGAGCTCGAACGGGTAGCGCTCCGGCGGCGCGTACGGCGCGTTCGAGGCGATGATGAACCCCCATTCGCCGAACGACGGCACGAGCGCGTGGTAGGGAGTCACCTCGAATCCCACGCTTTCCAGCGTCGTCACCACGCACCAGAACGAGCGGCGCGCGTAGAGGGGAGAGGTGGACTGGATCACCGCCATCCCCCGGGCCGAGAGGCGCCGCTTGAGCATGGCGTAGAAGGAGGCCGTGTAGAGCTTGCCCAGCGAATGGTTGCTGGGGTCCGGAAAGTCGACCACGACGAAGTCGAACTGGTCGCGCGACTGCTCCAGCCAGACGAAGGCGTCGGCGTTCACCACCGTCACCTTCGTCGAGTTGAGCGAGTCCGCGTTAAGCGCGCGCAGCGGCGGCGCGTCGGCGAAGAGGCGCGTGATGGCCGGGTCCAGGTCCACGAGCGTCACCGACTCGACCTGCGGGTAGCGCAGCACCTCGCGCAGCGCCAGCCCGTCGCCGCCGCCCAGCACCAGCGCGCGCCGCGCGTGGGGCAGGGACGCGAGCCCAGGGTGCACGAGCGCCTCGTGGTAGCGGTACTCGTCGAGCGAGCTGAACTGGAGGTTGCCGTTGAGGTACAGGCGCAGGTCCTCGCGCCAGCGCGTGAGGACGATGCGCTGCCCGCGGCTCGTCTCCGCGTGCACGATCTGGTCGGCGTAGATCTGGTCCTCGGCGAGTTGCGTGAGGCGCTCGGCGGACACGAACCCGCCGGCGAGGAGGGCGGTCACGGCGGCGCAGCGCGCGGCCGCCGCCACCGGCCGGCGAAGCTGCGCCCGGAAGAGCCACACGGCCCACAGGGCCACCACGGCGTTGAGCACCCCGAAGAGGAAGGCCGTGCGGATGAGCCCCAGCCGCGGGGCGAGCAGCAGCGGGAAGGCGATGGAGACGGCGAGCGCCCCCAGGTAATCGAAGGTGAGCACCTGCGCGACCAGGTCGCGGAAGCCCAGGCGCTCCTTGAGGATGCGCATCACGAGCGGGATTTCCAGCCCCACGAGGAAGCCCACCAGCACCACGAGGCCGTACAGGACGACGCGGAAGCCCGCGCCCATCCACGCGAAGGACAGGAACATGAGCGCCGCGGAGAAGCCGCCCACCACCGCGATCATGAGCTCGATGTCGATGAAGCGCGAGACGATGCCCGAGACCACGTAGCGCGATGCGTACGAGCCCATGCCCATGGCCGCGAGGTACACGCCGATCACCACCGAGAACTGGGTGATCGAGTCGCCCAGGAGGTAGGTGGAGGCCGCCGCCGCGATGAGCTCGTAGACGAGCCCGCAGGCGGCAATCACGAACACCGAGGCGAGGAGCGCCCGGTTGAGCACCTCCGAGGGCGGGAGCGGCACCGCCCCGGCCGGCGCGGCGAGCTCCCCGGCGGGCCGGGACAAGCCTAGCCCCCGTGGATCGCGGCGGCGACGATGATGGCGATGGCGATCGCGAACGCGGCGACCACCGTCGCGAGCGGCTGGTTGCGTTCCTCGATGAGCTGCTTCCAGAGGTCGTAGGGCGTGATCTTGTCGATCACGACGAAGGCGACCACCATCATCAGGATGCCCAGCACCGAGTAGATGAGCGAGCCGATCAGGGCCGCGGGCTTCAGGTATTCCATGGTGTTCTCCTCAGGAAGGTTACTTGTGGCCGGAAGATGTGCCGCCGCCGCCGCTGCGCGTGCCGCGCATGGCCTCGGCGCGCTCGGCGCGCAGGCGCTGGAACTCGGAGGCGTCGGAGCCGAAGAGCGACCAGCCGCGCACCTGCGCCGTGCCGTAGAGGGCCATGGCAAGGAGCGAAGCGGCGATGTAGAACCTGGGCATGGGGGTCCTCGCTTTCAGTCGTCGTCGTCGGAGCCGCCGGGCTCGGGCGCGTAGTCGCTCTCGGCCCAGCGGCGCGCCTCGAAGGCGCGGTGTTTCATCCAGATGCCCAGGGGCCAGAGGAACAGGAACCCGGCCAGCAGGAAGAAGTTGGACCAGGGCACGGCGTTGCGCCTGACGTGGACGACGCCTGTCACGCGGTCGTACTGCGCGTCGCCGGGCCGGCCGGTGAAGGGCCCCGATCGCGCGTCGATCGCCAGGGTATAGCGGCCCGGCGGGAGGGCTGCGATCTCGGCCACGTCGTCGGTGCCGCCGTCGCGCTCTGCGCCGACGCCGCGGTAGCCGAGCTGCCGGTCCAGGCGCCATGAGCGGCCCGATGCCACCTCGGTGAACTGCATGCCGAGGACGAGCCAGCTGTCGGACGCGTTGGCGGAGGTCCGCACCGTCACCGGCCCGGCGAAGACGCCGCTCACCTCGAAGGGCTCGCTCGTGGTGCGCGAGGTGCCGCCCACGTCCACGAGGAAAGGCACCGTGGGCGAACTCGACGCCGCGTTGAGCGCCATGAAGCCGAACTGCGCGAGCGTGCCCAGCAGCAGGAAGGCGAAGAACACCAGCCAGTAGAGGTGCACGCGCCCCGTGAGCGGCGCCGGCTGGTTGGGGGCCACCCCGATGCGCGTCCACGGCCGGCCCGGCAGGGAGAACGCCTTCCAGAGGAGCGCGGACTCGGTGTACTCGCCCACGGACCAGGTGATCTCGTTGTCCGTGGTCTCGGATGAGAGGATGAGGGGCGGGGCCACGTAGTCGTTCACCTCGCACGCGTCGCCCAGCTTCACGCGCCAGTTGAACTCGCCGGCGAGCCAGGTGACCGACGCCTGCGCGCGCTGGAAATGCTCGAAGCGGCGGCCGAGGTACTTCGCCACCGGCTTGCCTCCGCCCAGGACGCCGCCGGACTCCACCTTCGGGAGCTCCGCCGTCGACCTGACCACGCTGAAGTGCCCCTGGTACTCGCTGATCCAGAGGTAGCCGGCGGTGGCGTTGTGCAGCAGGTACTCGCTCCACTCGTAGGTCTCGCCCTCCACCACGATGGCGCGCCGCAGCGCCCCCACCACCTCGTACTTCGCTCCCTGCCAGGTGCCCGTCGTTCCCAGCGGGAAGGTGGGCTCGGCCAGGCGATCCCGCCGCTCGTTCCGCTGGACGATCTCGCCCACCGTGCCCGTCACGTCGGTGACGGAGCCGCAGGACGTGCAGGCCACCACTTCGGAGGCGGCCACGTGCTTCTCGATGGGCGCCCCGCACCCGGCGCACTTGAAGGCGATGGCGCGCGCGCCGGGCTCCACGGGCCGGTCGGGGTCGCGCAGCCCCGTGAAGCCGAACGTGTCGAACGGGAGCCGCTCGCCCACGTAGATGTGGGGCACGTCCTCGGAGTAGTCGATGGTCGCGAAGCGCGTGCCCGCCCCGCGCAGGTCCGCCACCGGGGCCTCCCAGCCGGCCGTGAAGCGGAAGGGCAGCTCGCCCTCGCCGGCGACGACCGTGGCGCTCTCGAGGTTGGTCACCGTGTAGGTGTCGCCCGCCAGCGCGACCGTGGCGCCGGGCTTGAGGTCTGCGAAGGACGGCACGACCGCGGGAGGCGCGAGGTAGGCGATGGTGTGCTCGCCGTTGGCGTCGGAGAGCCAGGCGCCCTTGCCGCGGTCGAAGAGCGCGTGCCACTCGTTCCACAGGCCCGCGCCGTAGCGATACTGGATGCGCCCGACGAGCGTGAAGGACTCGCCGCGATGGCGGCCGGTTGCGCCCAGCTGCAGGAGGGAGGCGTCGGGCAGGAGGTCAGCCTGCTTGCCGACGTCCTCGAGGCGGGCGCCCTCGCGGACCAGGGTGGACCGGCAGTAGGCGCATACGGCGACGATGGAGGTGGCGCCGCGGAAGCGCAACGGCCCGCCACACGAGGGGCAGGCGGCCGTCCTTTCGCGAACCTCGTCCTTGATCGCCACCAGCACCTCCCTGCGCCAGCGGTTGGCGCCCTTGCCCCGGGCACTCGCTATCGAGCGGCGATTATAACCACGCCCTTCATGACGGCGCCCTCCCCCCGGTCGCGCCCCATCCGAACCCCGCGAGGTCGATGCGGCTGGCGCCGTCGGCCACGACCTGCGCCAGCGCCTCGCCGAGCGCCGCGGAGTGCTTGAACCCGTGCCCCGAGCAGGGCGAGGCGACGATGGCCGACGGCATCCGCGGGTGCGGCTCGATGACGAACCGGCAGCCGGCGGTCATGGTGTAGAGGCACGTGACCGCCCTCACGCACTCGCCCGACAGGCCCGGGAAGGAAGGGGCCACCTTGGCCTCGAACATCGCGCGGATCTCCGCCGGCGCGACCTCGCGCCGCACCGTGTCCGGGGTCGTGGCTTCCTCGTGCTGCTCGGTGGCGATCTTCACGCCGCCGCCGGGGCCGTCGACCGCCGGGAAGCCGTAGCTGGGCTGCGCATGGCCGGAGAGCTCCCAGATGAACACCGGGAATTTCCCGGCCTGGAACGCCTCGACGCCATCCTTCTCGCGGAACCAGAACAGCACCTGGCGGCGCACCGTGAAACGCCCCGCCCAGGTTTCCCCCAGCAATCCGGGCAGCCAGGGGCCCGCGGTGACGACGAGCCGGCCGGCCCGGTAGTCGCCGCGGTCGGTCGCGACGCGCGCGCCGCCCCCGGCCTCGGCGAAGTCCAGCACCGTCTCGCCGCGATGCACCGTGGCGCCGCAGCGCTCCGCCAGCGCGAGCTGCGCGGCGATGCAGGCTTCCGGGCGCAGGAACCCCGCCTCGTGCTCGTAGTAGCCCACCTCGTCGTCGGAGACGGCGAACTGCGGGAAGCGCCGGCGGATGTCGCGCGCGTCGAGGAGGTCGTGGCGGATGCCGTGGCGCGTGGCCGCCGCCAGCGTGTTCCCGAAGAAGCCGGGGACGTGGCAGGTCGCCCGCGACCCGGCGCTCGAGATGACGAGCCCGCCCGTGGTGGTGAGGAGGTCCCGGCCCGTCTCCCGCTCGATCTCGCGCCAGATCTCGTGCGAGCGCAGGGCGAGCGGCGTGTACTCCTCGCCCTCGCCGATCGCGAGCCGCGTGATGCGCGTGTCGCCGTGGCTCGAGCCCAAGGCGTGCGGGGGCGAGAACCGGTCGACGCCGAGCGCCCGGACGCCCCGACGGGCGAGCTGGTACAGCGTGGCACTTCCCATGGCGCCCAGGCCCAGCACGATCGCATCGAAGGATGTCTCCATGGCCGGCGATTGTAGGCGGTGAGGGTGTCAACCTCCCACCCCCTCCCGCGTTAAGGGATCGGGCCGATCCGGCCCGCGCCACCCGGGAGAAGACCGTGTTCGAGTCACTGCAGTCCGTGCTTTCCGCCAACCAGCTGGTGTCGGGGGGCGTCGTGCTGGCCGCGCTCGGCGTGGTCGCCATGTGGCTTCGCGAGGTGCCGGGCAAGTTCGCCAGGTGGGGGAAGCACTTCCTCGTGACCACCCTCACGGTCGACAGCCGCGAGGAGCTCCTCTTTCCCGCGCTGGTGGAGTACATGGACACCCGCGAGGCGTTGCGCCGCCTGAACAACTTCACCGCGCGCACCGTGCGCGACCAGGACTCCACCTACCAGAGCCTCAACGACGAGCTGCAGCAGGGCGGCCGGCCGCACACGGCCTTCTCGCCCGGCGAGGGCTTCCACCTGTTCATGCTGGACGGGCGCCTCATGTGGATGAAGCGCGAGGTGCAGGTGGGCATGGCGGTGGTGGAGAAGATCACGCTCTCCACGCCCGGCCGCGACAAGGCGCCGCTGGAGGCGCTCGTGCACGCCGCCATGGAGCACCGCATCGCCCGGGAGTTGAACCGCATCGCGATCTACGTGCCCAGCACGTACGGCAGCGACTGGACGCGCGCGCGCCTGGGCAACAACCGCAAGCTCGACTCCGTCGTCCTCAAGGCCGGCCAGAAGGAAGCCGTGCTCGCCGACCTCGATCGCTTCTTCTCGGGCCGCAGCCGCTACGAGACGCTGGGCATCCCGTGGCGCCGCGGCTACCTCCTCTTCGGCCCGCCCGGCACGGGCAAGACCTCGCTGGTCACCGCCCTGGCCTCGGAACTGGCTCTCAACGTGTGCGTGCTCTCGCTCGCCTCGCCCAACGTCACGGACGAGAAGATCGGCAGCCTCCTCGCGAGCGTGCCGCGCCGCTCGGTGATCCTCATCGAGGACGTGGACGCCTTCTTCCAGAACCGCACCAGGGCCGACGCGCAGGTGCGCGTGTCCTACTCGGGCTTCATCAACGCCCTGGACGGCGTGGCGGCCCACGAGGGGTCCGTGGTCTTCCTCACCACCAACCACCCGCAGCTCATCGACGAGGCGGCCATCCGCTCCGGGCGCGTCGACTTCCGCCTGGAGCTGGGCCTCTGCGATCGCAGCCAGCTCGAGCGCATGTTCCTCAAGTTCATAGACGATCCGGCGGGGGCTGCCCGCTTCGCCGACACCGTGGCGCCCGACCGCTGGTCGCCGGCGCAGGTGCAGGAGCGGCTGCTGAAGGCGGGCACGCCGGAGGAAGCGCTCGGCCTCTTCGCCGCTGCGGAGGACACGGTGGCGTTGCTCAGGGCCGCTTGATGGCCGCGGGCGCTTGACGGAAACTTCCCCCGTCCATTCCCGGAGGAGGTCCCCATGCACCGGTTCGCTGCCGCCGCCATCGCCGCCCTTCCCGTCCTCGCGTCCGCCCAGGACTACTGCGCCCTGGTCGACAAGCGCGGTCCCGAGGTCTTCGGCACCCGGTTGCAGGCGCCTACGCAGAGGGATTCCATGGGCAACTGCGCGGCCAACAACGCCGGGGGCAGCGGGCGGATGACCGTGGCCGTGCTGCGCATGGCCGGGACCGAGGCCGTCGTCGCCTCGAAGCGCAAGGACGTCCGCGAGGGAGAGTCCTCCGCCGACGAGCCGAAGCTCGGCAAGGGGGCCGCCTCGATCCGCCGCGAGAAGGGCAGGCAGATCGAGTTCCTCGTTCCGCTCCCCGACCGGCTGCTGATGGTCGTGCGCCGCGAGCGCGACAGCCTCACCGAGGCGCACATCGAGCGCGCCCGCGCCTTCGTGGCGGCGGCGCGCGATCTTCGCTGATTCCGCGGAGGCAACGATGAGATTGACCCGGCTCCTTCCGGCCGCCCTCGCCCTCGTTCCCTTCGCGTCGCCGGCCGGAGCCTGCCCGTGGCTCTCCGCGGACGTCGCCGCGCAGGTGATCCTCGCGACGCCCGCGGATTCGAAGGTGGAGAAGAACCCCGTGTTCGGCAACACGAAGGGCATGGAGACCTCAACCACGTGCCGGTTCAAGGCCGCGGACGAGCTGGTCGGAAGCCTTTCCGTCATCGTGATGGAGTTCGGCTCCTACGAGGCGGCCACCGCCGCCTACCAGAGGGAGCTGAAGGCCCAGGGCTCGCGTGCGAGGCCCTCGAAGATCGGCGCGAACCCTGCCTTCCTCACGCACAACGCCGGCTTCTCCGCCGCGAGCTATGCCGTGAAGGACAAGCGGCTGGTCTTCGTGAACCACGCCTTCAGCAGGCGCGTGAACGAGGCCGTCCGCAAGGACCCGGACGGCGCCGTGCTCTCGACGCACGAGGTGGCGCGGCAGGTTCTCGGCAAGCTCTAGGCGCCGCGGCCGGCTCCCGGCCGGCACTCCCTACTCGACGACCGTCTGCGACTGCTCGCGCAGGTACTGCGCGAGGTAGTAGAAGGAGCCGATGTTCCTGCCCGTGGTGCCCGAGGCTTTCCAGCCGCCGAAGGGCTGGTAGCCGGGCCAGGCGCCGGTTGTCGCGCCTTGCGGGCGGTTCACATAGACGACCCCGGCCTCGATGCGCTCGAGGAAGGCCTCCGCCTCCGCAGTCGCGCCGTAGAAGCCCGCGGTGAGCCCGTAGTCGGTGTCGTTGGCGCGCTCGATCGCCTCGTCGAGGGAGTCGACGGCCCCCACCAGCACGAAGGGCAGGAAGTGCTCCTCGCGCCAGAGGCGCGACTCCCACGGCGCCGTGGCTACCGTGGGCGCGACGAAATGGCCCCGCGCGAGCGGCCCCTCGGCGAGCTCGCGCCCCCCGGCGAACACCTTGCCCGCGGACGCGGCTTCGGCGACCACCTTGCGGTAGCGGCCGCGCGCCGCCTCGTTGATGACCGGCCCCATCCAGTTCGAGCGCAGCGTGGGGTCGCCCACGGATGCCTCGTTCGCGAGCTTCGCCAGCCGCCCCGCGAGCTCTTCCATCACGGGGCGCTCGGCGTACACGCGCGAGGCGGCCGAGCACTTCTGCCCCTGCAGGCCGAAGGCGGAGCGGAAGATGCCGGTGGCGGCGCGGTCCAGGTCGCCGTGGCTCGTGACGATGACCGGGTTCTTGCCGCCCATCTCCGCGATGCACGGCCTCGGCCAGCGCCCCTCGCCGAAGTGGCGGACGATGCGCGACCCCACTTCGCCGGAACCGGTGAAGGTGACGCCCGCGATGCCGGGATGGCGCGCGAGCGCCTCGCCGACCTCCGCGCCGCCTCCCATGACGTGGTTCAGGACGCCGTCGGGAAGCCCCGCCTCGCGGAACGCGTCCATCAGCATGGCGCCGCACAGCGCCGTGTCGCTCGCGACCTTGAAGACGACGGTGTTGCCCGCGACGAGCGCGGCGCCGATGGGCCCGCCGGCGAGCGCCATCGGAAAGTTGAACGGCGCGATCACCGCCCACGCGCCGTGGGGCTTGAGCACGGTGCGGTTGTGGCTGGCGTAACCCTTGATCGGGTCGTCGGGCAGGAAGCGCACGAAGCCGCCGTTCTCCTCCATCTCCGCGCAGTACCAGCCGACGAGGTCCGCCGTCTCCTGCACCTCGCCGAGGGCCTCCATGCGGTTCTTGCCCACCTCCAGCGCAACCGCGGCGGCGAGCTCGTACACGCGCTCCTCGAGCCGCTTCGCGGCCGCGCGAAGGATCGCCACCCGCTCGGTCCACGGCATGCGCGCCCAGGGCCGGAAGGCCGCGCGCGCGGCGGCAACCGCATCGTCCACGTCCTGCGCCGTGCCGCGCGCGAAGCGCCCGAGGAGCCACTCGCGGTCGATGGGGGAGCGCGACTCGAAGTGCGCCGCGCCGTCGCGGGGCCGGCCGTCGATCCACATCGGGTGGCTCGCCCCCAGCCCGCCCTTCACCCGGCCGAGCGCCTCCTCGAAGCGCTGGTGCAGCGCCTCCGGCGGGTCGAACATGGTCGAGTAGGTGAGCTTGAACGCGTCGGCTTGCATGCCGGACTCCTGCCGCCCTCAGGTGAGCGCGATGAACTCCGGGTCTTCCTGGTGCTTGCGCTCGAACTTGAGGAAGTCGTAGTACCCGCAGCGCGTGCCGCCCGGGAAGTCGCCGCAGATGGCCGGCCTGGACTCGTAGACCGTGCACTGGCGCGACTCGCGGTCCAGGAACATGCAGGCGGTCTTGAAGACCTCGTCCTTGCGGTGCCGCAGCACCCGGGCCTCGCCCTTCTCGTCGAGGCGCGTGAAGCGCGCCTCGGCCTGGGCGGGCTCGATGCCGAAGTGGCGGGCGAGCCGCGCGATGTCGCGCGCCTTGACCGGGATCTCCTCGTAGGTGCAGCAATAGGCCGGGCACTTCCGGCAGGAGTAGCCCAGGCGCACGGGGACGGGGAACGGCTTGCTCTTCTTCATGTGATGCGGTGCCTGAAAAAAGGGCGGATTGTACGCGAGATGGGGAGCCGCCCGGCCCCCGTTCAGAAAGTCGCCTTGGTCCTGACGATGAACTGGACGGCCTCGATGTCGCCGGCGCGGTCGAGCGGGACGGCGAGGTCCAGGTGCAGTACGTTGCCGAACGCCGCCCGGTCGAAGGAGAGGCGCAGTCCGACTCCGACGTCGGAGAGCCAGCCGCCGTTCTCCGCGTTCTGGTTCGTGCCGCCCCAGGCGCGCCCGACGTCGTAGAACGCCGCGCCGCCGACGCGCGCCAGCCGGAAGAGGTACCAGTCGGTGTAGTAACGCTGCTCCAAGGTGAACAGGACGCGGTTCTCGCCGCTCTGGTAGCGCAGGGGATAGCCGCGCAGGCCGTTGTCGCCGCCGAGCAGCAACTGGTCGGGCGCCCCGCCGCCATCGCCCTGGCGGTCGCCCGAAAGCGCGGCGAAGAAGACCGCTCGCGGGCTCTGCGGCGCGTAGTAGCGCAGGGCGAAGCCCGCCTGGGTGAGCGGATTGCCCGTGCTCGCCATCTGGCGCTGCGCCTTCACGGTGGCGAACAGGTCGTGCTCCCAGGGCAGGGTGACGCCCCCGGCGGCCCGGGCCTCGTACAGCCAGGCCGACCGGCTCGAGCCCCAGGACTCGAGGGCACGAGTGACCTGCACGCTCGCATTGAGCCCCTTCTCGAAGAACTCGGGCCTCGCGATGAGGTCGCGGTTCGTGAGCTTGACGAAGCGGTCCTCGATGACCTCGTAGCGCAGGAAGGGACCGCGCACGGCGTGGTCGGCCGGCAGCAGCGCCGGCGCCACCTCCCCCGGTTCCTCGGCATACGCATCGTCCCGCATCGTCACCCCCGCGGAATGGCGATGGGTCCAGCCGGAGACCAGCCCCGCCGACCAGCCGCCGAACACATCCGCCGACTTGTGCCGGTGCCGGTACTGGGCCACGTCGTCGCCCGCGTTGTAGATCGCATCGATGCGGTTCCACTCGTCCCAGGCCGCGCCGGCCGCCCAGCGGGTGTCGAGGGAATAGAACGGCCGCCAGACCGAGGCCGTGCGACGGCTGCCGTCGCTGAAGCGCCCTTCCTCGTAGTTGAGGGTCGTCCAGCCGTCGAAGGCCTGCCCGTAGCGCAGGAGGAACTCGGTGCCGCTGCGATCGACTTCCGAGACATGGGACGCCCCGACCTGCACGCCGGTCCCGGCGAGGTTGTATTCGATCAGCCCGAAGCCGGTCGAGTTCTTGCCGCCCGAGCGGGAGTACCGCGCGATGAGGTCCAGCGTCCATGTGTCCCGCGTGGTGACCTCGAGGTCCACGACGCCGTCGCGGTACGCCGTCGGCCGGATCTTCACGTCATAGACGGAGCGGCTGGAGCGCAGCACCCGCTCGCTCTCCTCGAGCACCTGCCTGCTGATCCGGTCGCCTGTCTTGAAGAGGAGCGCCCGCTTGATCACGTGCGGCTGCGTCGTGATGTGCAGCCAGTTGGCCAGCTGGAAGAAGCTGCTGCTTTCCTCCGGGTCGCCGAGGTCGAAGATGTTGCTCGGCTCGACGAGGATCGTGCCGATGCGCGCTCCCAGCGCCTCCAGCTCGTCGATCGACGGGATCGGGGGCGGGGACTGCGCATGCCCCTGCCCGGACAGGCACAGGACAGCGAGGAGACAGCCCACCAGGCGGGGCAAGGGATCGACGCGCCACACGGGGGCATTGTGGCAGATCGGCCCCCGGGCCGATTTGACCTGCGCCGGGATTCCCTCCGATTCCCTCCCCGCCGGCGCCTGCCGGGACTAGAACTCCAGCCGGTCCCCGGGCTGGATCGCGTGCACCTTCGTCGAGGTGGTTCCCAGCGCCTTCACGAATTCCTCCGGCGTGCCCTTCAGGAACGCGTTGGTGCCGTAGTGCATGGGCACCGCGTGCTTCGGCCTGATCCAGTTGTTCACCGCGAAGGCCGCGTCCTTCGGGTCGAGCACGAAGTGGCCGCCGATGGGAATCAGCACGACATCGGGCCTGTAGTAATCGCCGACGAGCTTCATGTCGCCGAAGAGGCCCGTGTCGCCCATGTGCCAGATCTTCAGGCCGTTCTCGAGCTCGATCAGGAAGCCCGCCGGCTCGCCGCCCACGTGCACGTGGTCCTTGCCCGACGGATCCTTCCAGACGAACTCCGAGGAGTGCTCGGCGCGCGTCATCGTGATCTTTACGCCGCCTTCGCCAAAGGGCTTGATGGTGCCGCTCTTGTTCATGCGCGGGACGAGCTCGGCAGGGAGGATGCCCAGCGCGAGCAGGGTCTGGTTGAGCCCCGCGGGCGCCCAGAGCTTCGCGTTGTGCATCCTCGCGAGCGCCGGCGCGTCGCCCACGTGGTCGCCGTGGCCGTGCGTGACGAGGATGAGGTCCACCTTGCCCAGCTCGTCGAGGTTCTTCCACTTCGCCGGCGTCTTCGGGTTGGTGGTGATCCACGGGTCGATCAGGATCACCTTGCCGCCGGGCGTGGTGAGCCGGAAGGCGGCCTGCCCGAGCCACAGCAGCTCTGCCTTCTTCTCCTGCGCGGTGGCGGCGGCGGCCGTTACCACTGCGGCAAGCGCGACGACGATGCTGACGATTCTTCCCATGGTCTTCCCCTCCCGTTGCGTGGGTGCAGCCGGCGGATTCTGCACGGGACCGGCGCTGCGGTAAACGGGCGCTAGAATGGCGGCAGGCGCGCCTCGTCCCTCCCCCACCCACGCAGCCCTCCCCCACCCGTGCAACTTCGACCCCTCGGCCGCTCCGGCATCCCTGTCGCCCCCCTCGCCTTCGGCGGGAACGTCTTCGGCTGGACCGCGGACGAGGCCACGTCGTTTCGCCTCCTCGACACCTTCGTCGACGCGGGCTTCAACCTGGTCGACACGGCCGACATGTATTCGAACTGGGCGCCCGGGAACAGGGGCGGCGAGTCGGAGACGATCATCGGCAGGTGGCTCGCGCGGTCGGGAAAACGCGACCGCGTGGTCCTCGCGACCAAGGTCGGCCACGACATGAAGGAGGGCGGCAAAGGGCTTTCGCGCGCGCACATCCTCGCGTCGGCGGACCGGTCGCTCGCGCGCCTCGGGACGGACCGCATCGACCTCTACCAGTCGCACCTCGAGGACCCGGACGCCACGCACGAGGAGACGCTCTCGGCCTATGCCGAGCTCATCGCCGCCGGCAAGGTGCGCGCGATCGGCGCGTCCAACTTCACGCCGCAGGCGATGCGCGACGCGCTCGCGGTCTCCATGCGGCTCGGCCTGCCGCGCTACGAGACCCTGCAGCCGCTCTACAACCTGTGCGACCGCGAGGGCTTCGAGGCGCAGCTCGGGGGCCTCTGCCGCGAGGAGGGCATCGGCGTGATCCCGTACTTCGCCCTCGCCTCGGGCTTCCTCACCGGGAAGTACCGCACGGAGGCCGATCTCGCGCAGAGCTCCCGGGGCCAGCGCGCGAAGTCCTACCTGAACCCGCGCGGGCTGCGCATCCTCGCCGCGCTCGACGAGGTGGCCGCGGGCCTTGGCGCCACGCCGGGCAAGGTGGCCATCGCCTGGCTAATGGCGCAGCCCGGCATCGCCGCGCCCATCGCGAGCGGGCGCACGGTGGAGCAGGTGCGCGACCTGCTCGACGCCGCGCGCCTTTCCCTCGACGCCGCCGCCATGGAGACGCTCGCCCTCGCGAGCGCCTGACCGGCGCCCGAGGCCCCCGACGTCCCCGCCCCAGTCAACGGAGTCCGCGATGCCCTACCCCAAGCCGCCCCCCCCGAAATTCAAGCTGCAGGTCCAGGAGGACGAGACCGACCACCGCCAGTGGCACGATGTCCTGGCGCCCGACGGCAAGCCGTACGTCTTCGACCGCGAGGACGAGGCGCGCGCGAAGCTGCAGGAGCTCTTCCCCGTGCTATCCGGCCTCGAGAAGTACGCCGCGGGACCCAAGCGCACGCGCGTCATCGTGATGGCGCGTGACGACGACGAGAACGCGGATTGACCGCCACCCACTGGAGACAGAGAAAATGACTTCCCCCATCAAGGTCGCCGTCGTCACCGGCGCCGGCACAGGCATCGGCAAGGCGTCCGCACTCGCGCTCGCGGAAGCCGGCTACCAGGTGGCCTTCGCGGGCCGCCGCCAGGAATTGCTGGAACAGGCGCTGGCCGAGGCCGGCGGCCGCGGCATCGCGGTGGCCACCGACGTGACCGACCCCGCGTCCGTCAAGGCGCTGTTCGCCGCCGCCGAGGCGAAGTGGGGACGCGTCGACGTCCTCTTCAACAACGCGGGGACGGGCGCCCCGGCGGTGCCCATGGACGAACTGCCGTGGGAGAAATGGAAGGCGGTGATCGACGCGAACCTCAAC
The DNA here is from genome assembly GCA_011391275.1 of Betaproteobacteria bacterium. Lineage (GTDB taxonomy): Bacteria > Pseudomonadota > Gammaproteobacteria > Burkholderiales > Usitatibacteraceae > FEB-7. The sequence goes on from JAABQW010000122.1 coordinate 15,281, forward strand.
GGGTCGTTCCTGTGCGCGCAGGCCGCGATGGCGCTCATGAAGAGGCAGTCCCCCCGCGGCGGGCGGATCATCAACAACGGTTCGATCTCCGCGCACGCGCCGCGCCCGAACACCGCGGCCTACACCTCCACCAAGCACGCCATCACCGGCCTCACCAAGTGCATCTCGCTCGACGGCCGCGCGTTCGACATCGCCTGCGGGCAGATCGACATCGGCAACGCCGCCACCGAGATGACCGAGCGCATGGCCCGGGGCATCGTCCAGGCCAGCGGCCAGACGATGGTCGAGCCGCGCATGGACGTGCAGGACGTGGCGCGCGCGATCGCCTTCATGGCCGGGCTCTCGCTCGACTCGAACGTGCAGTTCATGACGATCATGGCGACGAAGATGCCCTTCGTCGGCCGCGGCTAGCTGCCCCGGGGCGGGTCAGGAATCGGCCTGAGCCACGATGGTGGTGCGCAGCGTCGCCACGCCCTCGATGGCGCACTCGACCACGTCGCCCGGCTCGAGGCCCGGCCCCGGACCGGCCGCCAGCGGCGCGCCGGCGCAGAGGAGGTCGCCCGGCTCGAGCGCCTCCCGTCGCGCGCAGCGCTCGAAGATGGCGGGCAGCCTGTCGAACGCGTCGGCCGCGTTCACGCGACGGCGCTCCGCCCCGTTCACGGTGCACGTGACCCAGAGGTCGTGGGGATCGGGGAGTTCGTCCATGGTGACGATCTCCGGCCCGAGCGGGGCGAAGCCCGGCGCCGCGGCACCAGTGCCCGCGCGCAGGTCGCTGAGGAGCGTGATCCCGGCGACGTGATCCATGGCGTCCGCCTCCTTCACGCCGAGGCCGCCGCGGCCGACCACGAAGACGAGCACCGCGGCGCAATCCAGCCGCGCCACGCCGCGCGGGCGCGCCACCTTGGCGTCGTGGCCGAGGAGGCTCGCGACGAGCCTGGGCGTTGCGGGCGCGTCCCCGGCCTGCTCGTCCGCCCCGGCGCACAGGAAGCGGTCCGCGTCCGGCACCGGCGGCAGCAGCCGGATGGCGCGCTCCTCGTGCATGGCGTGCGAGAAGGAGCGGGCCTCGGTGACGGCCGCCTTGGAGAGCGCCTGGACGCGCGAGAGCGCCCCCCGCCCGGCCGCGAGCAGCGCCTTGATCGTCGACGGGAGCGGCTCGCCCTTCACGCGCGAGGCGGCCTCGATGTCGAGGACGCGGTGGCCGACGCGCACGCCGGGGCGCGCGAGCCACGCGGGCCCGACGCTATAGGTGACGAGTCTCATGGATGGGTCCTGCGGTCGTTTCGGATGGATGCATGGGGCCTCGAATCGACCATTGTGTCCCGCGCCGCAGGCGGGGGCAAGGCGCGTATCGCGGGAAGAAGGGGATTGGAGCGTGCGAAGGCGGCGGCGATGGTGGACCGCGTCCGCATCGGTGCAGAATAGCGGTCTCGCGCAAACGCGCCGACACGGTGACCGCCATGACGCTCCTCTCCGACCAGATGCACCTGCACCCGGACCAGCTGGAGGCCTACTGGATGCCCTTCACGGCCAACCGCCAGTTCAAGTCGGCGCCGCGGATGGTGGCGAAGGCCGAGGGCATGCACTACTGGACCCCCGAGGGCCGCAAGCTCCTCGACGGCTTCTCCGGGCTGTGGTGCTGCAATGCAGGGCACAACCGCAAGCCCATCGTCGAGGCGATCCAGCGCCAGGCGGCCACGATGGACTACGCGCCCGCCTTCCAGATGGGCCAGCCGCTCGCCTTCGAGCTCGCCAACCGCATCGTGGACATGGCGCCCGAGGGCATGAACCACGTCTTCTTCTGCAACTCCGGCTCCGAGGCCGTGGACACGGCGCTCAAGATCGCCCTCGCCTGGCACCGCGTGAAGGGCGAGGGCCATCGCACGCGCCTCATCGGCCGCGAGCGCGGCTACCACGGCGTGGGCTTCGGCGGCATCTCGGTGGGCGGCATGGTGGCCAACCGCAAGATGTTCGGCACGATGCTCGCGGGCGTGGACCACCTGCCGCACACGCACGACCTCGCGCACAACGCCTTCACCCGTGGCGAGCCCGCGTGGGGCGCGCACCTCGCCGACGAGCTGGAGCGGCTGGTGGCCCTGCACGACGCCTCCACCATCGCCGCGGTGATCGTGGAGCCGATGGCGGGCTCCACGGGCATCCTCTTCCCGCCGAAGGGCTACCTGCAGCGCCTGCGCGACATCACGAGGAAGCACGGCATCCTCCTCATCTTCGACGAGGTGATCACGGCCTTCGGCAGGCTGGGCGGCGCCTTCGCCTCCGAGGTCTACGGGGTGGTCCCCGACATGATCACCTTCGCCAAGGGCGTAACCTCGGGCTCGGTGCCGATGGGCGGTGTCATCGCCTCCTCCGCCGTCCACGACGCCTTCATGGCCGGCCCGCCCGGCGCCATCGAGCTCTTCCACGGCTACACCTACTCGGCGCACGTGCTGGCCTGCGCCGCGGGCGTGGCCACGCTCCAGCTCTACAGGGACGAGGGCCTGTTCGAGCGCGCGCAGAAGATGGCGCCGGTGCTGGAGGACGCGCTGCACTCCCTGAAGGGCACGCGCCACGTGATCGACATCCGCAACGGCGGGCTTGCGGGCGCCGTGGAGCTGGAGCCGCGCGCGGGCGCCCCGGGCGCGCGCACCTTCGACACGTACCTCGGCTGCTGGGAGAAGGGCCTGCTGGTGCGCCAGGCCGGCGAGATCATCTGCTTCGCGCCCGCCCTCATCGTCGAGGAGCAGCACATCGCGGAGATGGTGGACACGCTGCGCGACGTGCTCGCGCGCGTGGCCTGACGGGGCGCGCATGACGACGCTCGCCCTGTTCCGCGGGGCCGCGGACACGAAGTCCTTCGGGCCGGGCGAGACGATCTTCGTCGAGGGCGACGAGGGCGGCCTGATGTACGTGGTCATCGAAGGCTCGGTCCGCCTTTCCGTGACGGGCCGGACCCTCGAGAAGGTGGGCCAGGGGAGCGTCTTCGGCGAGATGGCGCTCATCGACGCATCCCCGAGGAGCGCCACCGCCACGGCGCTCACGGCCTGCACGCTGGCCCCCGTCACCGCGCAGCGCTTCAAGGACCTGGTGCGCGAGAGCCCCGAGTTCGCCCTCGAGATCATGCGGGTGATGGCCGCCCGCCTGCGCAGCATGGACCGCCGCCTCTAGCATGGCGGGGCGCGGGGGCGTGCGGCCGTCGACCGGCGACCTGCTCAGGATCGTCGACATCCGCACCAAGATCGTGAGCGTCTCCTCGCTCCTCGTGGGGAGCGGCTGGGCGCTCGCGACGGCGCCGGAGCGCTTCTCGTGGCCGCTCTTCGCGCTCATGGCGGTGGCCACGGTCCTCATCGACATGGGGACCACGGGCTTCAACAGCTACTTCGACTTCGTGACGGGCGTGGACACGCGCGAGTCGGACCAGGAGCGGTTCAAGGCGCTCGTGCAGCGGGAGATCGAGCCGCGGGTCGCGCTGCAGCTCTCGTTCTCGCTTTACCTCCTGGCGATGCCCCTGGGCCTCGCGATCGGCGTGCGCGCCGGCTGGGGCGTGGTGGCGACCGGCGCCTTCTGCATGCTCTTCGCCTGGTTCTATTCCGGCGGGCCGCGGCCGATCTCGCGCACGCCCGTCGGCGAGTTCTTCGCCGGCGGCCTCCTGGGCGGCGTGCTCGTGGTCGTGGCGGCCTTCGTGCACACGCAGCGGCTCGACGCCGCGACGATCCTCGTGGGCATCCCCTCCTCGCTCATCATCGCCGGCATCCTGTCGACCAACAACGCCTGCGACCGCGTCGGCGACGAGCGGGCGGGCCGCAGGACGCTCGCGATCGTGCTGGGGCCCGGGCGCTCGCACCTGCCGGTGTTCCTCCTCGTGGGCGCGGCCTACGCGACGGTGGCCCTGCTGGCGGCTCTGCGCGTGGCCGCCCCCTGGGCCTTCCTGCCGATGCTGCTGTCGGCCGTGCACGCGTGGCGGGCGCTCGCGGCCATGAAAGGGCGCGGGTGGTCGCACGCGACCAAGGGGCCGAACATGGGCGCCATCTCGCTCGTCTTCATCGTCTTCACCGCGTGCCTTCTCGCGAGCTTCGCCCTCGCCTCGCTCAGCGCAGCACGATGATCGCCGCCACCACCGTCGCCGCGAGATAGCCCGCCACGACCAGCAGGAAGGGGAAGTCGATCCGCCGCCAGGCGCGCCTCGGCTTCGTGCCGGGAGGCACGGTGAAGCCGGCGCGCGAGCGCGTCGCCGCGGCGTCGACCGGCAGGACGGCGAGCCTCGCGAGGCCCTCGACGCTGTCGAAGCGCGGCGAGGGGCGCAGTTCCACGACCTCGTCGCCGCGGTCGAGCGAGGGCGCGCCGCCGGGGACTGCCCGGGCGAGCTCGAGATCCGGCACCGTGACCGGGCCGGTCGCCTCGGCCTGGCGCCGCACCGCGTCCTCCGCCTCGAGGACGTCGGGGATCGCGTCGCGCAGGTCGGAGGCGAACTCCGCGGCGCTGCCGTAGCGCTCCGACGGGCTCTTCTTGAGCGCCCTCGCGAGGATGTAGTCGAGCACCGGCGGCAGGGCCCGGTTGACGTGGCTGGGCGGGACCACCGCCGCGTGCACCACCTGGTGCATGAGCTGCGTGATGTCGTCGCCGGAGAACGGGGTCACCCCGGTGAGCATCTCGTAGAGCACGACGCCGAGCGAGAAGATGTCGGAGCGGTGGTCGAACGGCTCTCCCGAGACCAGCTCGGGCGACATGTAGCGTGGAGAGCCCAGCAGCATGCCGGTGGCCGTCTTCACGTCCGGGTCGCGCAGCCTGGCGATGCCGAAGTCCATGACCTTCACGCGGCCGTCGGCGAGCACCATGATGTTGCCGGGCTTCACGTCGCGGTGGATGACGCCGCGCTCGTGGGCCGCCGCGAGCGCCTCGGCCACCCGCGCGGCGATCTCCACCGCCTCCGAGGGCGCCAGCGAGCCGCCGCGGATGAGGTCGCGCAGTTCCCGGCCGTCGAGTATCTCCATCGCCATGAAGGCGACGTCGCCCTCGCGTCCGACGTCGTAGATCGTGACGATCGACGGGTGTCCCACGCCGCCGGCCGCCCGCGCCTCCTGCAGGAAGCGCGCCTCGAAGTGCGCGCGCTCCTCGTCGGTGCCGGTCAGCGTGATCGTCTTGATGGCCACCGTCCGGCCGAGCGCCGGGTCCTCGGCGCGCCAGACGACGCCCATGGCACCCCGCCCGAGCTCGTCGAGCACCCGGAAGCGGCCGAACTGCCGCGGGCTTTCGCCGGTCAGGGTCACGGCACCACGCTGCGCCACAGGTCGCGCAGGAAGTTGCCCGGCTTCCGGTCCGCCCGCTCGCCGGTGAAGCTGTGCGTCACCGTCATGCGCTCGCCCGGCTCCAGGCTCACCTTGAGGTCGAGTGGCGGGTAGCGGCCGCTGCGCACGCGGATGTGGTGGCGGCCGGGGGGCAGCTCGACCTCGCGCAGCGACGAGGGCGTGCGGCCGTGCGCCACGCCGTCGATGACCACGTCCCCCCAGGGCTTCACGTCGAACTCGACCACCGCGGGGCGCGGCGGGAAGTAGCGCGAGTTCACCTCGCGGCCGATCACCCCGAGCAACAGGATGGCGAGCATGCCGACGAGCGCGTAGGCGGCCAGTCGGTTGCGGCGCGCGATCAGGCGCCGCGGGTCCGGCGTGTAGAAGGCGTGCAACCGGACGCGCGCGTCGGTGAACTCGCCGGCCGGAGCGAGCGCGGCGGCGCGATCGGGCTGGGAAGCCTCCAGCATCTTCGCGAAGGGCGCGGTGACGAAGATCCGTCCGCCCGGCGCAAAGCCGGCCGCGGCGGCGGCGCTCGAGATGCCGTCGCCGAACACCATCGCCCCCGCGTCGCGCGCGGTCACCGCGATGGGGCCGTGGTTCACGCCCGCCTTGAGGGGGTCCTCGCCCGGGGCCGCGCACAGGTCCTGCACGATGTCGAGCGCCCGGGCCGGCGCGCCGAAATGGACCAGCGCCATGCCGTCGGGCGCGTCGAGGACGATGCGGCCCTCGGCCGGCAGTCCCTCGATCGCCTCGCGAACGCGCGCCTCGAGACGCCCCTTCAGCCGGGCCTGGTCCTGGACGCCCCGCCCGGCGAAGCCGGCGATCCGCAGGAAGGCGATGTTGGCGAAGATGGGGCTGGCGGTCGGCATGCGCGGGGCCGGAGGGAGGCGCCCATTGTAGCCGCCGGTCCGGGGGCAGGCATGGGCCGGGCGGTCACTTCACCGGTCCCGGGTCGTTCTTGGAAGTCCGCGGGAGGTCGCGCAGCGTGACGACTTCCCCGATCGTGGCGTAGCTCGGTCCCGCGAGCCGGCAGATCGGGCGAAGCTTGCGTGTGTCGATCCTGCCGTTTTCCGCGAGCCCGTCGCGCAGGTGGATGTGCAGTATCTCGCCCACGATGAACTCCGAGCCGCTGTTGCCGAAGCGCACGGCGCGGTGGAAGCGGCACTCGAGGCTCGCGGGCACACCGGCAAGGCGCGGGGTCGCGACCGAGAGGCAGGGCGCGGTGGCGAGCCCGAGCAGCCCGGCCTCGCTTACTTCGGGGGCGTGCTCGACGGCGCTTTCGTGCAATGCGTGCATCATCGTCTCGTCGGCGATGTTCACCACGAACTCGCCGCGCGCGTGGATGTTGGTTCCGGTGTCCTTCAGCACGCCCGCCTTGCGTCCCACGTTGATCCCGACCATGGGCGGGTCGTGGGACACGAAGGTGAAGGCGCTGAACGGGGCGAGGTTGACCGCGCCGCCGGGCGAAAGGGTCGTCACCCAGGCGATGGGGCGCGGAACGACGAGGCTGGAGACGATCCTGTAGGCGGCTTCCGGGTCGAGCGCCGCGGCATCGATGTGCATCGCGGGAGCCTAAGTCCCGGGTTGTGCGGGGTCAAGGCGAGGGGCGCAACCTCGACTCGTGGCATCCTTGCGGGGTCGCCGGCCGTGGCCGTGCTCCGCTCGCTATGGCTGCCCATGAAGAACGCGCTCGCCGTCCTCCTCCTGGCCACGATGGCCACGCTCGCAGGGGCAGCACGCGCGCAGCCTACCGAGCAACCGGTGCAGCTCGCGACGCCGACCGGCAGGATCCACGGCACCCTGTGGACGACGCGCGGCGCCACCCGCGGCCCCGTGATCCTCCTCGTGGCGGGCTCGGGGCCCACGGACCGCGACGGCAACCAGCCCCGGCTCGTCAACGACTCCCTCAAGCAGCTCGCCGCCGCGCTCGCGGTCGAGGGCATCGCCACGCTGCGCTACGACAAGCGCGGCGTGGGCGCGAGCCGCGCGGCGGCCCCGGCGGAAAGGGACCTGCGCTTCGAGCATTACGTCGACGACGCGGCCGCCTGGCTCGAGTGGCTCAAGGCCGACCCGCGCTTCTCCGTCGTCGCCCTGCTGGGGCACAGCGAGGGCGCCCACATCGGCGCGCTCGCCGCCGCCCGCGCGGGGGCCGCGGCGTACGTCTCCATCGCCGGGCTCGGCAGGAAGCCCGCGGAAGTCCTGCGCACGCAGCTCAAGCCGAAGCTGCCGGAGCCGTTCTGGTCGCAGAGCGAGCGCATCCTCGCCACCCTGGAAAAGGGCGAGACCACCACCGACGTCCCGAAGGAGCTGATGATCCTCTACCGGCCGAGCGTGCAGCCCTACCTGGTCTCGTGGTTCCGGCAGTCGCCCGCCGAGGCCGTGGCGAAGCTGGAGATCCCGGCGCTCATCGTGCAGGGCGGGGCCGACGTGCAGGTGGCCGTCACCGAGGGCGAGGCGCTGATGGCTGCCGCGCGCCGGGGTCAGCTCATGGTCGTGCCGGAGATGTCGCACGTGATGAAGCGCGCAACCGGCGACCCGGCCTCGTCGATGAAGGGCTACACGGACCCGACGATGCCCATCGTGCCCGGCCTGGGCCCGCGCATCGCACGTTTCCTTCGCGAAGCGGCGCCCTGACGGCGCGGGGGGCGCCTGCGCAAAGGCGCGCCCCCGCGCGGACCTACTTGAGGGCCTTGAAGCGCAGCCGGTGGGGCGCGGCCGCTTCCTCGCCGAGGCGCTCGCGCTTGTTCTCCTCGTACTCGTGGTAGTTGCCCTGGTAGAAGTACCACTGCGAGTCGCCCTCCGCGGCGAGGATGTGCGTGCAGACCCGGTCGAGGAACCAGCGGTCGTGGGAGATCACCATGACGCTGCCGGCGAACTCCGCCAGCGCATCCTCCAGCGCCCGCAGCGTTTCCACGTCGAGGTCGTTGGAGGGCTCGTCGAGCAGCAGCACGTTGCCGCCGTCCAGCAGCGTCTTGGCGAGGTGCAGCCGCCCGCGCTCGCCGCCCGAGAGGTTGCCCACGAGCTTCTGCTGGTCCTGGCCCTTGAAGTTGAAGCGGCCCAGGTAGGCGCGCGACTGGATCTCGAACTTGCCGATCGTGAGGATGTCCTGGCCGTTCGAGATGGCCTCCCAGGCGTTCTTCTCGTTGGGGAGCGAATCGCGCGACTGGTCCACGAAGGCGAGCTTCACCGTGTGTCCGACCTTCACCTCGCCGGAGTCGGGCTTCTCCTTGCCGGTGATCATGCGGAAGATCGTCGACTTGCCGGCGCCGTTGGGGCCGATGATGCCGACGATCGCGCCCGGGGGCACCTTGAAGGAGAGGTTCTCGATGAGGCAGCGGTCGCCGTACGACTTGGTGACGTCCACGAACTCGATGGCCTCGTTGCCCAGCCGCTCGCCGACGGGAATGAAGATCTCGCTCGTCTCGTTGCGCTTCTGGTACTCGTAAGAGTTGAGCTCTTCGAAGCGCAGCAGCCGCGCCTTGTTCTTCTTGGTCTGGCCCTTGGCGTTCTGGCGGACCCACTCCAGCTCCTTCCTGAGCGCCTTCTGGCGCGCGCTCTCCGAGGATTCCTCCTTCTTGAGGCGGTCGCTCTTCTGCTCCAGCCAGGAGCTGTAGTTGCCCTCCCAGGGGATGCCGCGGCCGCGGTCGAGCTCCAGGATCCACTCGGCGGCGTTGTCGAGGAAGTAGCGGTCGTGGGTCACGGCGACGACCGTGCCGGGGTAGCGCAGCAGGAACTGCTCGAGCCAGTCCACGCTCTCGGCGTCCAGGTGGTTGGTGGGCTCGTCCAGCAGCAGCATGTCGGGCTTGGACAGCAGCAGGCGGCAGAGGGCCACGCGGCGCTTCTCCCCGCCCGAGAGGTTCTCGATCCGCGCATCCCACGGCGGCAGGCGCAGCGCGTCGGCGGCGACCTCGAGCTGGGTCTCCAGCGAGGCCACGTCGGCGGTCGCGAGGATCTTCTCGAGCTTCTCCTGCTCGGCGGCGAGCTTGTCGAAGTCCGCGTCCGCCTCGGCGTAGGCCGCGTAGACCTCGTCCAGGCGGGTCTTGGCCTGCAGCACCTCGCCCAGGCCCTCCTCGACGGCCTCGCGCACGCTGTGGCCGGGCTCGAGCTGGGGCTCCTGCGGCAGGTAGCCGATCTTGATGCCGGGCATGGGCACGGCCTCGCCCTCGATCTCCTTGTCGAGGCCGGCCATGATCTTGAGCACGGTGGACTTGCCCGCGCCGTTGAGGCCGAGCAGGCCGATCTTGGCGCCCGGGAAGAAGGACAGCGAGATGTCCTTGAGGATCTGCCGCTTGGGCGGGACGATCTTGCCCACGCGGTTCATCGTGAATACGTATTGCGCCATGGCGGTGCTTTCGGGCGAAAAGGGTGCGGAGCTGGAAAAGCCTTCTATTTTAACCGACGCGACCTCCCCGGCGAGAAAAGGGGTCAGATCCCTTTTTCGAGGCAAGCTCGACCAGCAGCGCGAAAAAGGGATCTGACCCCTTTTCTCGGCTTCCGTTTCCGACCGCGGCCGGCCCTGCCGGGCCGGCCGCTCCGTCGTCGTACCCGTCCTTCGCGGGGAGCTGTTCCTCGTTCGCGAACCCGGGCGGCAACCCGAAACACTCGTTAGACGGGCCGCGCACAGCCCGCGAAGTTGCCGGTTCACTGCTCTCACACCATCAGCCAGTCGCGCATCGCCGCCCGCGCCTCGAGCTCGAAGCGCGCGTGCGCATTGGCCGTCCGCCCCGGCAGTCCGGCGCGCCGTTCGGCTTCGTAGCGCGCGTAGCCCGCCTCGGGGCGCTTCAAGCGGACGGCGCGGGCGGGCTTCCAGGCCCACCAGGCCCTCCTCGGTGCATTCGCCGCGTTCATCGTCGATTCCCCTCTTTGTCGGTTACGGGTCCGCAAAAGCACGAAGCCCGGAGATTTTTCGGTCTCCGGGCTTCGCGAGGGATTCTTCGCTGATCGAGGCGGCGTTCTAGCCGATCGTTCTCCCGGAGACGGTGCCAACCATGGCGCCGAAGTCGGCGTGGCCCAGCCAAAGGCAGGACACGCGCGGCTGCGCGGTGGTCGGTTTGGAAATGAAGGCTCGGTCCATGTCTCTCGAAAAAACTCTCGGTGGTTCGTACAGTTCGGATGTTGCCATGCAGCAATTGCGATCGTCAATAACCGCGGCGAAAAAACCCGGGAACCCGGCCGCGCGGGGCGCTGTCCGACTAAGGCAACAACGAGAAAAGCGCGCTGTCACGGGTACTCCACGCCCCCTTCGGCAGCGCGACCGGCCTGCGTGCTTCTCCTGCAGGCGGTAGCATCGGCTCCGCGCGCCGAAGTGCGCGGCGCCTTTCCGGGCCCGGCTCGCGCCGGGCGAACAACGTCGGCGGCGCTTGCGAGCGCGGGCACCGCCACGCCCATCGACCCCGCGAAAGGAGCGACCCCATGAAGCAGCCCGATTCCCGAACCCCTGCCACGGCCCGTCCGGGCAACGGCCGTTTGCGCCCGGCCCGCGGCGACGTCGACACGCGCATGCTCGACCGCATCCGCGCAGCCGCGGCCATCGTACGCATCCGCCAGGAGGCCCTGTACGACCGCCTGGCCGGGCAGGTCCGCGCCCATCTCGGGGAAGGTTCCGGGCACGACCGCACGGCGCTGGAGTCCGCTGCCGCGAAGGCCCGCGCGGATCTCGTCACCGCCGGCGCGGCCTCCCCCCAGCTCGGCGAGCGGCTCGCGACTTTTCTGCTGCGCGACCTCGACCCCGCGGCCACGCATCGCCAAACGGGCGAGATCACCAGCCCCGGCACGCTGGCGTGTACCCGCTGCGGGGCAACGCTGCAGCTCGCGCATACGGCCACCGTGCCGCCCTGCCCGCGCTGCGCCACCACGGAATTCACCAAGAACCCCTAGGAAGGAGCGACCATGTTCCGGCGAATCCTCGTCCCGACCGACGGCTCCCTCGGCTCCCGCCACGCGGTCCTGGCCGCGTCCCGCCTCGCGAACCTTTCCGGCGCGCAGGTGATCGCGCTGCACGTGATCGCGCCACCCGTCCCGGCCATGTCGTACATGGGGCTGGGCGTCATCGGCGCGCCTGTTCCCCTCGACACCGCCGCCGAGCCCGAGCCGCCGGAGCGCGACCGCGCGCTCGTCCAGGCGCGCCGCCTTGCGCAGGGCGTGGGCGTGGCGCTGGAGTCCAGGCAGGTCCTCGCCCCGCAGACCGCGGCCGCGATCCTCGACCTCGCCGAGACCGAGGGCTGCGACCTCATCGTCATGGCCTCCAGCGGCTACGGCGACCTCTTGTCGATCATCACCGGAAGCATCACCGCCCGCGTGGTGTCCGGCTGCGACCTGCCCGTGCTCGTCGTCCATTGAACAGCGAAAAGGAGGAACCCCATGAACACCATCGAGGACAACCTGCGCGCCGCCCTGCCCCCCACGGCCACGATCGCCGACGTCTGGCGCGTGCGTCCCGAGCCCGGGACCGCCCCGCTGCGCGTGCGCCCGACGCAGCCCGGGGACTTCGCGGCCATCCGCGAGCTGCAACGCGCCACCTACCCCGCCATCGCGCCCTGGACCGAGGAGCAGCTCGCCGCGCAGGTCGCGGCGTTCCCCGAGGGGCAGATGGTCGCGGAGATGGACGACCGCGTGATCGGCGCGTCGGCCTCGCTGATCGTGATGTGGGACGACTACGCCGTCGACCACACGTGGAAGGTGATCACCGGCGACGGCGCCTTCGGCACGCACGACCCGGCCGGGCGAACGCTCTACGGCGCCGAGGTGGTCGTGGACAGGCATCGCCGCGGCAACGGCGTGGGCCGCGCGCTCTACCAGGCCCGGCGCCAGCTCTGCCAGCGCCTCAACCTGCGCCGCATCATCGCGGCCGGGCGCCTGCCGGGCTACCGGGACGTGAAGGACGTGATGTCGCCCGAGCTCTACGCGATGCGCGTGGTGTGGGGCGACATCCCCGACCCGGTGCTGCGCTTCCAGCTCTCGCAGGGCTTCCACTACTGCGGCGTGATCCACAACTACCTGCCGGAGGACGCGCCCTCGTGCGGCCACGCCGCGCTCATCGTTTGGCTCAATCAGCGCCACGCGCCCCCGCGCCCGGCGGCGTTCACTCGCAAGGCGGCGGCGTGAGGGTGCGCATCGCCGCGGTGCAGTACCACCTGCGCCACCTCAAGGACTGGGCCGGGTTCGAAAGCCAGGTCGACTTCGTCCTCGACGCCGCGGCGGAGTACCGGCCCCACTTCGTGCTGCTGCCGGAGATCTTCACCACGCAGCTCATGTCGCTGCTGGACGTGAGCGACGTGCGGCGCGCCGTGCGCGAGCTCTCCGGTTTCACGCCGCGCTACGTGGAGCTCATGAGCCGCCACGCGCAGAAGCATGGGTACCACCTCATTGCCGGGAGCCACCCGACGCTGCGCGGCGACCGGCTCTACAACACGGCGTACCTCTTCAACCCCGCCGGCCAGGTCTTCGAGCAGGACAAGCTGCACCGCACGCGCTGGGAGAAGGACCACTGGGACACCACGCCCGGCGAGGCGCTGTCGCTCTTCGAGACGGCGCACGGCAGGATCGCCATCCTCGTCTGCTACGACGTGGAGTTCCCGGAACTCGCGCGGCAGGTCTGCGAGGCGGGCGCCGACATCCTCTTCGTGCCGAGCTGCACCGACGACCGGCAGGGGTTCCTGCGCGTGCGCTACTGCTGCCACGCGCGCGCCATCGAGAACCAGGTGTACGTGGCGATGACCTCCACCGTGGGGAACCTGCGCATCTCCGGCCTGCGCATGCACTACGGCCAGGCGGCGATCCTCGCGCCCTCCGACTTCCCGTTCGCGCGCGACGGCATCGCCGCCGAGGGCATCGCGAACGCCGAGCAGATCG